>PKXA01000125.1 GCA_003133325.1 Acidimicrobiaceae bacterium | reverse complement strand
GCGCTCCCGGCGGGCGGGTCCGAGCTCCCGTCGTGGAGCCGGAACGTGACCCGACCGGCCCGGAACCGGAACACGGTGACCTGACCCCCCGCCGGCCCGGTGAACGATTGCTGGTCGATGGCGATCTTGCCCCCCACCATGCTGACCGGGGCCCAGCCCGGTTGCGGCGGTTCGACCGTCGTGGTGGTGGTGGTGGTGGTGGGAACTGCCGTCGTCGTGGTAGTCGGTCCGGTGACTTCGGGAAGAGAGGTATTCGAAGACGATGAGCCTTGGGAACAACCGGCCAGCGAAGTTCCGAGCAGGACACCTGTCACGAGAAGAGTGCATGCGGTGATGATGGAGCGGCATCGATGATTGCCCATTGGTCCCCGCTGGAGTGGACGCGCGGGGATCATGGCCGGTCAGCATACGGTCGATTGTTGCCAGACCAACGAAACCAAACAGGTTGTTCGCTTCAATGCGGCAAGCCGGTGACAGCGGCCCTTCTCCCTGAGTTGCCCGGTTTGACCCGGATCCCGTACGGGTGGCCATGCAGCCAAACCAACAGCGAGTCGTGGCTCCTCCCTGTATTCCCCTGAAGTTTCAGGCCTCATTGCCGCGATGGGGTTAGCTTCGGAGCACATCCCACTCAAACTTGGCGTGTGGCGGGTATGCGACGATGTGACGGTGAGAACGACCGGATGGCGTGGAAGCGTCCTCAGAGGGGTCGTCCTGGTCGGCGCACTCGGAATCGGAACTGCTGGATGTTCCTCCGGGCCCTCGGCTGCGGCTAAGGGCTTGTGCAGTTCCGTAGTCGCCACACCGCCACCTGACTCGGCGCTCGCTGTCAACACGCAGACAATCAAGGACGGGGAGGACTCGGGCTACCCGTCCCTTAACCATGGTGCAGCCGCATTGCTGAACGCCCTGGACCAGCACAGCGAAACAGCAATCCAGATTGCCGACAGCCAAATCGCCACAGCCTGCAATTCGCCACATATCCCTCTTGGCACTTTCACCCCTCCCGGATGATGACGACGTAGCTGTCAGTCCTGACTCATGCCGGGTGGATGGGACACGTTGCGCGATCTTCGAGCGCTGTCAGCGAATGGCCGCATGGCACTGTCCGATCGGTCAGAACCCACTAGCGGGTAGGCTGGCATTGCTTGGTCCGTCGAGCGAAGGTCCCGCCACCGGAGCTCCGGGCTGGGCACCCTGGACCCTCAAGGGAGCAGGGTGCTAGGGCATGGCTCTCACTCCTGTTCTCGCGAAGTACGAACTCCAGGAGGGGCTCTTGTCTGTCGACCGGCGAAGAATTCATCACCAGGTGAGTCACGCAGTCTCCAATGTGACGACGTTCCTTGGATCGTTCACCGCGATCTGCGTTGCACTGACACTGGTCGCGCTGTGGGCGATTGGATTGCTCATCGTCCCCGGCGGCTTCTTCAACTCCCACTACGAGATGGTGGTCACTTCGATCACGACACTGATCACATTCGTGATGGTGTTCATCATTCAGTCCACTCAGAATCGTGAGAGCCGGGCCATGCAGACGAAGCTCGACGCCCTTCTGATCGCGAAGTACGGTCTGGACGAAGCGGAGCTCCTTGGATTGGAAGACAAGCCCAACCCGACCATCAAGGATGTTCAATCCGATGTCCACGCTGCTGATCGGAGTGAGTCGGAGGAGCGGCGTCGGCTAGTTGTCAGCACAAATGTGGGTGTCCGACCGTCCGAACATCAGCCAGAAGCTTGAGCACGGGTCAGTCGCCTCGGACTTGGCGGACCGGGAAGGGCATCTCGTACCGCCGGGTGGGTGGGACACCTCGATGTCTAACGCAGCTCCTTTTTGAGCTGCATTGCCGAGACGCTGTAACCGGCCGATTCGTAGAGATTTCGGGCGATCAAGTTCGAACCAAATACGTTGAGGCCGACTGAGTTCACCCCATGAGCTGCCGCCTCCGCTTCTGCCGCAGCCAATAGGGCTCGTCCGAACCCTCGTCCACGGTATTCTGGGAGGATTTCGATGTCATAGATCCACGCCCCACCACCCGCTCCTGGCTGCCTTTCGAGAGCGAGCCACAGGAACCCGACGGCATCGCCGTCTGGAGTCTCCGCCATCAGAATCCGGACTCCAGGAGTGTTGACCCCCTGCGGAAGCAGGCGGTCCGTCTCCTCTGCGGCCCGAGCCGCGGCCATCTCCGGGGTCCAGGTCCCAGCCGCTACATGGTCCGCCGCATACTCTCGGACAAGCCGGTCTCGGAGTGAGTCGAACTCCGTCGAGGTCATCGGTCGTGTTGTGATCTCCTCCATCCGCACATTCTGCCCACATCTGCTCGGCCTGCCCCATATCGCTGCCGGGTGGGCAGCGGTTATGTCCCTCTGCTTCTGGCCGAATCACGGTGATAGGAATGACGGGTGCCTTCATGGCTGACCCGGCAACGTGGTGATGTTCGACTTGCGACTCTCGATTTCGGAGGATCCGGACAGGAGGTCGTACTGCTTCATGGACTCGCCGGTCACGCTGGCGAGTGGAAAGACACGGCGAGTTGGCTGACTGACGAGTATCGGGTCATTGCCTTTGATGCCCGAGGTCACGGTCGAAGCGAGCGGTATCCCGCAGACGTGTCCGTTCGGCGTACGTCGCAGATGCCTCCTTCCCGATCGAGCAGCTAGCCCAGCCTCCGGTCATCCTGGTTGGTCAGTCCCTTGGTGGTCAGACAGCCTTGCTCCTTGCCGCCCAGCGGCCAGATCTAGTCGAAGCGCTCATCCTGGCCGACGCTGGTCCAGGCGCGGCAGGCTCAACGGAGGCCGCTGAGCAAGCTGCCAACGAGCTAGGCCGATCGTTGCTTCGCTGGCCAGTTCCTTTTCCAGATCGGAACGCTGCAATCGCCTACTTCGGCGGACCGTCACTAACTGCTGAGGCTTGGGCTGACGGACTCGTCCCAGACGATCGTGGGCTGCGGCCGTCCTTCGATGTTCCCGTGATGGTAGAGACCCTTCGACAGGCAGTCTCTCGTTCCTATTGGGACGAGTGGAAGAGCATCCAATGCCCGACCCTGGTGCTCCGATCCGGTCGACCAGCACGGCGGGAGTCCGAGTACGTCCGTCACGGCGCTGCTTCACTGATCGCCGCCTTGGACGTTGCAATTGGCAAGGTGATGGCGACCGGCATCGAGCGCAACAACTCGGTCACCTTCACCGCGTTCCTTGAAGAGATCGAGATGAGCATCAACTCTGACCTCGCCATCCACGTCGTGATGGACAACGGTAGTTCTCACACCACCAAAGCCACCAAAGCCTGGCTGGATGACCACCCACGGTTCGTCGTCCACCACACACCGGTTCACGCCAGTTGGCTCAATCAGGTATCGAAGCGTGCTTCTCGATCCTGACCCGCAAACGGTTGCGCAGAGGGGAGCTCGAGTCACGACAACAACTCGTCGACAAGATGCTGGCGTTCATCGACCACTACGGCACTACCGCCACGCCCTTCAAATGGGTCTACGACGCCAAGACCAAAGCCGCATGATCCATGTTCAAGGGACTTCTGCGCGGCACCACTAGTGAGGTAGGGCGCCAGGCCAGACCTTCCGGCCCGCGTCCCGGGCCTGGCGCACGCAGGCGGCGATCCCCACGCCGCGCATCGACGCGCCGGTCACGACCACGCCGGGCGCACCCACCGCCAGCGCGGCGTCGATGCGGTCGGCCCGGGCCAGGTGGCCCGGGCCATACTGCGGGAACGAGCGATCCCACCGGTCAACCCGCCACTGGACCGGGGCCTCGGTGACGCCGACGGCCTGCTTGAGCTCGCCGTGGAGAAGGTCGACGAGATCATCGTCGGAGAGGGCGGCGGGGCGGTTGTCGCCGTGGCGGCCGGCCGAGCAGCGCATGATTACCCGGCCGGGTGGGTGCAGCGCGGGCCACTTCGATGACACGAACGTGCACGCGGTCATCAGCCATCCTTCGCTGCGCGGGACGACGAAGCCGCTGCCGCTGAGTGGGCGCGGGAGCGCGGCCTCCCTGTAGGCCAGGGTGGCGACCGCGACCGAGGAGTACACGACCCCCGCCAGCCCGAGCGACGCGACGGGGCTGACCTCGGCAAGGAGGGGTCCGGTGACGAATGCGGGGGCGGTGAGGACCACGCCGTCGACGGGCCTGTCGAGCGGGTCGAGGCGCCAGCGACGGCCGTCGCGGCCAAGCTCGGTGACCGGGGTGCCGGTACGCAGCTCGACGCCCGCGGCCCGCAGCTCCTCGACCAGCCGGTCCACCAGGCGCTCGAGGCCTCCTCGCAGCGAGATGAACAGCGGCCCGAGCGACGACGGTTCGGGGACCTTGCGCCGGTGGCCCCGCAGGCCGAGCAGAAGGCTGCGGCTGCCCGACGCGAGCGCCTCGATGTCGGGCGCGGTGGCTCTCAGGCTCAGGCTGTCTGCCCGGCCCGCGTTGATGGCTGACAGCAGCGGGCCGACCAACCGGTCGACCACCTCGAGGCCGAAGCGCCCGCCGATCACCTGCGCGATCGTGGGGTCGCCGCCGTGGTTGTGTCGCGGGAGGACGAGGTCGAGGCCAGCCCGGGCGATCCCGGACGGCGAGAGGATCCCGGAGCGCAGTAGCGGTAGCACCTGGGAGGGCACCCCGCGCACGAGACCCTCAGGCAGCGGTCTCAGCCTCCCCCGGGCGTACACGCTGGCCCCGGCGGCGGCGGGCGATACGATCTGAGGCCCGAGGCCCAGCTCCCGCATGAGCTCGCCCGCCCACGGCACGCGGGCCAGGATCGCGTCGGGGCCACAATCGACGGGGACGCCGGCGAACTCGGTGGTGGTGATCTTGCCGCCGAGGCGGTCGCCGGCCTCGAGGAGGACGACGCCGGGCGCGTTCCCCCCCCGGCTGAGTTCGTAGGCCGCGGCCAGGCCGGTGATGCCGCCGCCGACGACCGCAATCGTCGCCCCGGTCACGCCGTTGCCCTGGCGTGGTCCGGCCCGACCGCAGGAAGGTTGGCGCACGGGCCAACGCTGTCGTTGGGCGACGTCGTGCGGGCCAGGGCGACGCCGGCCACGCCTCCCGCCGGGCAGCTCACAGCGGTGGGGACGGCGTCGACGGGTTCGCGAGGCCGAGGCGCCGCCGCGACGGGGTGGCCCGAACGTCCCGCAGCGGCCCCGCGTCCAGGACGGGACGTAGCGGACAGGGCGCCTCGGCCGCTGACGTCATGGCCGGTCTTCACCGGTCCGTTCGCCTGCGGCGTCGATCGGGCGGGCGCACTCGCGTTGCCGGTGTGACTCGTTGTTGCCGCGCTGGTACCCGCGCTGCATCGATGGGATGCACGGCGAGGGGTCAGGATGGTGACTGGTGGCTTCTATGCGTTGAGGTCTGCATTCCGCGACCGGTGATGACGGGATCCGAACGATCCCTCCTTGGCTCGTAGGCGCATGTCGGGTCGGCGGCGAGCGGATCACCGGTCGCCGCCCACGCCCGGGCTCTGCTCCCCCCACAGATCTCGAGGAATTCGCACCGTCCGCACTTGCCGCCGCGTTGAGCGGGGTCTCGGAGCGCCCGGAACACGGGGTGGTCTTGGTACCAGTGACGGAGCGCCCGGTCCCGTACGTTCCCGACGGTGAGCGGGAGAAACCCCGACGGCTGGACTTCACCGACATGTGAGACAAAGCAGAAGCCGTTCCCGTCGGTCACTCCGGGTGCCACCGGCAGGTTGAGCTGGGCTCGCACCCGGCGGTACTGGGGAGCTTCGACCGTTCGAACCGTGAAGGAGAACTCACCGGAGGCGAGCCAGTGGAGCGCGAGCTCTTCTTGGTCAGCCGTGAGCATGTCTGCTGCTTGCGCACGACCGGTCGTGACGAGGAAGAAGAGGGTCCAGCTGGCCACCCGCCCGTCGAGTAGCCGGGCGATAGCGGAGAGTTCCGTGATGTTCCGTCTCGAGACTGTGGTGGCGATCTGCAACCGGGCTCCGAGTGCGCAGACCGCGTCGATCGCTCGCCAGGTCCGCTCGAAGTGCCCTTCGACCCCGCGGAATGCGTCGTGAGTGGCAGGCGTCGCACCATCCAGGCTGAGGTGGATGGTCCCCGTGCCGGCCGCGACTGCCCGTTCGAGCGCTCCGGACCGCAGCCGTCCCGTCACCGATGGGGAGAAGCCCACGTACATCCCCGTGCTCGCGACGTGGGCGACGAGATCGAAGATGTCGGGCCGGGCGAGTGGGTCGCCGCCGGTGAGAACAAAGACCCGGGTGCCCATCGCGGCGGCCTCGTCCACCAGCGTGGCACCTTCCTCTGTGGACAACTCTCGAGTATCGCGGTGGTGCTGTGCGTCGGCGCGGCAGTGAACGCACCGCAGTGGGCAAGCACGGGTGACTTCCCATGCGAGCGTCATCGGAGCTCGGGAGAAATCCGGGCGGAGAGCCCCTCCAAGTGGATTGGCTCGCGTCTGCCCCTGCGCTCCATCGGTCTGTGCTCCATCAGGCACAGGCCGCATTTCCGCATCGACGATCGGACGCGCCAAATCGAACTCCCATCTCTTTTCTGGCGAGCGGCTGGCGCACGACGCGAGACCTCGGCTCCGGCAGCTTCCATTTCAATTTCATTCTTGTAAACGTGTAGTTTAGCGCTCTATGAATGGCCCGGGTACAAGAAGAGATGGTCGGAGCCGAGGTTCTCGTCGGCAGGATGCAAGTGTTCACTGGATCCGGGTGCTTTCGTTGGCAACGGTGGTCGCGGCCTACGGCCTTGTCGTGCTCGGGAGTACCGTCCGTGTGACCAACTCCGGGATGGGCTGCCCGGGTTGGCCGCTGTGCGCCGGACAGGTCGGTCCGATCGCCCAATTGCATCCGCTGATTGAGCAGTCCCACCGATATCTCGCGTCGCTCGTGACCATCTTGATCCTCGCGCTCGCCGCGCTCGCCTGGCGGACCGGCCCGAAGGCTCGGCATGTGCGGGGACTGGCGCTGGTGTCAGTGGGGGCGATCGTGGTGCAGATCGTGCTCGGTGCTATCACGGTGCTTACCGACAACGCACCGGTCACTGTCGCACTGCACCTCGCGGTCGGGCTGTTGTTCCTCGGGATCGTGACGATGACCGCGGTCGCGTCCTTCATCGGGCCCGAGCAGTCGTGGCCGCTGCCTCACCAACCGGACCGCCTCGCCTGGGTTACCGTCGCCGGGTTGTTCTTCGTGCTCATTTCCGGTTCGCTCGTGGTCGACGGGGGCGCGCAATCGGCGTGTGGGTCATGGCCAGCGTGCTTCGGAAGTCGGGCATCCGGGGGACTCGTCGCGCTCCAACTCGTCCATCGTTCGATGGTCCTGATCGGCGGGACGCTCGTTGTCGTCTACCTCATTACACTCCTCCGCAAGGGAAGTGCCCTCCACGCGCAGCGCCTACTGGCGTTGAGCGGCCTGGCGCTGCTTGCAGCGCAGGTCACTGTCGGCGCATTCGACGCGTTGCTCGGTGCGCCAGCGGCTCTTGCGGATGTGCATCTCGCCTTGGCCTCGGCACTGTGGGCTGTCGTTGTCGCGGTTGCCTATCTGTCGGCGAGGGGCACCAGGGACCGCACTGCTCCCGTCGGTTCCCGCGACGTCGAGAGAACGGTCCTGTCGACCGCCGGTCGCGAGGGCTGTTGACGGGGGAATGTCCCTTCCTGTCCCGAGGTGGACCCGCAGGTCACCATCATGGCGCTGGCACAGGCCGTCGCCATGATGGTGACTGGTGCTGCCCCGGTCGTGTCCTAGGCTTCCGGCCGCCACCCACTCGGCTGTCCCGACACCAGAGCCCCCTCGAGCCTCGAACGCCCGCGTCCGGGAAGCCTGTGGAGGCGGGTGTTACCGCGCAGGGCCGACGGAACGGAACGACCGGCTGCACCCGGCGACGAGCACCAGACCCTCGACCCATGTCCCGATGACGAGGAGGTCCGTTGCCACCAGCCGTTCGGGTGCCAGCGAACCGAGCGGAACCGAGCGGTACCATTCCCACCTGCGCCCGATAGGTCTAGAAGGCGTCGGCGATTCGGTTCGCGGCTTCGGCGGTATGCCGGCTGCGGCTCTCGTAGGCGACCACCACCCGGAGCGGCTCCCCGCTGCTCGCCGGCCACCCACAGTCGATCCACCTCGGGAAGCTCGGCCGCCTCGATTACCACTTCTCGATCCAGTGCCGTCCGCCCGACCGGACGGCGGCGGGCGGCGGGTCGTTGGATCCGCTCGCCGAAGCTGCTGAACGGGCACATCGAGCGCCATGCTCTCCCCACGACGACCACCATCACGAAGACCAGGCAGAACCAGACGTACCAGGTGATCGCCGTGCCGAAGTTCAACCCCGGACGACCGAACCGAGCAGGCCGAGCAGGATCACCGCCCAACAGACGAGCTGGTTAGGGAGGATGAGGAAGAATTGCATGCACCGGTTGGCCAGGATGCGCGCCACTTTTGGGTGCCGGGCCACGTCCCGGCCCGATGGAAGGTCGCTCGGGTTGAAGTGTTCACGAGCCCGGTTGCCGATGGTAGTCGCAGGTGGATGGATGCCGGAATGTGGTCGTCGGCCCCACTTGCATGATCGAGGTCCTCGAGAAGTGCCGTCGGCCCTCCTGCTCGTCCATGTTCCGTGTCGCCAGTTGCCCTGCTGGTGGTCAATCAGCGTGGCGATCAACGCCGGTCCGCCTCGAGCGACGGCGTTGCCCTATCCATACATGGAGTAATTCTCCATGCGGAAAGTCAACGGAGAGAGTCATCGCCAATACGTCAAGCCATTGGGTACACTTCTGCTTGTGAACCTGACGCTCTCCAAGCGGGGCGACTACGTGGTTCGGGCGGCCCTTGCGCTCGCGCGCGCCTACCCGTCTGGCGGCTACCGGAAGATCCGCGAGGTGGTGGCCGAGATGGACGTACCGTCGACCTTCGCGTCGCAGATTCTGGCCGATCTCGTCCATGCGGATCTGGCGACCTCCAAAGCAGGCAAGGGCGGGGGGTACCGGCTGCGCCGGGCGCCGGAGGACATCAGCGTGCTCGAGGTGGTGGAAGCCGGAGAGGGGATTCTCCGTGCCGAGCGTTGTGCGTTGGGAGAGGGCCCATGCCGGTGGGAGTCCGTCTGCCCGTTGCACGAAACGTGGGGCGCAGCGACGGTGGCTCTGCGATCCGTGTTGGCGCAGACGTTGCTCAGCGAGCTCGCAGTGACCGACCGGGCGATCGAATCGGGTGACTACGCGGAACCGCCGGACTCCCACCGTCATGGGTTCTCGGCGGTGCATGTCGACGACCTGGTACTGATTGAAGGTCCCGTCGATGCCGTCGCTGCCCGAGTCGGCCGTGGGGAATCGTGGTTCCCGGCGATGATCGCACGCGCGTACGGGGAAGCGGACGAGATCCGTCACCGGCTTGATCCGGGAGGACTGGCCTGGTCGGGCGCAGGGCCGGTCGCCGTCAGCCTGGCTGCAGACGGAGCGGGAATTCGACGGCAGGTGCAACTGGGGGTGCCGGATCCGGGAGATCCAGAGGATCCGGACAGTGCAACGGTGCCGCTGTGCTGGGAGGCGTCGGCCCCGGTGGGAGTGGCGCTCGTTTCGCGTTTCGAAGGTCGGCTGACCGTACGCTCACTGGACGATCAGCGAACGGAGGTCCGTGCGGAGGGGCGGATGCGTCCTCCGGGTGTTGGCGGAGCGCGATCTGCCCCCGACCCGGCGATGAGCGAACGGCTGGTGCAGGCGACCATGCGGTCGTTTCTGCGCCAACTGGCCCGAGGAGCAGAGGCGGACATCGGCGCAAACCACCTGGCCGATGTTCCCCCATCAGGCTCTGGCACTCCGTGAGTCTCCGGGTGCCGAAGCGCCGGGTGTGGAATCCGCGGGTGCGAGCCAGGCTCGGACCCGGCGGTCGGGTCGGGCCGATCACGCCCCAGGGCACTCGCCGAGTCCGACATCGACCTCGTAGGGCCGCTGTTCTTCATCGAACTCGACACTCGAAGGATCTACTTCGCCGGCGTCACCGCCAACCCAGCAGGCGAGTGGGTCATCCAGCAGGCTCGCAACCTCACCTCGGGTCTTTCCGAACGCTCCCGAGCAGCCAAGTTCCTCATCCGGGACAGAGATACGAAGTTCACCTCCAGTTTCGACGAGATGTTCCGCACCGAGGGCATCAGAGTCATCAAGACACCCGTTCGATCTCCACGAGCGAACGCATTCGCCGAGCGATTCGTTAAGGGATTCAGCCCGATGACACTCCGCCAACCGACCCTTTGGGAACAGGCCGATTATGGACGACCTTGGACGGCTCTGAACCCGCCTGGGGTGCATGACACACAAGGGGTCCGGTCAAAGTGACGAATCACCTTGGCCGGCATCAGAGCGAATCAGCTGTTTGCCCGTAGAGCAGGCCAGCCATCGTGTCTGCGGCCTCCTGGTACTGCGGGTCGAGGATGTGTCCGTAGACATCGCTGGTGATGCGGATGGAGGCATGGCCGAGGACGGCGGACACCACTTGGAGCGGGGTACCCGCCGCCAACATCAGGCTTGCCGCGCTGTGTCGAAGCTCATGTGGATGCCACTTGCCGATCTTCGCCTTCAGGCAGTTGGACTCCAATTGCTTCGCCACGTTCCGAGGGTCGAGGGGCGTCCCCACGCCAGTAGTGAACACATAGCCGGTGTCTCGCCATGCCACTGACGCCAATCGCTCCTTCGTCTGCGCGGCCTTGTGTTCCTTCAGCGCCACTACCGTCGGCGTCGCCACGTTGATCGACCTTCGTGACCGCTCGGTCATGACCTCCGTAGCCTTCAGCTGACCGTTGACCCGCTGCAACTGCTGTCGTACCGAGATGGCGCCCTTCTTGAGATCGACGTCCTCCCATCGCAGGCCGAGCGCTTCACCTCGCCGCATGCCTGTGGTGAGCATCACCGTGAACAGGCTTCCCATCGGACACGCCTTCAACGTCTCCATGAGGTGCTTGGCCTGCTCAGGGGTCAGGGAGCGTCCTTCGGTGCGTTTGATCGGCACAGGGGTTGACATTGCGGCTTCGTTTCGGACGACGATACGCCACTTGACCGCCTGGTTGATGGCCTGCACCAAGACCGAGCGGATGAGCCGTCTGGTGGATGGCGACAGTCCGGCATCGCTCTTCGCATCGACCAGGGCGTCGACGTCGTCAAAGGTGAGCTTCGCCACTTTTTTCGATCCGAGCGTCCTCCCGCTGGGGAGGACGAAGGGGACGATGTGGCTGTCGATGATGTACTTGTAGTTGATGGCGGTCGTCTCGCGACGGGTGGCAACTATCACCTTGTGCCAGCGATCGAGGAGTTGACTCACCGTGACGGTCGTATCCATTGGAGGAAGACCTTCGGCCTGAAGCCGTTCCTGGTCTTCCATGAGGCGCTTGAGCTTGATCCGAGCAGCGTCTTTGGTTTTTGCACTGACGGTCTTCCGCTTCAGCTTCCCGTCTTCGCCGGCCTCGACGATGGAGCCAAACCACCGGGAGTCCGACTGCCGTTGATAGATGGACCCTTCACCGTTCATCCTCCGTCCGGCCATCGTCGTCCACCCCTGTCCGAAGAAGGCCGCCGGCGTTGCTTACACCGTTGCTCACATTCTACCCCCAGACGCGACCCACCCCAGGCCAGAAGTACTCTGACCTGGGGTGGCGGGGTGGACCTTGGGTCATACAATACGAACCCGCTCGTCGATGGGACTCTAATCACGCTATAATGATGTACATGACAACTCTTCCCGTTGCCGATGCTCGGGCCAATCTCTCGAAACTGATCGATGAGGCCAGCACCACTCACGAACGATTCGAGATTACGCGGAACGGGCGGCGAGCGGCAGTGCTCATCGGCGCTGACGACTACGACGCCATGCGCGAAACCATCGCCGTTCTTTCCGACCCGACTCTCTTGCGCGCTCACGAGGAGGGGCAACAGGCACTCATCGATGGGGATGTTCTCGATGCCGAGCAGCTCGCCGATGCAATGAACAATGCCGGCCGTCCCGTCGACACCAGGTGACGAACAGGTACCAACTGCGCATCGCTCGACCCGCCGCTCACGCACTTTCTGAATCGCTACCCGAGAAGATCGCCCACGCCGCATACGAATTCATCAATGGGCCGCTGCTCGACAATCCTCGTCGTGTCGGCAAACCCCTCAACCCACCGCTCGCCCCGACCTACTCCGCACGTCGCGGCGACTACCGGATCCTCTATCTGATTGACGACGTCGCTCGTACTGTCGAAGTCACAGCCATCAGGCGCCGGGCCGACGCTTATCGCTCCTGAACACACAGCCACATCGGTCGAACGCCAACGTGGTTCGTGCAACCCGATGTTGTGGGCCTTGGGGGACACAATAAGAACCCAGTCCCCGCGATTATCGGTGACGTTATCGCCCTCTCATGACGACCCAGCGACTCGTAACGAATGGTCCGGTCAGTGCGACTCCGCACATCATTGAGGCGGTTGTCCGATCGAGATCGGCGCCGGGGCCCGGTCCAAGCACGCGGCGCGCACGCAGAGAGCGCAGACCGGGCCCTCAGCGATGGGGTCAGCCAGCGGCCATGCCAACGATGGGCTGGTTGAGGGTCTTATTGCCGGTCGAGCCGAAGAACCCGGCGTCACCGAAGGCGAAGATGCCGCCGTCGGAGGCGACCAGCCAGTAGCCCTTGCCATCGGGGGTGGTGGCCATGCCCACGATCGGCTTGTTGAGGGTCATCGCCCCGGTGGAGCCGTAGAAGGTGGCGTCGCCGAAGCTGAAGATGCCTCCGTCGGAGGCGACCAGCCAGTAACCGTTGCCGTCGGGGGTGGCGGCCATGCCCACGATCGGCTTGTTGAGGGTCATCGCCCCGGTGGAGCCGTAGAAGGTGGCGCTACCGAAGCTGAAGATGCCTCCGTCGGAGGCGACCAGCCA
>PKXA01000021.1 GCA_003133325.1 Acidimicrobiaceae bacterium | reverse complement strand
GATGGCCAGCGACCAGGTGTGCTGCAGGGGGCTGGGCGCCGTGAACTGGGCGAAGTAGCCATGCCCGGCGACGATCTGCTGCCAGTTGGCAACGTAGAACAAGGTGGCCAGGGCCGGATCCCGGAGCTGGGCCGGAACCAGGCCCGGTCCTCCCAGCCAGGCATAGAGCGACAGGACGATCAACAGGAGCAGCACGGCAGGCAGCAAGCGCTTGGCCCGGCGCCCCCAAAAGGCCAGCACCGTGCCGATGGGCCGGCCATCGCCCACGAGAACGTTGGTGATGAGATAGCCGGACAACACGAAGAAGACGTCGACGCCCAACCACCCACCACGGAGGTAGCCCAGGTGGAAGGCGATCACGGCCGCGATGGCCAGCGCTCGGATGCCGTCGAGCTGAGGAAGGTGTCGCCGCGCGGCCACGGCCGGTCAGTCTCGCGCCGCTAGTCCTCGGTTGCGCACCGCCAGCGCCCGAATGAGCCTCAGCGATCAGTGGCTCCGGTGCGTTTGCTGGGGCTTCAACGCAACGATCGTTGCCAGGCGAGGCCGGAACCAAGCACGAACCACCTGTCGGATATCGCGGCCCACCGACTCTGCGCTTGGCGTTGGCCGTGGCGCCGTGAGCGACTGGGACGCATCGCCGAGCGCCTTGACCAGTACGGCGATGATTGTGGGGATCTCGGCCAGCTCCACGGGTGTGGTGGCCACGCACACTCCGTCGCGCCAGTGGCTGAACACGACCACCCGCCGTGTGGGATGCCACGACACGCGTAGATGCCGCCCGCCATCCCGCTGATCGGGAATCTGTTGCCTCGCAGCATTCCCACCCATAGGTGCAGTATGGACCTCAGGGGCGAGCTTGTNNCGGCTCACCAGCGTCGGGGTTCCCGTGCTCAGCCTCTGTCCGGGCGTCCCGAACAGCTCGGTATCCCCGCAATAGGCGAAGCCGAAGCGCTCGTAATACCCGCGCAGCTCGCCGTTCGTGGCCACACAGTCCAGCCTGAGGTGGCTTCGACTCCGATCCGTCACCTGCTGCGCGGCCCAGCCCAGTAGGCGCTGGCCCTGCTCCGTGCCCCGTCGAGGTACGGCCAGACGGTGGACGTAGCCTGCGTCATCGACCGCCTCGGGCCATGCCGGATCACTCCACGAAAGGGTAACGGTGCCAACGAGCTCGCCGCCTTGACGGGCGNNATCGCTGCAGTGAATGACGCTGGCCACTGTCGGATAGCGCACGCGGTGAGCCACGACGCCGCCTTGTTCAACATGTCGAGCACCTGTGGGATCTCGGAGGCGTCCGCCACTACCACCTCGAGGGAGTCGTCGATCGATCGGGAACCCACCCCATGAGCATGCCAGCGGCCACCCGTCTGCGTCACCGCCGACAGACCCATACCGGCCTGACACAATTCGACCGTGCAGCCCGAACTACCCGGTGATCAGGCTGAGCACACACGCCGCACGCGGGATGCCTATGACCGGCTGGCTGGGGTCTGGGCCGGGACGACCGACGATGGCCCCTTCAACGGCCACCTCGAGCGACCTGCGCTGCGCTCCCTCGTCCCCCGCCCGATCGCCGGATCGACCGTGTTGGATGCCGGGTGCGGCTCCGGCGCTCAGTGCGAGTGGCTGCTGGACGAGGGCGCAGACGTAGTGGGGATTGACCTCAGCCCGTTGATGGTGGAGGAGACCAGACGACGGTGCGGAGACCGCGGCCGCTACTTCGTGGCCGACCTCGCTGAACCGCTCCCGCTCGAGCCGGGATCGTTCGACGGGATCACCTGCTCGCTGGCTCTCCACTATCTCGAACACTGGAGCGTCCCACTCCGCTCTTTCGCCGACCTGCTCCGGCCCAAGGGTTGGGCGGTCATCTCCCTCGAGCACCCCTTCGCGCCGCCGCTGGCCAGCCAGCGGGGCGGTTACTTCGAGACCGAGCTCGTGGCTGACACCTGGCAGAAGGGCGATGTCGAGGTGACGCAGTACTTCTGGCGCCGGCCGCTGTCGGCGGTGATGGGCGCGTTCGCCGCCGCTGGCTTCATGATCGAACACCTCGTCGAACCGCAGCCGAGCCCTAGCTCCGTCCACCGTTTTCCCGAAGATTTGGGCGAGGTTGTCGGTGTGCCGTCGTTCATCGTCTACCGGATCGTCAAGAAGGGCTAGACGAGCCCCTCAGGGTAGGGCGGTGACACGTCCGATAACGTGATCAGTGGGCTGCAACTGGCGCTTGGGTGGAGCACCACCGGGGAGCAGCCCACCCCGTTCGGGGTTGCGAGCCGTGCGCCTGGGTGACCGGAGACGATCATCCAGGAGGCTCACCCATGACCACCACACAGCAACCGACCATCATGGACGGGACGGCAGTGGCTCGAGCCCTTGTCGGCCGCGCTGCAGAGCGAGCCGCCGAGTTCGCTCTCCAGACGGGGAGAAAGCCGTGTCTGGCTGCGGTGATCGTGGGCCAGGACCCCGCCTCGATCACCTACGTAGAGATGAAGCAGAACCGGTGCCGGTCGACGGGCATCGACTCACGAGTGGTGGCCCTGCCCGCTCACACCTCGACGACCGAACTGGTGGCGGCGCTCCACGAGTTGTCGAGCGATACGACCGTGGATGGGATCCTGCTCCAGCATCCCGTTCCCCCGGCTGTCGATGAGCGCGCCGCGTTCGAAGCCATTGCGCCAGAAAAGGACGTCGATGGCGTGACCATGCATTCGTTTGCCGCCATGGCCTTGGGCACCGGCGGCCCGGTCGCCTGCACGCCAGGCGGAATCATCCNNCCGTCTACTCGATGCCTACCGGATTGACCCAGCCGGGCGCCATGCCGTGGTCATCGGACGCAGCCCCATCCTCGGGAAGCCGGTCGGGATGCTCCTCCTGAGTAGGAACGCGACAGTGACCTACTGCCACTCGCATACGCGACACCTTTCCGACATCGTGCAGGACGCCGACATCGTCGTCGCCGCCGTCGGGCGACCGAACTTTGTCAGAGGCGCCTGGATCAAGTCAGGAGCCGTGGTGATCGATGCCGGTTACAACCCTGGCAATGTCGGGGATGTGGCCTTCGACGAGGCT
>PKXA01000105.1 GCA_003133325.1 Acidimicrobiaceae bacterium | reverse complement strand
CACGGGGAGTGGAGCGGTCTGGCGCCCCAGGTGCGAGCGCGCAAATGCTATGACTTCGCTGACCAGATCGCGGCCCAGGGCGTTCGACTGGCCGTGATGGACTCGAAGGACTCCGGCCAGATCATCGGGCTCAGCAAGTTCTCGGGAATGCTCGCTAGCGGGACGCTACGCAATCTCGGCTACTACGCCGCCACGAAGTTTCCCTGGGAAGAGGAGATCCCCTTCTCCGGCAACATCTTCGCACCCGCCCGCGAGTACATCCGCCGCGAGCCGATCGGGGTCTGCGTCGGCATCATCCCTTGGAACTTCCCGATCAGCATGGCGGCCTGGAAGATCGCGCACGCCATCGTCATGGGAAACACAATCGTCTTGAAGCCGGCGTCGCTCACGTCGCTGACAGCGCTTATCATGGCCGAGGCCGCCCAGGCCGCCGGCATTCCCCCGGGCGTCGTCAACGTTCTGCCCGGCCCGGGCGCCGAGTTGGGCAAGACGCTTTGTACCCATCCCGATGTCGACAAGATCGCTTTTACCGGCAGCACCGCGGTCGGTGCCCAGATCATGCGGATGGCGTCCGACACAGTGAAGAAGGTCACGCTCGAACTGGGTGGCAAGTCGGCCAACATCATCCTTGACGACGCCGACACGGAACTGGCCGTAGAGGGAGCCATCTTTGGCACGTTCTTCCACCAGGGACAGGTGTGCGAATCAGGTACCCGTGTCCTGGTCGCCGGGAAGATCTACGATGAGTTCGTCGAGGGCATGTGTAAGCGCTCCGAAGAGCTGCAGGTGGGTTACCAACTCCTCCCGGGCACGCATCAAGGACCGCTGGTCAGCGCCGACCAACTGGCGACCGTTGAAGGCTATGTCCGGCTCGGGATTGACGAGGGCGCGGACCTCATCACCGGCGGCAGACGAGTCCAGCCACCGGGTGTCGAGGGCGGCTTCTATTACGCGCCGACCATCTTCGCGAACGTCCGCAACGACATGCGCATCGCCCAGGAAGAGATCTTCGGGCCGGTGGTCTGCGTCGAACGGTTCGACTCGGATGAAGAAGCAGTCACCATGGCCAACGACTCCAAGTACGGGTTGGCGGGCGCTGTCTTCTCGAATAACAACGCCAGGGCCGAGCGGATAGCCCGCCAGGTTCGTACGGGTACCATGTGGATCAACAATTTCCACATCTTCGGCGACTTCGCCCCGTTCGGCGGCTACAAGCAGTCGGGCGTCGGCCGCGAATTCGGCGGTGCGGGCCTCGCGGAGTACACCCAGGTCAAACGTATCCATATGAACAACGTCGCCTCGCGCAGGGCCAACTTCCAGATGATGAATATCTTCTCGGACGATCATCGAATGGACGCGCTGCAGTACAAGGCCCCTACCAACGTCCTGGCCGGGCACGGCACGCTCGCTGGGCTCCCGCAGGCGATGGTCAGCCTTGGCTGCCGCCGGGCCATGATCCTGACCGACGGGGGGGTCCGCCAGGCGGGGCTCACCCAACTGGTCCAGAACGCGCTTTGCGATTTTTACGTGGGCGCCTTCGACGACATCCCGCCGGATAGCGATCTGGCCACGGTCGACGCAGCCACAGCGAAGGCCCGTGAGTTCGGCGCCGACTGCATCGTCAGCGTCGGCGGCGGGAGCGTCATCGACACCGCGAAAGCCGTCTGCGTGACCCTCAAGAACGGCGGCGAGGCGAACGACTACATCGCGGACTTGCGCCTGACCGAGCCGCAGACACCGCACATCGCCATCCCGACCACTGCCGGAACGGGTAGCGAGGTGACCAACGTCGCTGTTATCCACAACACGAAGCTCGACCGGAAGGTGTATATCGTCGACGCCAACATCATCCCGAATGTCGCTATCCTCGATCCGCGCATGACGATCAGCCTTCCCGCGCGCCTGACCGCGGCGACGGGCATGGACGCGATCACTCACGCCGTCGAGGCGCTGACGAGCACGCTTGCGGAGACCGTCTGCGACGGGCAGGCCCTGCACGCGCTCCGCCTCATGAAGGAATTCCTGCCGCGGGCCGTGGCCAACGGCGAGGACGAGCAGGCACGCATTCAGGTGTCGGTGGCGGCGTGCATGGCGGGTTGGGCCTTTTCGACGGCGCAAGTCGGCCTCGCTCATTCCATGGCCCACACCATCGGGACACTGCACCACGCCCACCACGGCACCGTATGCGGGATCGTGCTGCCCAAGGTGATGCGCTTCAACGCCGCCCATGCCGCCAACAAGCTCGCCATGGCGGCGCAAGCGCTAGGCGTCGACACCACCGACATGACCGATCACGACGCGGCGCTGGCTGCCGCCGACGCGGTCGAGGCCCTGATGCGGGAAATCAAGCTCCCGATGACCCTGCGCCAACTCGGCGTCCCCGAGGACGCATTGGAGGCCGACGCGCTGCACGCGCTCGCCGACACCGCCACACTGTTCAACGCACGCCCGGTGAACGATCCAGCGGAGGTGCTCGAACTGCTCCGCCAGGCGTTCTGAGGTAGACACCAGAGCCTCAGTTCCAACTGCATTTCGCCAGTCACGTGATCGCCGGCATGCCCTGAGGCGAGTTGGCTGAGCATGGCGTGTGCGTGCCGAGAATCCCATCCGAGCAACTCAAGCGACGAGTCGGTACTCGTGAATGAGGCCGCCGACCTTGTCGCTCCGTCGTAGTTGCCCCGGATCTGGATCGCCGATCCGCAATGGCTTCTTCCCCACGGCGAGCGGCACCTGTTGACCAAGTGAGCGCGGTGCGGACGATGCTCGTTGCACTGCGGGCAAGCTGGCAAGTAGGTTGCAGATCCGCGTAGGGCCTGATTTCACCTGGGCTCGGGCATCATACAGATCGCTGAACGATGGTCATAGACAGTGTGCCAGGTCGGAGGACAACTTTCGGAGGACTCTGGTGAATGCTCTCGGGTCACATGACAGGCAAGTGTCAACGCAAGAATGCCGGAGCGCCTGGTCATGGCCGGGTATGACGTCGTCAATCGCGAATTGAACTCGAGGACCCTCGGACACCGGGGTGAACCGGATGCTTTCCCGAGCGGTTCAGGCGGGAATCGCGCTGACGCGAAAACGCCCGTCCCACAAATTGACGGGGATCGGGCATTTTACTTTGGTTGTACTCCTAGAGACGAACTGCAACCGGGGAGCGGCGCTCAGGGGAACTTTCGAGTCCCAATCCTTGCAACGCTCAGACCTCGAGCTGCTTGCCTTTGCTTCTTACCTGAGCCTTCCGGTCAACTGCCCCGGGAAATCCCCTGCAATCCGCTCTTGAGATAAGGCGTCTGGTCCAATGGTCCTGGCCACCTCCTTCCGGATCCCCTCGGATCCCAATTGCATTATACGTGAGAGGGGTCAGTTCGATCAGGGCCATAAGTCCCAATTCGGTTCGGGACAAACGGCTCTAGCGCCACCGAGTTGCGCCTGGTCCATGCATGGCCGGTGTCCGGTCCCACCCCGCCAACGTTCAGGTCGGCGTGCGCGAACTGTCGGCCAACACCTACAACCTCAACGAAGCCGCCACGGCCGTCGACGCACGTGTCCACCTCGATGTCGGACACAGACTTATCTTCGACCGTTGGCTTGCTCACTAAAACCGAGACCTGCAAGCTCAACCAGGCCGTCGGGTTCGGGAAGGTCCCGGACCCGTGCGGAACCTCTGATGAGTGCCTCTCGTATCGCACCAGCGCTGCCGCCCAGAGCGAGCGGCGAGATCCGTCCCTGCGCTGATGCGACTTACGCCGACCTTCACGTCTCAACTATGGACGGCCAGGGGTGCCCTGCTCTACGCGGACCCGCTCTAGCGATGGGCTGGGCGCCTGGCCAAGACTTGGCACTGACCGTTCGCGACGGCATTCTGCGCCTCTCCTCTCCGATACATTCAACCCAGACCCGCTGCGGGGTCACCGTCGTTTTGGACAGTCGGTGGCGCGTTCTCCTCCCGTACGGCATCCGAGTCCACAGCGGCTGGGAGCTCGGGATTCGGCTCATGGTTCTCGCCATCCCGATCGAGGGCGTTGCAGCCGCCGTGCCGGTCTCTCGGGTCGTGTCCGCCTTCCTGGGCGGTTCGTGACCTTCATCGATCAGCAGCGGGCGATAATCGAAGCACTCGACATGTCTCCAGACGACCTCCGAGGTCTAGCCGGCGCACTGGAGAGTGGTCAGCGGATCGTCAGTGTTCGGGAAGTGGCCGAAGCTCAGCTCGCGGTACTCCCCCGCCACCACCGCTACTCCAAATCACTCGACCGATTGATCTGCTGGGCTGGTGAGGATGACGCCGCGGCCGTGAGCGCCGCCGACGTCGCAGGCTGGGCGCGCCGCTCCGGCGCCGAGGCCCGAGCCGACCCCAAGTCCCACCACGGTGTCGGCGCCCAAGAAACCATCGTTACGCACTCGTAACCCGTAGATCAGGAGTTCGATTCTCCTCCCAGGCTCCATGGAGTCCCCGTCTCGGCGCTCTACCGCCGCGAGCTGGGCGCAAACCCGCCGCCAGCCGGGACGTTCACCGTCAGCTCGTGGCCGGTCCTCGCCACAGGTCGATGCCACCCTCCACGGCGTGGTGGTCGATCTGAGCCAGCTCCTCCTCCGAGAAGTCCAGGTTGTCGAGCGCGGCCAGGTTCTCCTCCAACTGGTCGACGCTGCTCGCGCCGATCAGCACAGAGGTCACTCGCGGGTCCCGCAGTGCCCACGCGATGGCGAGCTGCGACACCCGCTGGCCTCGCTGCCGTGCGACTTCCCGCAATCCCCGCACGTGGTCGAGGTTCTCCTCGCTCAGCATGTCCATGGAGAGAGACGAGCCCTTCGATGCCCGTGACCCTTCCGGGATGCCGTCGAGGTAGCGCTCCGTCAACAGACCCTGGGCCAGCGGCGAGAAGGCGATGCAACCGACGCCCTCGGCACCGAGCACGTCGAGCAGACGTTCCTCGATCCACCGGTTGAACATCGAATAGGACGGCTGGTGGATGAGCAGCGGCGTGCCCAGACCGCGCAGGATGGCGATCGCCTCGGCCGTACGCAGATCGGAGTAGGAGGAGACGCCGACGTAGAGCGCCTTGCCTTGTCGTACCGCCGAGTCGAGCGCTCCGAGAGTCTCTTCGAGGGGGGTGTCCGGGTCGAAGTGGTGATGATAGAAGATGTCGACGTAGTCGAGGCCCAACCGGGCCAGGCTCTGGTCCAGGCTGGCCAAGAGGTACTTGCGCGACCCGAGGTCACCGTAGGGCCCGGGCCACATGTCCCACCCGGCCTTGGTGGAGACGATCAGCTCGTCGCGGAGTGAGGCGAAGTCCTCACGCAGCAGCCGGCCGAAGTTGATCTCCGCACGGCCGTATGGCGGGCCGTAGTTGTTGGCCAGGTCGAAGTGGGTGATCCCGAGGTCGAACGCCCGGCGCACGATGGCGCGTTGGGTGTTGATTGATCGGTCGTCACCGAAGTTGTGCCACAGCCCCAGCGAGATGGCCGGCAGCAGCAGCCCGCTCCGTCCGCACCGCCGGTACGGCATGGTGTCATAGCGAACGGACGAGGGCATGTATCCCGGCACACGCCGAGCATATCCTTCCTCCTGACGCCCGCGGGGACGACCTCTGGCAGGGTGGTTCGGTGCCCGACCCCGTGGGGCTCAAGAGATCCCCACACCGAAGAGAACCGCTCCGCTCACGGTGGAACCCACCTCCGACGCCCGGCACTGGCATCTCCGAGGTCGTCCAAGGCGGATACGTCGACGCGACCGGCTGGGCGGACTGATCCACGAGTACGAGCGCGTGGCCTGAGGTGCGGACCGAGTTTTCGGACACTACGAGGTCCATCTCGCCCGGAGCCGAACCAGACACACCGAGCAGACCGCCGCTTCGGCTGCCAGCTAACCGGCGCTACGCCGGTACCCGTAAAATCCCTGACCGGCCTTCCGCCCGAGAAGACCTGCCTCGACCATACGGGAGAGGAGGGGCGGAGGGGCGTAGAGGGGCTCTTTGAACTCCTCGTACAACGATTGGGCGACCGCCTGGGTCGTGTCCAGCCCGATCAGGTCGGCGAGCGCCAGAGGGCCCATCGGATGGGCGCATCCCTCGACCATCCCGTTGTCGATGTCCTCGGCGGTAGCGAAGCCCGACTCGAACATCCTGACGGCCGACAGGATGTAGGGAATGAGCAACGCGTTGACGATGAACCCGGCGCGATCCTTCGAGAGGATGACCCTCTTGCCCAACTGGTCCTCGGCGAATCGCCGAGCTGCGGTGGTCGTGGGCTCGCTGGTGAGAAGGGAGTTGACCACTTCCACCAGGTGCAGCACCGGTACCGGATTGAAGAAGTGGATGCCCACCACCTGTGCGGGACGATCGGTGGCCATGGCCAGTTTCATGATCGGGATTGACGATGTATTCGACGCCAGCAACGCATCAGGTGATGCGACGATCTCGTCGAGCCGGGCGAACACATCAACTTTGGCCGCCTCGTCCTCGACGATCGCCTCCATCACCAGCTCACGATCCCCGAGAGCACCCAAGTCGGTGGTGAGCCGAATTCGTCCCATTGTCTCTTCCTTCGCCGCCTCGGCCAACTTGCCGGACTTGACCGCTCGGGCCAGGGACGCCTCGATGCGACGAGTGCCCGCTGCCGCCGCCGGCCCGTTGACCTCGTAGGCGATGACGTCCATCCCCGCCCTGGCACACACCTCGGCGATGCCCGAGCCCATCAGTCCACAACCCACGACTCCGACACGCGTAATCATCGAATCTCCTCTACTCGAACGCTACATCCTCTACCGGGCAGCGGTGAGGGTGAGCTTCCCCCGGTTCGGCGGACAGGTTGCTTGTGTTGATCATGCCGCCTGACGGGCCGCGTCCCGGTCAGGAAAGTCACGAGCCTGCAACCAATGATCAACGTTCGGTGCCACCGTCCTGGCTCGGCCCGCGTCCCCGATGATGCTCGGGTTGGCGTTCGGGGATCTCGTCCGTTGCTGCAGCGGCGCGATCCTCCTGCGTTCGCTCACCGGGAACCAGCTCCCGGGTCGAGCTCGTCTCGAACCGCTGGTGGAGCTCAGTGAGCTCAGCCGACAGACGGTCGACGAGTGCCTTGGCCATCTCTGTTTCCCCTCGAAGGACATGGGCATCACCGATAGCTCGAAGTGTTCGTCCCGGCTGGTCGACCAACATGGCCCAGGCCATCGGCGAATCGTAAAAGGTCCGTTCAGCAATCCGCGCCGAAATGCGAGTGCCGAATAGCGTGGATGCCAGGAACCAGCGCTCCACCTCAGCATCCCCAGCGTCCACATCAATGCCCAGTTCGCTCGAGTAGCGGCCACCGAAACGACGAACGATGGAGTCGGCCAGCGAAGCCTTGGGGCCGAGTGCGCCCACCTCAATACAGCCCGGTGCATCGGGAAGCAGAGGGCCGCGGTGTTTGAACGGGAACAACGGACTTCTGGCGAGGCGTGGTCATCGACCCCGGCTTCCGTGCCAAGAGCGTTGTCGGTTCTTGATGAGACGCGCTTCGGAAGACCCAGTCACCTAGTCACCCATATGCTCTCCTCGTCGATCACCCTTCTCCTCGCATCGCGGGTGCGGGCCTGAAGCGGATGCCCATTCGACCCACCGTGAGCGAGCAATCCCACCTTGGTACCGATCACCCCGTGGTTCAAGGGCCATCTGACTCTTTGTGGGCTCTCGCCCGGCGGATCATCGATGCCGGTCTCCCGTCGGAATGCTGACTTGCCTTCGGACTAGTCGTCGAACACTGCGGCGAACGTCCTCCACCAGCGCCCTGCGCCCGCCGCAGGTCGATCGCTAACATGGGCTGATGGAACTTGGCAAGGTCGGGATCTGGTGGAGCGGCACGTGGTCCGGCGCCGACGGGGCCCACGGAGCAGCGGCTGCCGAGATGGAATCGCTCGGCTACGGGGCCCTGTGGTGCTCCGGTGGCTTCGACCTCGACTTCCCCAGCCGGTTCGGACGGCTGCTCGACGCTACCGAGCACATCCCCGTGGCCAGCGGCATCCTGTCCATCTGGCATGCCAACCCCGCGCAGGCGGCTGACGGCGCCGCCGCGCTCGAGGTCGCCCACCCCGGCCGGTTCCTCCTCGGACTGGGTGCCAGCCACGCGCCGGTCGTCGAGCAGCTCGGCACCGAGTACGCGCTCCCCTACACCCGGATGGTCCACTACCTCGACGAGCTCGATGTGCACGGGCCGGCGGTCGCGCGCGACCGCCGAGTCCTCGCCGCCCTCGGGCCTCGGATGCTGACGCTCGCCGCCGAGCGGGCGGCGGGGGCCCACCCCTACTTCGTCCCCGTCGAGCATGTGGCCCGGGCCCGGGACCTCATCGGCCCCGGGCCACTCTTGGCACCGGAACTGGCCGTCGTGCTCGAAGTCGATCCGGCAGTGGCCCGGGCCACGGCCCGGGAGTACACAGCGGGCTACCTCCGACTACCCAACTATGCCAACAACCTGCGGTCGCTCGGCTTCGACGACGACGACCTCGAGGGGGGCGGCAGCGACCGGCTGGTCGACGCCGTTGTGGCCTGGGGCGACACCACCACCATCGCCGAGCGCGTACGCTCATTCCACGACGCCGGTGCCGACCACGTGTGCGTGCAGGTGGTGACCGACCGCTCCCAGGGTTTCCCCCTCGACGCCTACCGCGAACTCGGAGCGGCGCTGCTCGGCGGCTGAGCCCAGTCGATCAGGCCGCCGCGTTGGTCACATGGAGGCCACCAGGGTCGGCCGGCTCGGCGATCAGGTCCTCGATCACCTCGACGGGGTGAGGTCATCGAGGAGAACCGACAGCTCGGCGCGGTCGGAGCCACCTCGTCGATCGATAGCTTGAGCGGCGTCGACGTGTCGACGTAGGTGATGACCGCCGCTGTTCGGCGACGAGATCGCTCACCGAGCCCTTGGCCGTGATCCACCGTGCCGGGCGGTGCCGGGTCTGCTCCTCAACGGGCGAACCGCGCTGACGCGACCAGCTCGGCCAAACGGTCCGTGGGATGACCGAGCGACGAGAGCCGGACCACGGGGCGCCCGCGGTCGGTGACGATGACCTCTTCGCCCGCTTGCACCCGGCCCAGGTGCCGACTGAGGTTGTTCTTGAGATCGCGCACGCCGACCTCGAGACGAGATGCCGTCCTCAAGACGAGATGTAGCTACATTCATGTCGCCGATGCAGCTTCTTGCCACTGTCAGCGCCGTCCTCACGTTGCGGCGGGCATGGCCACCCGTCATGATGACCCGGTGGCCAGGGCGCTCCTCAACGACTTCTACGAGCTCAATATGGCGTCGAGCTACCTGCGCCGCGGGATGGCGGCCACCGCCACCTTCAGCCTCTTCGTCCGGTCGCTGCCTCCCACCCGGGGCTTTCTCGTCACCGCCGGGCTCGAGGCCTGCCTCTCCTACCTCGAACGCTTCTGTTTCGGCGACGACGAGCTGGCATACCTGGGCAGCCTCGGCTTCGACGGCGCGACCCTCGACGCATTCGCCACGCTGCGGTTCACCGGGGACGTGTGGGCGGTGCCCGAGGGCAGGATCGTGTTCGCCGGAGAGCCTCTGCTCGAGGTCAGTGCGCCGATCGCCGAAGCACAGCTCGCCGAGACCGTCCTGTGCAACACCATGACCTTCCACACCACCGTGGCGTCGAAGGCGGCGCGGAGCCGCATTGCCGCTGCCGGCACGATGGAGCTGGTCGACTTCGGGTTCCGCCGGACGCAGGGCATCGAGGCCGGCATGGTCGTGGCCCGGGCCACGGCCATGGTCGGCTTCGCCGCCACGAGCAACGTGGAGGCGGCGCGGCAGTTGGGCCTGACGCCGGCCGGCACCATGGCCCACTCGTATGTTGAGGCGTTCCCCACTGAGACCCAGGCGTTCCGGGCGTTCGCCGAGGACCTCCCCGAGCAGGCCACCTTCCTCGTCGATACTTACGACACGCTCGGCGGCGTCCGCAAGGCGGTCGATGTCATCCGCTCGCTCGGCCTCGAGCACCGGGCCGGCATCCGCCTCGACAGCGGCGATCTGTCGGTCCTGTCGAAGGAGTCACGGCGCATCCTCGACGAGGCGGGGCTGCCCGAGGTGCGCATCGTCGTGTCCGGAGGGCTCGACGAGCACCGGATTGCCGACCTCGTAGCTGCTGGCGCACCGGTCGACGTGGCTGGCATCGGGACCCGCCTCGGTGTGTCGGCGGACGCCCCTTACCTCGACACCGTGTATAAGCTCGTGGCGTACGACGGCCGGCCGGTGGCAAAGCTCTCCGCCAGCAAGGAGACCCTGCCCGGCGCCAAGCAGGTCTTCCGCGCTCCCGGGCTCGTCGATGTCATCGGGATGCGCGAGGAGGCGGCCCCGGCCAACACCGAGCCCCTGCTCGAGATGGTCATGGCGGGCGGGCACCCCATCGGCCCGGCGGCACCGCTCTCGGAGCTGCGCACCCGCTTCGAGAGCGACCTTGCCGAGCTACCGGGGGCGGCCCGCGCCCTCGACAGTCCCGTGGCGCCCCACGTGCCGATCACACCCGCCCTGAGCGCTCTCACCCGCCGCGTCCACGGCGCGGCGCGGCGGAATCTCCACATCGCCGAGGGACCGACGACAGGTACCGGCATGGGAGTCGGGCTCTAGTCGCGTGGCTCTTTCACCGGACAATGGCACGCTTGCTCGGCGACGCGCTCGAGGGCAACTGCGATACGTCCGGCATCCAGGGACCTTAGGCTCGGCTCGGATGCCCCACCGCGTCGAAGTCCGCTTCATCGCCGGATTGAACGACCTCCTGCCACCGGGCCGACGTGGCCGACCCATGACGATCGAGGTGGCGGTCGGCACCACAGCCAAGGATCTGGCAGAGTCGCTCGGGGTGCCGCACACCGAGATCGCTGTGATCGTGGTGAACGGCGAGTCTGTGGACTTCGGGCACCCGGTCCGTGACGGCGACCGAATGAGCGTGTACCCGGTGTTCGAGGCGCTCGATGTGTCGGACAGCGGATAACGCGTTCCAGCACCACTGATCTGGGGCAATCGCCGCCTACATGAACGTGAAGCCCCGTCACCTTCCAGATTGGTCCGGCGATGCTGGACGTGTGCCCTTCGGCACGTAGTCGAAGAACCGATCGGTCACACCGTTGACGGTCCACTCGGAGTGCAGGCGGGTCCGGCGCTCGACCCGACGGAGGGAAGACAGCAGTTCACGGTTGAGTTCACGGGAGTCTGTCCCTTCCATCCAGCAGTCCACATGGAAGCCTTCGGGCGTTTCGGTGACCGTGCCGCCGACGAGACGAGTTGTTCGAGCACAGGTCTGATCGCGGTAGTGCAGTCCGAGCTGACTTCGGCTGTGAGATGGAAGGGGACGTTGGTCACCGTGATAGCTCACCATAAGAGATCGATTCCGCTGCATAGTCGTCTCGAGCTGTCGCGTCCGATGGCTTGCATCGGTCCATAGCGACGGCAGTGGACCCAGGACCGAACGACAAGTGACGTTGGCCTCTGGTCGACGGTCTCAGATGCCGCGTACCTTGTAGAGGTCATGTCCGACACGCACGATGCCAACCAGATGCTCGACGAAGCGCTGGTCCTCCGGAATGTGCAGGACCTTGTCGCCGAGCTCCAACATGCCGCCGGTGCGCCCGATGTGCGGCTCGACAGCCTTCTAGACGCCGAGCTGGGATTTGACAGTCTCGCCCTGGTCGAGTTGCTGTCCCGGCTCGAGCACGCCTGCGGAGTCGAGCTCCCGGACCGGATCTTGGGCACCGCCACCACCCCGATGGACTTGGTGGATGCCGTGCGACGAGCCCACGGCAGGGTCCCGGTCCCGGTCGTCGGCCCGGTCGCCGCCCCGGCACCGCTCACAGGCGACGGGCCCAGCCCACCAGAACAGGCCAGGACGCTGCTCGAGACCCTCGCATACCACACCGACACCCATGGGAGTCGTGTCCATCTGCGCATCCTGTACGCCGATAGCGGGGAGTCCACGATCGACGAGGTCACCTACAGCGCCCTGTCGACCGCCGCCGAGACCGTCGCCGGCGGGCTCCATGACCGCGGGCTCGGTCAGGGGGATGCAGTTGCGATCATGCTGCCGACCTGCCGCCAGTACTTCGAGGCCTTCCTCGGGATCGTGCTGGCGGGGGGCGTACCGGTGCCGATCTACCCCCCGACGCGCCCTTCGGCGCTCGAGGAGCACCTCCGGCGCCAGGTGCACATCCTCGACAACGCCCAGGCGACCCTGCTGATCACCGACATTCGGGCCCTCTCGGTCGCCCGGTTGCTCCGACCACACGTCCCGTCCTTGCGCGACGTCCAGACGGTCCCTGATCTCCAGCGCGGGCAGCGGCGCGCTCCGGTGACGAGGGTGCGACCCGGCAGTACTGCACTGATCCAGTACACGTCGGGCAGTACCGGCAGCCCCAAGGGTGTGGTGCTCACCCACGCGCAGGTTCTCGCCAACATCCGGGCAATCGGCACCGCCGCACGAGTGACCCCGTCCGATGTGGTGGTCAGTTGGCTGCCCCTTTACCACGACATGGGATTGATCGGTACGTGGTTGACGAGCCTCTATTACGGGTTCCCCCTGGTGGTCATGTCTCCGCTCGCCTTCCTGGCCCGGCCGTCGCGTTGGTTGCGGGCCATTTCCGACTACGGCGGCACCCTGGCGGCCTCACCCAACTTCGGCTACGAGCTCTGCCTGCGCCATGTCGAAGAGGCCGAGATGGCCGGGGTGGACCTGACGTCGTGGCGCATGGCCTGCAACGGCTCCGAGCCGGTCAGCCCGGAGACGATGCGCCGCTTTTCCGAGCGGTTCGCCCCCTACGGGTTCCGTCCGGAGGCGATGGCGCCGGTGTACGGGCTGGCCGAAGTGGGCGTCGCTCTGTGCTTCCCGCCGCCAGGTCGCGTACCGGTGGTGGATGCCATCGACCGGGACACCTTCACACGTTCGGGCCTGGCGGTTCAGGCCCGAGCCGGCGACTCTTCCCCGCTGCATGTCGTGGCTTGCGGGCGGCCGCTGCCCGGCTACGAGGTGCGGGTCGTCGACGAGGCCGGCCACGAGGTGGCCGACTGCCATGAGGGCCACATTGAGTGCACCGGCCCTTCGGCCACCCCGGGCTACTTTCGCGAGGAGGCGGCGACTCGAGCGCTCCGCCACGGCGAGTGGCTCGACACCGGGGACCTTGGCTATGTCGCGGAGGGCGAAATCCACCTGACAGGCCGGGTCAAGGACATCATCATCCGGGCGGGACGCAACATCCACCCTGACGAGCTCGAACAAGTTGTCGGCAACCTCCCCGGTGTACGCCAGGGGTGTGTGGCCGTGTTCGCCAGTGTCGATCCCGTCATGGGCACAGAACGCCTCGTTGTCCTGGCCGAGACCCGGCTCCATGAGGCCACGGACCTCGCGAAGCTACGCAAGAGGATCACCACCGCCACCGTCGACCTCCTCGGCACCCCACCCGACGACGTGGTGCTCGCCCCGCCGGGCACTGTCCTCAAGACCTCGAGCGGAAAGATCCGACGCGCTGCGAGCCGCCAGCACTACGAGACCGGACAGGTCGGCCGTTCGGTCCGGGCTCCACGGTGGCAAATCACACACTTCGCATGGAGCGGACTGCGTGTCTGGGTGCGTGCCGAGGGCCGTTCCGTGGCCGGCCTGCTCTACGCCGCCTACGTGTGGGCGCTGATGCTGGTGGTCGGGGTACCCACTTGGCTTTTGGTGCTGGCGATGCCAAGCCCACGGACGCGCTGGTCGACCGTGCGCGTCATAGGTCGCGCGCTGGGCCGGCTTGCCGGCGTCTCATTGACCATCAACGGGGACGTGACCGGCGAGACCGGACCGCGAGTCGTCGTCGCCAACCACGGCAGCTTCATCGACGGGCTGGTCCTCATCCTTTGCTTGACCGAGCCCGCTACCTTCGTGTCAGGGGATGAATTCGCCTCCCAGCACGTTGCCGGGACCTTCCTGCGACGGCTCGGATGCGAGTTCGTTCACCGGTCGGACCCTCAGCTGATGGCCGCAGACGCCTCCCGGCTGAACGACATACTCCAGGAGGGGCGCACTCTCGTGTACTTCCCCGAGGGATCCCTCGACCGGGCGGCCGGGATCCGTCCATTCCACTTGGGGGCGTTCGCCGCGGCCATCGCCGCTGGTAGCCCGGTCATCCCGATCGGCATCAGGGGGAGCCGGGACATCGTGCGCCCTGGCGGGCGCCTTCCACGGCGGGGTGCCGTCAATGTCACCATCGGTGACCCGATCAGCCCGAGTGGTACCGGATGGACGGCGACGCTGGACCTGCGCGACAAGGTCCGCGACACCATCTGCCATCTGTCGGGGGAGCCCGACCTCGGCTAATTTGACTGTAGCTACTCCAATCGATGCGAGCGACCCGACTTCCATCGCGAACGCGGCGTACGACGCTGGGGCGACGGCACTCCCTGGGGCGACAAGTCCTGTTCGCTCGGCGCGTGCGAAGAGCGCTCGCAGTGCTCCGATGCAGCTCTCTCGGGCAGATCGACCGTCCGATCCCGGTCGATTGCGTCGAGCCCGCTCCACGGCATCCACCACGACTGACTCGCAGCCATCGACACCGACGGAACCGATCGGACGCTCACCGAGCCGATCGATCAAGAGACGCCGATACGACGCATAGGTGGCTGCTGTGCCCTTCGAGAAGCTCGCGGTCACGGTGTCCACGTATTCCGCCACGGTCGGTCCGGTGCCGGGCATCCTCGGGGCATTTGACGACGCGGCGATCAGGTCATCAATGGTCACCCCAAGGGCGGCGGCCTCGGCCAGCAGAATGCGGGCACGCACGAGCCGATCCATCACCGAGCGTCCGCGGCCACGTGGGACACCAGATCTTCGAGGAGGCCGGTCCCGGCGAGTACGACAGTCGGTGAAACGGCCGAGCGGGCTGCGACCAGGACCGAGCCCGATGATCGGGTCGCCCCCCGGAACCATGCCGGCAGGACGAGGCGACCCCTACGATCCACCGGAAGGTTGGCGCCCACACCACCGTGGCGCAGCACCAGCATGCGCTCACGGCTGACGGCCTGCACCAACACCCCAGTGCCGAGCACGTGCCTGGCGCCGGCCGGGAGGGTGATGCGTCCGATCGGCTCCACACCGACGATCCAGTGTCGCCACTGCGGCACCCAGCCCTCGCCGCCCAACCCACGGAGGAGCGAGAGTGCCGCCCGGGGCGCGGGCCTCATAGCTGCGGGGCCGGGGAGCTCAAGCGGGGACGGGGAAGTCGGCCCGTCAAATTTCGCTTGAGACACCGATTGTTGGGCTGGAACCCAATAAGTGGTGTCGGAGGACCGACTGGCAACTTTGGTCCACGCCCCGTTGGGGTGGAAAGTGGCTGGTCAGAGCTGTTGAGCACAGCGTAAGTCTGTTACTGATGAACTGAATCTGACCATGGTGATCGTTGGAGCTCCCCCATCCACCCCCTCAGCCTGCCGGTTCCGACTGCCAGCCAACACATCGACCACGACGTCGACACTGCCGGTGTTGTTGTAGATGAAGATCTTCCCCGTCGGCGAGAGGGTGGCCACCGTCAATTTTCCTTGACGTCGCTGGCGGCCGGGTTGAGGTCAGAGACAAGGGGCCGGGTGGTCCCTGGGAACACGGTGAGGTAGGTGGCCGCTGCCCGGGTGACTGCAGTCAGATTGACCACCACCGCCTTGGCTCCGGCTGGTACCACAGCGAGCCCAGTGACGATGAATGTGAGCGTCTTGGCCACTCCATGGGTGGAGTTGTCACACTGATTGGCCCCACCGCTGAGGTTCGAAAGGTCATTTGCCCTGGTGTCACAGATGCGCACCGGGGGCCGCTTCTCCGTTAAGGGGCGAGCCCGATCCTTTCGCTGCCGAGTAGTAGCCCGACACGTCGACCACCACGTCAGCCGCGGCCGAACTGGCGAGCACTGACCATCCCCCGTTGGCCGGTCACCTCGAATAGGAGGTAGTCACACCAACAGTGACTGATGAGAACGCCCACCCGGTCTGCCAAAGAGGGGGTATCCAAAGAGGTCAAACTCACCTCAATGTCCTCTCGTCGTTGAAAGTGCGCCGTGGTGATGCCACCAGCTTGGGGATGACGGCCAAATCATCGGTGTCGGGAAGTTGAGGGAGCACGGGGCTGCCAGACCCCTCTAAAGACGACGCTCCGTCGTTGCCAGGCCGCGTATATTCCCCTCGACGAACCCGGCTCACTCCTTTGGACCAGAGCCGATCGGGGGTGCCGGGGGCGGCTGGCGGGTCTGCTCGGTTGATCCTTTAGGGGGCGGAATCGCTGCCGTAGGGATCGCCCACGTTCTCTGCGGTCCCCTCAACGGGCTGGGCCATGGCATGGCCCCAAGCGGATCCGGAGAGTCCGGGCCATACGAGGTCAGTGAGATGGCGCACCACAGCGGCACGGCTCATCGTGCGCTGCTCGAGCCAACGGTCGGCGGCGGCGCGAGCCAGGCCGACAATACCGAAGCCCCACAATTCGGCCGCGCCCGAGTCCATGCCCGCTTGGCGCATGAACTCGCCGATGACCCCGGTGGCGTGGAGGCCAACGATGGTGGCATAGTCGCCCAGATCACGGTGCTGGACCACGAACCGGTACACCTCGGGTCGGGATTCGATGCTGGCCAGGTAGGCATCGATCCCGGCGGCCAGCTTGGCCCGCGGTGAATCGGCGGCATCGATGGCGGCCGTCGTTTCGGCCACCACCGTCTCGGCCACCGTGCGGCCCACCTCCAAGAAGAGGTCGGCCTTGTCCGTGAAATACCGATAGAACACCGGTTTGGCTATGCCCGACGCCTTCGCTATGTCATCGATCCCGACGCCGGCGCCGTGCTCGGACACCACCGCCATGACCACCGCGATGAGCTCCTTACGCCGGGCTTCTCGGTGCGCCCTCCAGCGCTCGCTGCGGCCATCCCTGCCCGAGGCGGTTGACGGGCCGTTGCTCATGTTTCCAGGATACCTGTTACGGTAAGTAACACAAACCACCCCACCCCACCCGACCTTCGTCCGGAGCCGTCGATGAGTGTCCTATCCAAAATGAGAGTCCGAGTGATCGACCCGGACGTCGTCGCTGATACAGACGACCGTCGGGGCTCTGAATCCAACGCCGGCCCCGCCTCGGGCTCCAATGCCGAGGTGGTTCGCCGCCTCGTCGCCCGCATGACCACACCCCTGCTGCCAGACGACTACCTGCACATGGTGAACCCGCTGTGGTCGGCCCGGGAGCTTCGAGGGAAAATCATTGAGGTCATCCCGGAGACCAGTGACGCCGCCACCCTGGTCATCAAGCCCGGGTGGGGCTGGAATGTCAACTACCAAGCGGGCCAGTACGTCGGCATCGGTGTGCGCCTAAGTGGGAAGTGGCACTGGCGCTCGTACTCCATCAGCTCCGCACCCGGGACCGGCGGCGCCAGGTATCAGCGCAGGCCATTGACGATCACCGTCAAAGCCATGCCTGAAGGTTTCCTTTCCGAGCACCTGGTGCGCGGTCTTGAGCCGGGAACCATCGTCCGGCTCGCCCTCCCGCAGGGCGAGTTCGTGCTCCCCGATCCCCCGCCGGCAAAAGTCCTGTTCTGGACCGGCGGCAGCGGCATCACGCCGGTGATGTCCATGCTGCGGACGCTCGAGCGGCGTGGCACAATGCCCGACCTCGTGCACATCCACTCGGCGCCGACCCGGGAGTCGGCCATCTTCCGGGAGGAGCGACTGGCCCTGGCGAGCCGGCACAGCGGACTGCAGGTGATCGAGAACTTCGACGACGAGCACGGGGTGCTCGACGGGGGCCGTCTCATCGAGGTCTGCCCGGACTGGAAGAGCCGGGAAACCTGGGTCTGCGGTCCGGCACCGATGCTGGCCGCCGCCGAAATGCAATGGGAGAAGTCGCGGCTCACCAAAAAGCTCCATCTGGAGAGGTTCTCCGCCGTTCTCACCACATCGGCCGAGGGAGGACACGTCGTCTTTGCCGCCTCAGACAAAGCAGCGGACGTCGACGGCGCCACCACACTGCTCGAAGCGGGAGAGGCCGCCGGTATCCAGATGCCATTCGGCTGCCGGATGGGCATCTGCCACACCTGCATCGTCCCGTTGAAAAAGGGTGTGGTGAAGGACTTGCGCAATGGCACGGAGTACCAGGAGAACGCCGGAGTCCAGACCTGCATCACCGCAGCCGCCGGTGACTGCGTACTCGAGATCTAAGGAGGCACACATGGCTATTTCAGACGTGGCAACGTTCGCCCATCTCAGCGAGGCCGATGTCGATGCACTCGGGCGAGAGTTCGATGCGATCCGCCGGGACATTGAGGAGTCCCGAGGGGCCGACGATGCCGCCTACATCTCCCGGATCATTTCCATCCAACGGCGGCTCATGGTGGCCGCCCGACTCACGCTCTTCGCCAGCTCCTTTCCAGCGGCCTGGGTGGCCGGGACCGCCATGTTGGCGGCGGGGAAGATCCTGGAGAACATGGAGATCGGGCACAACGTCATGCACGGCCAGTGGGACTGGATGAACGATCCCGAAATCCACTCGGGCACCTGGGAATGGGACACCACCTGCCCGGCCGATCAGTGGAAACACTCACACAACTTCGTGCATCACACGTTCACCAATGTGATCGGCAAGGACAACGATGTCGGCTACGGCATCCTGCGCGTCACCAGCGACCAGAAGTGGCACCCGGTGCACCTGGGCCAACCCGTCTACAACGCCCTGCTGGCGCTGCTCTTCGAATGGGGCGTGGCTCTGAACGATCTCGACATCGAGGCCATCCGCAAGCACGAGAAGGATCCCAAAGAGATAAAACGCCAACTCAAGGGGATCTGGCGCAAGGTGCGGCGCCAGGTTGGCAAGGACTACATCATCTTCCCGATGCTGTCCGGCCCGAACTTCTTGACAACGCTCTCGGCCAACGTGACGGCCAATCTCGTGCGCAACCTGTGGTCGTACATGATCATCTTCTGCGGGCACTTCCCCGACGGCGCCGAGAAGTTCACTGAGGAGGAACTCGAGAACGAGAGCAAGGCCGAGTGGTACCTGCGCCAGATTCTCGGCTCAGCCAACTTCGACGGGAGCCGGCTACTGCACGTCATGGCCGGTAGCCTGGGCTACCAGATCGAACATCACCTGTTCCCGGACCTGCCGAGCAACCGCTACCCGGAGATAGCCGAACGAGTACGGGCGCTGTGTGAGAAGTACGACGTGCCCTACACAATCGGACCCTTGTACCGACAGTACGGGCAGGTACTCCGGACCATTTTGAGGCTCAGCCTGCCGACCAAGTCGGTCCCCCCTGTGCCGGATGCTCCGGGGCTCCGGCGGGCCAGCTTAGAAGAGCTGCGCACGCACGCCGGCACGATGGCACCCCAAGCGGCGGTGTCCTGACCTCACCCGGCAAATGGGCAAGACCGCCGGACTCGTTGCGGTGTCGGAGCAGGTCATGTCCAAGCTGAGACCTGGAGACTCTGATGTGGTCGGGGCCGATTCAATTCACTTCAGACACTGATTCTTGGGCTGGAACCCAATGATTGGTGTCGGGGGGGACTCCAACCCGCTTCGGTGGGTTCCAACCCAGTCCACTTGATCGTGTGCAAGGTCGAACCTCCTGTTCGTGCTGTGCCCATAGCGTAGACCGGCGAACGTCGAGGCAACGGTCCTCCAAGTGATGAGGTCAGAACGGCCGCACCTCCTGGAACCTGTGGCCTCTCCCGTGGCGGGCTGAGGTCGCCTGGAGTTCGGTGCCGCGCCGATCAGCTCCACCGAGCAGGCGGCCCTCCCCCGCCTCAGGACGCTCGTCGCTCCCGCCGCGTTCGCGCCTTGCGGCGGTCGCCCCGGAGGAGCGCTCGAACTCGAACTGACCGGACCCAAATGAATGGTCCACCTGACCTGGTCCCTGTTTAGTGATCCACTGACCAGTTTCAGGGGATCAGGTCAGATGCAGTACGCCTGGCACTGGTTCTCTTCGATCAGATGCGCCATACCGGGTGCTACACCGGTGTGGGCGCCGAACCACTTGGCCACCAGGCCCTCGTGACCCAGATGATGGGTCCCCGCACCGAGAGCATTCCCGATGCCCGCTCCGTGGACGAGGGTGAGGTCGCGCGGATGGCCGCCATCGAGGAACGAGGTCTCGATGGCGGTCCCGGCCTCTTCGGCCCAGCCACAGAGGCCGAGCCCGCTCACACCCAACGTGGCGCCGTCCGGGATGCGTGCCACCGCCTCTGCTGCCGTGATGACCTGTGCCATGGCTACCTTCCTCCTAGGTCTGTCGTTGTCACTGTTGGTTCTCCCGCACCGCCCGAGCGGCGGCGGCGCAGTACCAGACCGAGTGCGATCAGGACCACACCGATTCCACCGACGACCCACGGCACTCCATCGACGAGGTCCATGGTGCGGATCTGGCTCTGTGCGAAATTGGCCATCTGCTGCGACGAGGTCCGTGTCTGATCCCACATGTAGTCGACCACCGTCTGGGGCGGGGTGGCCGCCAGCCGAATGAGCGCGCTCGACAGGGTGGCGACGGCAGGAATGGCGATGTTCTTGTCGAGCAGCGGCCGTAGCCGATCCACACCGGCCAGCGACGGCGCCACGTTGACGCCTTCGGCGGTGGTGTCGACCCAGATCATCGCCCCGGTACGGGGTTCTACGCCCACGATGCCCCGGTAGAAGTACGTGTAGTTCAAGGGAACCGGAGCGGCCAGCACCTGGTCGACCAGTGAGCGCTGAGCCGGGGTGAGCACCGGGAGGAGTGTGCCGAGCACGGCCGGCACGTTGACGCCTAGCGCTTCGAGGCGCGGCTGGAGCTGGGCGGGCGTGATCGAGCTGGGGAATCCGTTGTGGACCAGCCACTGGTGGTAGTAAGGGGAGACCGGACCGGTCACGTCACTGGTGAACTCGATGACCTGGACGCCCGACACGCCCGGCAGAGCCTGGGGCCCGCGCCCATCGGTCACCGCCACCGACTTGTCGGTCTCGGTGTTCCACACCGGGTAGCTGCCCGAGGCAGTGGTGCCGAGGGGAAAGTTCACCCGGTAACTCCCGGCGATGTCGGTCTTGGCCGGCTGGTCGAACATCATCGTCTGGGGTCCGTTCTCGAAGGCCATGGTGCGCCGGTTCATCACGTACTGGAAGTTCTGGTGGTAGGTGAGCGACCCTGGACGGATGGTGTTCTGCTCGGTCACCACCGCCGTGGCGAAGCTGCCATTGCGGACCCTCACCTGGCGGCTCACGGTCAACGGCAGGATCGTCGGCTTGGCCAGTGGCTCGAGCGTCGACTGGTTGACGAAGAGACTGAACGTGCCGTTGTAGTGGACGGTCTGGTCGGTGGTGAGCGGGAGGCGCACCAGTGCCGGGATCCCCACAAGTGCGAAGACGACAGCGAGGACCACCAGTAGGGCTCCGACTCTCATCAGCCAGGCGGAGGCTTGGTGATGACGCGACGCGGGGCGCTCTCCCGGCGGCACGGACGGGGCCCCGGGCGGCGGAGGCTCCATATGGTGGGTGGGTACAGGCGTATTGATGGACATCAGAACTCCAGCGCCGAAAGCTCGGGGATGGTGCCCAAGGCCTGTTGCCGGGCCGCTGCCCAGCCGGCACGATCCAATTGCTGCTGCGGTTCGACGACCGTCCGGGGAAGCACAGTGGATGTGGCCTCGCCGAGGTCGGACCAGACCCCCAGCTCGACACCGGCCAGAAATCCGGCACCAAGGGTGGTCGATTCGGCGACGGCCGCAACCTCGATCGGGCGCCCACCCGCGTCGGCGAGTGCCTGGGTGAGCACGGCGCTCTTGGACATGCCTCCGTCGACCCGTAGGGTTCCGATCGAGTAGCCGGCGTCCTTCTCGGCCGCCTCGACGAGATCGATACCACGATGGGCGATCCCCTCGAGGACGGCGCGGGCGATCTGTGCGCGGCCCGTCCCCCGCGTGATGCCGAGCAGGGTCCCCCGGGCCCCGTAGTCCCATTCGGGCGTGCCCAGACCGAACAGCGCCGGGACGAACCATGTGCCGCCACTGTCCGGGCACGAGGCTGCGAACTCGTCACACTCCTCGGCTGAGCTGATGATGCCGAGGTCGTCGCTCAGCCACTCCATGCAGGTGCCGGCCGAGAGCATCGTCGCCTCGACACCCCAGGTCGTTCGTCCCGCCCGGCGCCAGGCCACGATGGGGAAGGTGCCGTGCTTGCCCCGATCCTCGAAGGATGGGCGACTCTGCCCGACACACAGGTCGAGCATGCCTCCCGTGCCGAAGGTGATCTTGGCAGAGCCGGGAAGGATACAGCCCTGCCCGACGAGGGATGCCTGCTGGTCCCCGACGATCCCGGCGATGGGCGGATCACCCAGCAGGGCGGTCGCCCGTCCCACCGTCCCCGATATGTCAACGATGCAGGGACACGCCCCGGAGTTGATGCGCAGGGCGTCGCGGACCTGCTCGTCCCACTGTGAGCCGTCCACTGTCACCAGACCGGTCACCGCGGCGTTGGTGGCGTCCTCGACGAGAAGGCCTCCCTCGGACAAGGTCCACGCCACCCAGGTGTCGACCGTTCCCCAGCACAGGTTTCGGCGGCGTTCCGGGTCGGCCGCGTCGAGCAGGTACGCGACCTTGGTGGCCGACTGGCTCGGATTGAGATGGATGCCGCGCCCATGGAGCTCGAGGCAGGTGCCCGCAGTGCGGACGTCCTGCCACCCGAGGCCTGGGCCGACCGGTTCGCCGGTCGACCGGTCCCACACGATCGTGGATGCCCGCTGGCAGGCGATACCGATCCCGTCGACGGCTCCGGCCTGGGCGAGAGCGGCGCGAGCGGTCTCCAGCACTGCGGCGGCCAACGCCACCGCGTCGAATTCCGAAAGTCCCGGCGCCAGGGAAGTGGCCAGCACCTCACGTCGGTGGGCGCAATCGATGCTGCCGTCCGAACGGACCACTGACACTCGCACATCGGTCGTGCCCACGTCGACTACGAGCACACTCATGACCGCGCCCCGCCATCGTGCGGTCCTTCGGCAGTGGGCCCCTGACCGCCCCGCTCCGGAGAGGTCGAAGGGTCCGGCTCTGCCCACGGCGAGGGCCCGAACCGGCACGGCAGTCCGAGCTTTCCGGGATTGAGAATACCTTCCGGATCGAGGGAGGTCTTGACGCCCTCCAACACCGAGAACCCCTCCCCCAGCGCCTGGCGAAGGTAGCCGGAACGGACCAGTCCGATGCCGTGGTGGTGGCTGATCGATCCGCGGTGCCGCAGGGTTGCCTCCATCACCGCCGACCAGGAGCGCCGGTAGAACTCCTCGCGGGCCGGCAGATCGTCGGGGCCGGTCCCCTGGCCGGCGAAGGTGAAGTAGAGACACCCACCGTCGACGTATGAGTGAGAGCCATGGGCCGAGCCGAACAGGTTGCCAGGGACCTCGGACAGAGCGGCGAGAGCGTCATGGTAGAGGGCGGGCAGTTCCGACCAGCAAGCGGCCACCTCGATGGTGTCGGCGACGATGCCGAGCCGGGTGATCTCAGTGAGTTCCGAGACGTCGTTGCGCTTCTCGAGCCACCGCCCGACGACGGCTGGGTCGAGGGGTGTCGCGTGCCGGCATTCCTCGGCCAGCACCCGCATGGACGCCTCGATCACATGCTCATCCCCCTCATCGAGTGCGATAAGCAGGTGCCCTTGGTCCACACCCCAGCTGCGAGCGGCCTCGGTGGTGTCGTGGAGCCTCACCACGGCCGGGGTCGCGCCGCGCTGAAGTGTGCGCCGAATTGCCTCGAGACCCTCATCGAAGGATGGGAACGCGAACGCCGCCCGGCGCTCGGTCGGGGGCAGTGGCCGAGCCCGCAGTTGGGCCGAGGTGATGATCCCGAGGGTGCCCTCGCTGCCCAGGAACAGTTGGGTGAGATCGGGTCCCGTCGACGACCGTGGACCGGCGCCGGCAAGCCCGCCGGTGCGCACCACCCGGCCGTCAGCCAACACGACCTCGAGGCCGTTCACGATGTCCTCGATCTTCCCGTACCGAGTGGAGTACTGGCCGACGGCGCGGCATGCCACCCAGCCACCGACCGTCGAGACGTCGATGGACTGGGGCCAGTGCCCGAGGGTCAGCCCGTGACGCTGTTCCAACTCCCTTGCCAGCTCCGGGCCATAGGTGCCGCACAATGCGGTCACGAGGCCTGAGGTCCTGTCGACCCCGGTCACTCCGGCCAGGCCGCGCATGTCGAGCGCCACTCCACCGAAGACCGGGATGGCCCCTCCGGTCACCCCGCTGCGTCCACCAGNNCGGCGGTGACCGGGATGCCATGTTCATTGCAGACCTTGAGGACATCGACGACCTCATCAATCGAGCTGGGCCGAGCCACGGCCCCAGGGCGCCCACCGACCTCACCGGCGAGTGCCCAATGCAATGAGATCGGCCACCAGTCCCGACCGGCGCCGACCAGTGCTTCTGGCGCTGTCTCGACCACGGCACAGGCGTCTCGGAGCCGGCCGATCACTGCATCGTCGAGCCGGACCCGTCCGTCCCCGAAGCGGTCGGTGACCTCTGCCGGTGCGGCAGCCACGGCGATGGGCGGCTCGCGGGAGATCACCGTTTCGGTCATCGCTATCCCTCTGGGTCCAGGGATGCCGTCCCTGCCGGCCCGGCCAATGCCGGCCCGCTGCGCACCACCGCCAGGGTCGACGCCGCCAACGCCGTGAAGCCGGCGACCTCCTCCTCGATCCGTTCCTGGCCCCAACCGAGCTCGGCGGCCAGGAGTTCCGCCACCGGGAGCGCAACCGAGGAGGCAGCTTGGGCATCGAGAAGCAACATCCGCGTCCGTCTCGACAGGACGTCCTCCACCGTCGTCGCCATCTCGTGACGGACCGCGTAGACCACCTCACCGGCAAGGAACCGCAGGCCGGGAGTCAATCGCTCTCCGAGTTCGGGACGCTCAGCGATCACGTCGAGCACCGTGGGGGTCTCATCGCCGTAGCGTGAGAGAAGGTGGGCGAAGATCTCTTCAGAGACCCCGTACCGGTCTGCGACACCGGCTTGACGAAGCGTGTCGATGCCGTTCGATCCCTGGATGGTCAGATGCTTGGTGGGGCAGCGCCCCACCTTTTCTCCAAGCTGGCGCAGCACGGCGTCCACCGTGTCCTGTGCCATCTTGCGGTAGGTCGTGAGCTTTCCACCGGTGATGGTGACCAGTCCGGACTCAGACGGCAGCACCGTATGGCGTCGGGAGAGATCTGCGGTCCGTTCGCTCGGTGGACGCCTGCGCCCCGGTGAACTGGCGAGCAACGGCCGCAATCCCGACCACGTGCCAGTGATATCCTTGCGCCCGACAGGATCGGTCACCGCGGCATTCACCGCCTCGAGCAGGTAGGCGACGTCATCTTCCTCGACGGTCGGGTGATCGAGATTTCCCTCGTACCCGGTGTCGGTCGTCCCGATGTAGGTCATCCCATCCCACGGGATGACGAAGACGTTACGACCATCGGACGGCGAGGGCAGGACCACGGCGGCGTTGCACGGCAATTTGGCATTGGGCACGGCGATGTGGATGCCCTTTGCCGGTCGCATCACGTGGCGATGGGGAGCATCGAGATCCCTGAGTTCGTCGGCCCAGACACCGGTGGCGTTCACCACCACCCGGGCACGCACATCGATCTGATCGAGCGACGTGTGCTTCGGGGCGACGCGTGCGCCGCACACATGTCCTTTCGGGTCTTTGAGGATCTCAACGACCGGCGCATAGTTGACGGCGGCCACGCCGTACTCCACGGCGGCCGTGCGGGCAATGGCCAGGGTCAACCGGGCGTCGTCCGCCCGGGCGTCGTAGTACAGGAAGCCAGCGACCAATCGATCCAGGCGAAGCGTGGGTAGATGGTTGTGCACCTCCGTGGCCGTCACCCGTTGATGGAGGTGGCCGATGCGGAAGCCCCCAAAGAGGTCGTACATCCACAGGCCCAGCGAGTACGTGCGGGCGATCGTCTTGTCGACCACTCCACCCTTGCCGAACAGCGGGATCACAAAGATCAAGGGCTGCACCAGGTGCGGTGCGTTGCGAAGAAGAGTCTGGCGCTCGGAGAGGCTCTGGAAGACGAGCCCGACCTCGTACTGCTGCAGGTAACGCAGTCCCCCGTGAACGAGCTTGGAGGACTCAGACGAGGTCCCCGAGGCAAAGTCTCCCTTGTCAACCAAGGCGGTGCGCAGGCCTCTGGCCGCGGCATCGAGCGCAACCCCTACTCCCGTGATACCTCCCCCGACCACGAGAACATCGAACTGCTCCTCACCCAGTCGGCGTAGGGCCTCGGCCCGATCGAAACGTTCCAGCCGCTGAGCCATGTCTGCCATCCCATCTCCGCCTCCGTGTCGGAGGCGGGCCGACACTGTTCACGAGGACACAGGTCAACCGATGCATCCACCCACTGGAACTCGGTCACTTGACCATCTTGAACTGTTCCCGTCACGATGGTCAGGGACGAAGGTCCCAATTGCGAAGATCATCCCGGAGGTGGTCGCACTCTGGCGAAGTCGCGCTCTGGCCATGGCTCTTTGAGCCCTTGGACACTCTGCGATGGCGACGCCACCCCGCCCCCGTAGATTCGAATCAGTTGGACGATGACCCATCCAGTGTCACTGGGGATGAGAGATGCCCCGAAATCGATTGAGCGCCTGCCGCACGTCCTCGACGAACCGGCTCGGGCCCATCACCGAAGCGCTGAACAGTGGGCGGTTGCAGTTGAGCTCCACGTTAAGGATGACAGCGTGCTGGAGCCCCTTCATGCTGTAACCAGTGCGATCGGCCATCACATGACCAGTTCTTGGGCCAGTAGAGCCACCGCTCCGAGCACAGCACGGTCAGGTGCTCACGGTATTGCCTTCTCCGCATCCCAGCCGCCTGCGCTGCCAGCAAGTCTACGGGAGCGTGTGCCAGCATGCTCAGCCACGCCCATTCAGGGACCGGGAGCCCCTGAGCTTGAAGAACAGACGGATACCGACCGACGAAGAAGCTCTCGCACTCGTTCCCTGCTGGCCGGTTTGGGATGCGAGGCGGCGATCCATCGACCACTCCAATGGCGACCACATGGGCTCCTCCCTTCGGCACGCTCCAATGTGGTCATCCTCATGCCAGGCGGCAGTGTTCGGAAGTGCCAAGGGTCCCAAAGCCCTGGTACCTCGGGACGATGACCCGCAGCCCCACAACGGGCAACCGAGGTCAACAGGCCTTGATGCCGGTGACGGACAGGGCGGTGCTCGTACCGATCACACAACCGGACAGACATAATGTGGGCCGCCCGGCAAGAGACGTACTATGGCCTTTCGACCCTACCGGCGGAACCGATTGAGCATACGGTTGGAAGCACGGCGACCAGACCGATCGCAACCGGAGGACCGCATGGATGCGTACAAGCTATTTATTGACGGCGAGTTCGTCGAAGCGCAGAGCGGCGAGACGTTCGAGTCAGTCGACCCGGGGACCGGCGAGGTCATCGCGCTGGTGGCGCGGGCGGGCACGGCCGACGCCGAGGCGGCCATCGGCGCCGCGCGCCGCGCCTTCGAC
>PKXA01000084.1 GCA_003133325.1 Acidimicrobiaceae bacterium | reverse complement strand
CGCTCACCCCTTGAATCCGCCGGCCCTTCCGCAATGTTGGGATTAACCATTGAACCCGCGCTCGTGATGTTGCATTCGTCCGGTTCGAATTGGGAGCGCAACATGTGACGGGACTTCCGGGTCTCCTGGTCCGCCCCGAAAGGAGCAGGAGCTATCAGCTTGTACAACACCTGCTCCTGTCATCTCAGGCTGCCGATCAGGATGCCGCCCATGGCGGCAAGCGAGATGCCGACGATGACTACTCGCGCCGCCTTGGACCCTGGTTTAGGCACTTTGAAGACGAAAATGCCAACGCTTGCGTTGACCAACAGACTGAGTTGAGCGATCGTGAAACCCACGCCGGTACCCACCCGTGCGACCAGCCCAAGCAGGGCAAGATTGCCAATGCCGAAGAGGACGCCGGCCGAGATCTGCGTCGCCGTAACCCGAGGGCTCAACTTTGCCGGCCCACCCGCTGTGGCAACCAGTACCGTTCCGGCGGCGAGTATGCCAAGGGCCAGGGGGAAGTTTCCCAGCTGCGCCGATACCTTCGCCCACTGCGCAGGCACGAAGTAACTGCCCCACAGTACGCCGGCAGCGCCGGCGAACAGATACGCGAGCCGGTAGCTGTGAGCCGTTCCCGAGATCGACGATCCGGTCGCGGAGCCAGCTTCTTCGCTACGCACCTCGACTGCCGTTGCACCGCCGCCCTGAGCATTCTGCGAACCGACGATGAGCAAGATGCCCGCCAAAATCAACACCATCCCGGCGCCGAGCACGACAAAGTTGGCTGTGGTGAAGCTGCTGAGCTCTCCGAAGAGCAACGCCCCCCAGACGAAGGCGACGATGATGTTCAACGGCGTCCAGGAGCCGCTGGCTCGAGCCAAGCCGACGGTCTCCGTCGCCCTGAAGGCGAAATAGTTTCCGCCGATCCACACCACGCCGCCGACGAGTGGAAACCAGAATGGACGCCACCCGAAGGAGAGGTGCCCGCCACCGATGACCAGGGCACCGAGGGCAAAGGCGGCATTTCCGAGAGCGACGTAGAACACCCGTGAACGTTGCGGCACTCCCGGTATGGCTTGCGCCGCCGGTATCCAAAAGCCCCATGCCAGCACCGTTGTCAGCGCGAGTAGGGCAGTCATTGGCCCAGACGCGGAAGGTGCGCGTTGACTGCCTCTGATAGCGCGGCCCGTTCCCACCTTCGTGCCCGGGGCGTCATTACCTGGCAGTCTGAAGCACGGCGCACGGGACTGCCACCTCGACGAGCCCTCGGGCAAACCCGCGGACATGGCTACGTTCACGATCAGGGGACTGAATCTCCCTGCTTCTCGAGTTTAGGCCCGGCAATCTCATTGAGATGGGAGCCGCCGGGCTCGCCGCCGTGGCGGATAAGCAAGCTGCATTGGAGTGATCGCGGTTCCATGGCCGCCGCCTCGGGATCCTCGCTGCGAGGTCAGTGGCGTAGGGGCGGCGTAAACCGCTCGTGCCCGCGAGTCGCGGGGCTAGTCCCGATGCGTAAGCCTTGGTCTTGTCGATCACTTCTCTAGCTTTGTGCTCCACCCTCTCGATTACCTCTTCGACTCTGTCCTTTGCATGGCCGCCTTTCTCTTTGGCCACTCCAGCCTGACGGTCAGCCTTGCCTTCGGCTTCAAGGTCCTTGTTGCCTGTCAGGTTCCGATGCCTCTTTGGCCTTGCCCTCAACCTGCTCAGTCTTTCCTGCCATAGTGGATCGCCTCTCTTGGTCACGAGACGTCGCCTCGCCGAAGTCGGCTGGCAACCACACGTCCCACTCTGGCGTAGCTGCAATGGCCTGCCCAGAGGAATAGGTCCTGGCGACTCGCCGTGTGGCTGCTGGTACTGACCCCAGAGCGGGTGACTCAGTAATGCCCGGGTTGGGGTCGAATTCCTCGTGGGCTCCAGACTGCCCAGATCGGCCGGGCTAATGACACCCTCCTGCGGCCCGAATTGGCTTAGGTGCTAACTTTCGTGAGCAACCCGTCAGACGTCGACACGCCGGCGGTTGACTGAACCAGTGAACTGGGGCCAATCTGGCCGTGTGGCCCTCTGATGCGAAGATTTACTTTTACCCCGCAACCGCCAGGGGCTCGAGCGTCACCGAATAGCCCATCTTGTGGAGCTGGTCGAGCGCACGGTGCTTTGCCTTGTCGGGGTTGAGCCGGGTGAAGTAGTCGCCTCCGGGCTCGCCGTAGGCGGTGCCGTTGGTGATCATGTGCCAGATGGCGACCAGCATGGCGTGCTCCAAGGCGACGATGGCCTTGACGGGACCCGGTCGTGAGGCGATGCGGCGGAACTTCGCTGCCAGGTAGGTGTCCTTGCTGCGAGATGCCGACATGGCAGCGATGCCGAGAGCTCCTTTCAGGTAGGGATTCCCCGGTCGGGTCTGGGTGGACTTGATCCTTCCGGCGGACTCGTTGGATCCTGGGCAAGTCCCGGCCCACGAGGCCAGGTGCCCGGCGGTCGGGAACCGGCTCATGTCGCCACCGGTCTCGGCGATGATCACGTCGGCCACCAGGGTGGAGACCCGGGGGATGGTGACCAGCAGGTTCCTCACGTGACGAAAGGGCTCCACCACCACCTCGATCCGACCGGTCAGCTCGTCGATGGCCCGGGTGTGGTTGTCGATCAGGTCGAGATGGAGCTGGGCCAGGAACCCGTGGTGCTCGCTGAACCGGCCGGTGAGGGCCTCGGTGAGCTCGGGGATCTTGGACCGCATGCGGCGTTTGGCCAGATCGGCCAGCACCACCGGGTCACGTTGGCCATCGATCAGGGCTTCGAGCATGGCCCGGCCCGAGACCCCGGTGATGTCGGTAGCGACCGACGACAGTTTGATGCCGGCGTCCTCCAGGAGCTTCTCCAGTCGCTGGATCTCCTTGGCCCGGGCTCGCACGAGGGTGGTGCGGGTGCGGGTCAGATCCCGGAGTTGGCGGATCGGCTCGGGCGGGACGAACGAGCCCCGGACCAGCCCGTGGGCACCCAGCTGGGCCAACCACGCCGCATCGGAGACATCAGTCTTCCGACCCGGCAAGTTCTTCACGTGGCGGGCATTGACCAACATCACCTCGAAGGGACCGTCCTCCAAGAGGTAGTAGAAGGGTTTCCAGTAGTCGCTGGTGGCCTCCATGACGACCAGGGTCACTTGCTCGGCGATCAAGTGATCCCGCAGGGCGAGCACCTGATTGGTGACCGCTCCCCACGTCGTCACCAACGATTTCGCCCTGGCCCGACCCGAACCGGCAACGCGGACGCAGACCTTCGCGTCCCGCTTCGAGATATCCACCCCGGCGCACCGGGGATGCACCACATCCATCGCACTCTCCTTCCTCGAAATGAGGACCATGGGTTGGGCGCTCATCCCGGGGAGGGCAGGGAAATTCAGAAGTCTGACGCTCGTGCTCAAAGGCAACAGTCCACGGTTCACGGTTCCCGTGGGAGCCCTCCACCACCATGCTGAACTACAGGCTCATCGGCACTACAGAGGAATCGGTGTTGTACGGGACAAGCCGGTCCATTGTGTCGATTCGTGCAAGAAGGTGCTACTGGCACTCTCCGCCGCGACGGGCGATCGCGTCGCACAATCTTCGCTCGCCCCGGCGAGCCCAGGTCAGGGCTCTACGTTGCTGAGCTGCGGCTTTACGCCCT
>PKXA01000085.1 GCA_003133325.1 Acidimicrobiaceae bacterium | reverse complement strand
GCCGGAGCCGTGGTGGGAGTGGTGGCAGCCGTGGCGACCTTGGCCCCGGCCGGCAACGTCACCGCAGGCGACGTATTCACCGATGAGACGGTCAAAGACAACTGGGCGCCCGAGGCGGTGATGGTGAGGGACGACAGGTACTGACCGATCACCGTGACTGTGAACGAGGCGGTCTGTCCTTGTTGGGTCACCGTAAACGTGTAGGTATTACCTTTTTGGTGGACGTTCTTGGGATTCTTGGCCAGGGCGACATACTCGTTTACCGGGTCGTACGACTTGGCTGGCTGGCTCGCCTGCTTCTGGAAGGTGAGATGGGCGGTTGATGTGCCTGGAGCCACCTGATTGCTCTGGTACTCCTCACCGTCGATGACGGCGACATAGACCCGTACGGTCCCAGAATCGACATAGCCTTCCAACCGCCCCGACGACTGGTACACAAGGTGCTGCGTTTGGGTCCCCTGCGAGCTACTTTCAAGCACGTCCGAGGTGTAGTTGGCCGCAGCCAGCGTGTTCTTCACCGCCGTCTGGAGAGTGGCCTGTTTGGGGGCTTGCGAGATGCCCAAAACAGCGCCACCGGCAGCCAGCACCCCTACCAAAACGAGCAGCAGCCAACCAATAAGCTTTCGGGGTCCGGTCATTCCGGAGACGCTACGCCATATCGAGAGGCACGACTATTCGCCGCCGCCCTTCGCCACCCTGGTTCCGGCACCTGCATGGCACCGGACCGAGGGGTTCTCGTCTTCGGCAACGTCGGTGACACGGGGCGGTGAACCTGTCGGTCAGATGCCGATCCGTTGGGCCAACAGCTCCCGGTGGTACGACGGGTCCCCCAACAACAACTCGGATGACTTGGCGCGCTTGAAGTACAGATGGGCCGGGTGCTCCCAGGTGAAGCCGATGCCGCCGTGGATCTGTATGGTTTCCGCTGCGGCATGGAAGTAGGCCTCGGAGCAGTATGACTTGGCCAGGCTGGCCACCACCGGAAGCTCGTCGGAGTCCTCGGCTGCGGCCCAACCTGCGTAGTAGGCGGCGGACTTGGCCGACTCCACCTCGAGCAGCATGTCGGCACACTTGTGCTTGATGGCCTGAAAGCTCCCGATCGGCCGGCCGAACTGGATGCGGGTCTTAGCGTATTCGACCGAACTGTCGAGACACCGTTGGGCACCTCCCACCTGCTCGGCGGCCAGCGCCACTGCCGCCAGGTCGAGGGTCTTCGACAACCCCGCCGTAGCGCCTCCATCGGTACCGATCAGTCGGGCCGGTGTATCGGCGAACTCGATCCGAGCCTGCTTCCGGGTCTGATCCATGGTGGCCAACGGCGTCCGGGTCAGGCCGTCAGCATCACCCTTGACGCTGAAGAGGCTTACTCCGGCGTCGGTCCTCCCCACCACGAGAATGAGATCGGCCACATGCCCGTCGATCACAAACGACTTATGGCCGTTCAAGGCCCACCCGGCGCCTGCAGGGGTGGCGGACAGGGTGACGCTGTCGGTGTCCCAACGTCCACTGTCCTCGGTGTGGGCCAGTGTGGCGATGGTCTCACCCGCGGCGATACCGGGTAGTAGATCTTCCTTCGCCTTCTGGTCGCCTGAGGTGAGTATGGCGTTGGCACCCAATGCCACCGTCGAGAAGAACGGAGCGCACAGCAGCGCCGCCCCCATCTCCTCCAAGACCACGGTCAGCTCGACGTAGGAGAACCCGGCCCCCCCGAACTCTTCAGGGATGGTCATCGACTGCAGACCCAGCTGCTCAGCCATCTGTGTCCACACCGCAGGGTCATAGCCCTCGGTCGTCTCCATGAGTCGGCGGACTTCCGTCTCGGGCGACTTGTCTTCGAGAAAGCGCTTGACCGACTTGCGAAGCTCGTCTTGCTCCTCGCTGAAGGCGAAGTTCATCGTGTTCTCCATACCCCTGGGGTGGCCCCGAATTGGGGACATCGTCCACCGTTGTCTACCAGAACCGGGCCGATGTTGACCAACGGGTCAAGGGAACACAGGCTTGGTGGTGATCACCCACGGTACGCTGAGCTGTTAGCAGTGGTCGACTCCCTCCAACCGGGGGCCCACCCAAGGAGGTCCGCTACCCATGGGCAGCACCATCATTGACTACCAGGACACCGCCGTCGAGGTCCACCGGGTCGTAGTCGGGCCGGTGGACAACAACGTCTACATCGTGCGCTGCCGGCAAACGGGTGACTCGGTGCTGATCGATGCAGCCAATGAGCACGATCGGCTCCTCGAGCTGTGTCGTGACCTCGGGGTGCGCCAGGTGGTCGAGACCCACGGACATTGGGACCACATTCAGGCGGTGGAGGCGGTGCGACACGCCGGCATCGAAGTGGCGGTGACCCAGGCCGACGCGAACATGCTCCCGGCCTACGACCTGATCCTGGAGGATGAGTCGACTCTCCAAATCGGTCGGCTTCGGATCGACACCATTGCCACGCCGGGGCACACCCCCGGATCGATGTGTTTCGCCGTCGAAGGGACACCGCTGCTCTTCACCGGGGACACCCTCTTCCCGGGGGGACCGGGCAACACCACATTCGAGAATGCCGACTTCAACACCATCATCACTTCCATCGAACGCCGTCTGTTCACAGGGTTCGGACCGGATACCCTCGTCCTTCCCGGCCATGGGAAAGGGACCACCATCGGGGCCGAGACGCCGCACCTTCAGGAATGGGTCGACAGGGGTTGGTGACCGGCCACCGATTCCCTACCTGAGGCTCCAGCCGGTGGGACCAGTCCTGACCGATTCGTCACACAGCAATGCGGTGATGAGAAACCCCGAAAGCACGAAGAAGACGTCGACCCCGAGCAACCCGCCGTCCACCCACGAAACGCCACCATGAAAGAGGAGGACAGTGGCGACGGCAAAGGCCCGGATCCCGTCAAGAGGGGTGAGGCGCCGATGACCATCGGTCGGGCTTGCCCCCCGCTGAACGTGAGCCGGTGGGTTGGCCACTTCGCGGCTCACGATGAACCCCCGGGTACCAAGCCGCCGACTCTCCCGGTGCCGCTGCCGGATCAGCGGGCGACCTCGGGACCCGCTGACCAGATTTGCGGTATTGGTCGCGGATCCGTCGTCGGGAGCCGGGGCCGGTGGATCACTTCGATCTCGGGGGGAAGCCCGGTGATCGACACGCCACCAGAAACTTCTTCGCCCACTTCGATGGTCACCCGGGCGCCGGCCAAAGGAATCCCTTCCACCTTTAGATGGCCGACCCCCTCCGGTAGTTTCGGGCACAACCAGATCTTCCCTTGCGGTATCCACGGGTCCAAGCGAAGGAGCGTGCGCAAGCACAGAAGCGGTGATGCCGCCGACCAGGCCTGGGGCGAACACGACGTCGGGTAGCCCACCGGTACGCTCAGTTCACCCCGGTCGAGGCCGCTGAATAGTTCGGGCAAGCGCCCACCCTGGGCCACGGCCGCGTCGAACAGAGCCAGAATCAACTGCTGGGCAGCCCCGTCGAACCCGTAGCGGGCCAGTCCGGCGGCCACGATGGCGGTGTCGTGCGGCCACACCGAGCCGCAGTGGTAGCTGATCGGGTTGTACCCGCCGTTGTCGGCAGCCAACGTGCGGACCCCCCACCCACTGAACATCTCGGGTGACACCAACCTGTCCGCCACCCGGCCGGCCTTGTCCTCGTCAACGATCCCTGTCCACAGGCAGTGGCCGATGTTGGAGGTCAACGAGTCGATCGGGTGCTTGTCGGCGTCGAGACCGACGGCAAACCACCCTTTGTCCTCGAGCCAGAAGTCGCGGTTGAACGCTGCCTTCAGCTCAGCCGCCTTGGCTCGGAATCGCTCATGGGTGGCGGCATCACCAACCTCGGAGGCGAAGTGCGCCCGGGCCAGAAAGGCACCATAGGTATATGCCTGGACCTCGCACAATGCGATCGGCGCCTTGGCCACACGACCGTCGGCGTAACGGATACCGTCCCAGCTGTCCTTCCACCCCTGGTTGGTCAACCCGCGGTCGGTCGCCCGGTGGTATTCCACGTACCCATCGCCGTCAGCGTCCCCGAATTGTTCGATCCACTCGATGGCGCGTTCGGCATTGGGCAAGAGCTCGTCGACCAGTTCGCCGGCCACACCCCAACGCCGAAGCTCTCCCAGAAGCATCACGAACAGGGGGGTGGCATCTGCACTGCCGTAATAGATGCTCCCACCGCCGAGCGACAGCGAAGCGGCATCGCCGAAGCGCATCTCGTGGAGAATGCGCCCGGGCTGCTCATCATGGCGAGGATCAACTTCATTCCCTTGGAACCGCGCCAGTGTCTGCAGTACCCCGAGAGCCAGGTCCGGATCCACCAGCAACGCCATCCACGCCGTCAGCAGGGAGTCGCGCCCGAACACGGTCATGAACCACGGCGCACCCGCCGCGACCACCATCCGCTCGGGGTAGTCGGGGTCAAAGATGCGAAGAGCGCCGAGGTCCTCGGCGCTGCGGGCCACCACATTCTTCAGACCCGGATGGTCGGTCTCGATTTGGGGGACCTGGCGTCGCCACCGGGCCAACCGCTCGGCCGGTTCAGACCGTTCCACCGGCTGACCGCACCGGTATCGGGGGTCGACGCTGATCCCGTCGATCACCGGAGCCACCTCCACGCAGGTGCTCCATTCACCTCGGGGGGGCACGATCATTTCGAAGGTGGCCAGATCCTGATCGAGGCTGACCGGCCCATTGAAGCGAACCTCCACGCCGCGGGTCACTCCTCCGCGCCGATACGAAAAGGTCATGGTGGGGGTGCCGAAGCCGGATGATGTTCGCTCTGTGCCGCCATTGGCCCCATCCTTGATGCCACTGGTGACCGTCCCACTCACCGGGTCGTCGTGCGCCCCGTCCCGGACCCGTCCCTCTTTCACTGCGAACAGATCGGCAAAATCCGCCCCGACGAACAGTTCCACCGAACAGAATGACGGTTCGTCTCCAAAGTTGCGGATGGTGATGTCCTCACGCATTCCCTGGCCCACATAGCGTGACCTGAACACCATGAGCGTCGAATCCGCCCGTCCGGGCGGAGGGATGCACCGGGATACAAACGTCGAAGAGAAGGGATCGTCGGTGACCGCGGTCAGCGGTTGGGTTCGGGAACCGTTGACCAGAATTTCGAATCGGGAGAGGATCCGGGTGTCCCGGACGAACAGTCCGTGGGGCCCCCCGGGCGAGATGTCCCCGGCGCTTCCGCTGATGGCAAAGGTGGACTCGTCGACCAGGGTGACGACCCCGTTATCGACTCGAAGTTGGGCGACAGGTCCGGCATAGGTCCACGGGTCTGCCATCCGATTACCGTACTTCGCGTCTGTTCGTACAGGAAATTCCTGGTGAAAAGGCCGGGCCCCCCTATTCCTCCTATGGCCGTAGGAGAAATGGCAACGGGAGGGTAGGCTCGGGGCGTGAACGCCGGGACCGCCAAGGATGCGCCGCCAACTGCTCCACTGCTGCAGGTGGAGGACCTCCATGTGTCGGTCGACGGCACCCCCATCCTCCGTGGCGTCAACCTCACCGTGCAATCCGGGCAGGTGCACGCCATCATGGGGCCCAACGGGTCGGGCAAGTCGACCCTGGCCAAGGTCCTCCTCGGCAACCCCACCTACGTGGTGACGTCGGGGACCGTCCGGCTACGGGGTGAGGACGTCACGGCATGGCCGACAGACGTCCGGGGCAAAGCGGGAATGTTCCTGGCCTTTCAAGAACCTGAAGCCATCGGTGGCGTTCCGGTGATCCAGTTCCTCCGCCAGGCGCTTTCTGCCCGTCGAGGCACCGACATGTCGGTGCTCGAAGTTCGTTTGATGATGATGGAGTGGATGGAGAANNGGTGGCGAGAAGAAGCGCAACGAGATACTGCAGATGGCCATGCTCGAACCTGAAGTGGCCATTCTCGATGAGACCGACTCTGGGCTCGACGTCGATGCGCTCCGCACAGTCGCTCGTGGCGTCCACACCGTCCGGGAGATTCGACCCGATCTGGGCGTGGTGGTGATCACCCACTACCAGCGGATGCTGGACGAGTTGGCGGCCGACAAGGTCCATCTCCTCATCGACGGGGTCATCGTGGCCGATGGAGGCCCCGAGTTGTACAAGAAGTTGGAGACCGAAGGATACGACGCATGGCGGGCCTGATCGACGTGGCGCAAGGTTTGGATGTCGAAACGCTGCGGAAGGACTTCCCCCTGCTCGCCCAAGAGGTCAACGGGCACCCGATCACCTACCTCGACTCGGCGGCTTCCTCCCAGCGACCTCGCCAGGTGCTCGACGCCATGCGCGAGTACGACGAGACGACCCACGCCAACGTGCACCGGGGTGTCTATGGGATTGCCGAGGAGGCCACCCATCGGTTCGAAGCAGCCCGAGTGGCGGTGGGCCGATTCATCGGGGCACCCAATCCGTCCCGGGAGATCCTCTTCAGCAAAAATGCCACTGAGGGCCTGAACCTGGTGGCGAATACGTGGGGCCGCACCCACCTGCACCCTGGCGACTCCATCCTCCTCACCGAGATGGAACACCACGCCAACATCGTGCCATGGCAGATGTTGGCCGAGGAGCGCGAACTCTCCATCCGGTGGATTCCCATCGACGATGATGGAGCCCTGATCCTCGATGACCTCGAACGCTTGGTCGATGGGGTCAAGTTGGTCGGGATCACCTGCATGTCCAACGTCCTGGGAACGTTGAATCCGATCGGCGACATCGCCCGGGTGGCTCACGCCGCGGGAGCAGTCGTGGTGGCCGACGGGGCCCAATCGGTCCCCCACCTGCCGACCGATGTATCCACCCTGGGCTGTGATTTCCTCGCCTTCAGCGCTCACAAGATGCTCGGTCCGACCGGTATCGGCGTGCTCTGGGGTCGGGATGAGTTGCTCACCCCGCTCCCTCCATTCCTCGGTGGTGGGGAGATGATCCTCGATGTCCGCAAGGAGGGGTTCACCCCCAACGATCTGCCGTGGAGGTTTGAAGCCGGCACGCCGCCGATCACCGAGGCCATCGGCCTAGGTGCTGCCGTGGAGTACCTGCAGGCCATCGGCATGGAATCCATCCGGGCCCACGAGATTGCGTTGACCACGTACGCCATGAACACGCTGGCCGAACGCTTCGGCGACGACATCCGGATCTTCGGGCCCAAGGATCCGATCCAGCGAGGCGGCGTCCTCTCGTTTGCCTATCGCGACATTCACCCCCACGACGTTTCTCAGATCCTCGACCAGTACGGGGTGTGCGTGAGGGCCGGGCATCACTGCGCCAAGCCGCTGATGAGGCGGCTCGGGGTCAACGCCACGGCCCGGGCGTCCTTCGCTCTCTACAACAACGAGTCCGACGTCGATACCCTGGCCAATGCCCTGGCCGAGACGGGCGCGTTCTTCGGATGAGCACCTCCCGGTACTCTGATGCCGTGATGCGCACCATTGTTGCCAACGGATCATCCGAAGATGCCAACGGACTCAGTCGGAAAGACCCGGGGACGGCGAGCTGATGGCCGGTCTCGAAGACCTCTACCGCGAGATCATCCTTGACCACTACCGGTCGCCTCGGAATCGGGGGGAACTCCCGTCTCCCCCGGCTCAACGCGTCGAGGGGTTCAACCCTCTCTGTGGTGACGAGATAGTGGTCACCCTCGAAGTCAACGATGAAACCGTCTCTGATATCAAAATCGGTGGCACCGGGTGCTCCATCAGCCAATCATCGGCCTCGCTGATGTCGGCAGCGGTGAAAGGCAAGCCGGTGACCGAAGTCCGCGACCTGATCCGGACCTTCAAGGGGATGATGTCCATTCACGAGTCGACCCTTCCGGGTAAGGACTCTCAGGATGAGGCCGATATCGAGGCGAGAGAAGCACAGCTTTTGGACGTCGACTCACTCGGTGAACTTGCTGCCCTCCAGGGAGTGGTGAAATTCCCGGTGCGTATCAAATGTGCGACGTTGAGTTGGAATACCCTGGCCCAGGGACTCGACGAGGCCGAGGCCGAGTCGGAGGCCGGATCCGCCGGCGCCTGAGCGCCACCATTGACTCACCTGTGGCTCAGAGGGGGCGTTCGACCAAGCTGAGCGCAAGCCGGGGACAGCTTTCCGCTGCTCTTCGAGCGTGGTCAACCAGTTTCGTCGGAATGCCCCCGGCCTCGATGATCGGGAACCCCCATCGGTCGAGCCGGATGCATTCAGGCAAAAGTTCGGCACACACCCCGTGTCCATCACAGGCAATCGGATCGACGATGAGGGCGAAGCCTGGCCGTTTCACCGGACCACCGGCATGAGCGGAGAATTCTGTTGACAGGTGGGTACCGGCAATACGGGTGCGGTGTCGCCCCGACACGCCCCGCGCCTGAGATGAAGTTCGACATGATCAGCGAAGACCCGCAACGCACTGCGGATGAAGCGGGCCACTCCATCGGGGTGACGGCAAGCGCCCCGGCCTTCGACCAGATCACAGAGCCCGGGAATAGTCGAGACACCACCGTGGAGGGACGAGGGACGGAACGCCAACTTCTCCATGACGAGGTCAAGCCCGGCCAGGCCATTGACGCAAGGACCACACTGTCCCGCCCCTTGGCCTTCGAGGTAGGTAACCACCCGGCTGACCTCGGACAGAGGACAAATTCCTGAAGGGAGCAGAGCCACCACTCCGGCACCGATCGAGGACCCGTGCTGGCGCGCTGCATCCTCCGTCAATGGCATGTTCAATGCTGCGGCGGCAGTGAGCCAACCGCCGCCATAGCCACCGAGAAGCACCCCCTGAATGCTTTGGGCGTCCTCCTGGCGCAAGCCAAGTGCGTGGCCCAGTGGCTTACCGAGAGGTATCTCGATGATCCGCGGCTCGGCCCATCGACCCGTCACCGTGAGGAGTGCGGTACCGGGCGACTCGGGGGTACCTGCTCGGCGAAACCAATCGGCACCGAAGCGGGCGATCAGCGCCACGTGGGCCAGGGACTCCACGTTCTGAACCAGTGTTGGTCGGCCCCCGACGCCCGAATCCCGCACGGTCGTAAGGCCCGTGAACGAGGGGCGTCCTGAGTTGCGATTGTTGATGGTGTTGACCGCAGCCGACTCTTGGCCGGATAGGAACCTATCGGGCGCCTCCACCACTTCGATGTCGACCGAATCCACCCCAAAGCGCCGCCGCTCCTCAATGGAACGCTCCACCGTCGGAATGGCCGGACCGGGAACGTGGATGATGACTCGAGATGCACCGAGTGCTCCGGCCGCCATCACCGCGCCGTCGAGAACCAGGTGGGGAAGCTGGTGGACAAGTAGCCGGTCCTTACCGCTGGCCGGTTCACCTTCGGCTCCGTTGGCCACGATGATCGGACGCTTGGTTATTGAGCGTCTGATCGATCGCCACTTGGCTCCCACCGGGAACCAGGCACCACCGTGCCCTCGAAGCCCACTCCGATCGAGCTCGTCGATAAGCGAAGCACTCATCGATGCCGGTGGACGCCCCCATTGGTTCACGTGCTCGTCGAGACTGAGGGCCCTGCCGTCGCCATTGAGCCCAGCCAGCAGCCTCGGGATTCCTTCAGGGGCAGCCATGGTCGAACCCGGGCTGGCCCCGGACGTTCCGCTTCGAACGGATCTGGCACCAGAATTCATTGGCTTACCTCGCCACCGGTGGATCCCGTCACTGTCCCGGTAAGGGTTCCGCTTGCCTGATCAAGCTTGAGTGAAATGACCATTTGGATCCGTGACTGCGCCTTGACAGTGGCGGAGATCGAGTCTCCATTGAGCGCGGTCACAATTCCTCCGTAAGGACCAAAGGTCACTGCTCCCGAAGACATAGAGACCCCGCCTCCACTCGCTGCTGTCCCGTCCAACGTTATGGTGAGCGGCGTCGACGCCGCATCTTGGAGTTTCATGGACAAGGTGACTTGTACGTTGCCCTGGCTGTCGGGGGCTGTTTGGCTTTGGGTGCCGTCGAGACCAAGGGTGAAAGGGGCGGTTGGAACCGCAGAAGTCGACGGCGCCGTCGTGGGCGATGGTTGACTCCCCGACCCGCTCGGAGTGCCAGGAACGGTGGCAGACGAATAGCTTGCGGCTATTTGAGCCAGGAGCGCCGGCGAGGTCCCGGACCGGTGTGACCATCCTGGGCGTAGAGGTCCAAGAGCGACAAACATGACAGCAGTCAGAGTGACGGCAATCGTGCCGGCGCCGGCCAACGCGCGTTGCCGAACGGAAAACGCGGGACCGGACACAAGGCGCCATGTCACCACGGCCAACACCGATGCCGCGCAAAACGCGTTGACGGCGAGTACGACGGGAAGAGGAGTATCGGTTCCACTGCCCAAACCGTGGAACACGGCGATCGGCCAGCTCAAGTAGGCCAACCAGTGGACAAACCGCCACGAGTGGAACCCGATCCGGTGTCTGAGCGCGCTGGTAATCAACACCGCGAGCAACAAGTCGAACGTCAGAGCGCCCAACCCGACCCAGATCGGACGATAGGGAGAACGAAAGGGGATGACCGCGTCAAGAAATCCGATCGGGACGTAACCGTCGGCCACTGTGGTGATCACGTGGAGCCCCACGAGGGCGATGCAAAAGAGAGACAAGTTGCGGTGGACCGATTGAGAGAGGAAGCGTGGCCACCGCTCGGTGGTCCATCCGATGGACGCGACCACGCCGACAACCACGGTGGCGGTAAGCGCGATGAGCGCCACCAAGCCCGCCGAACGGGTGAAGTACCAGAGAGCCGTTGAACCGTGTGAAGCCGCCACGAGCGACAGAGAGGATGTCATGGCTGCCCTTGGGAAAGGTCGACCGGCGCCGATCCATCAGACTCCGTTGGCCATCCAGCCACAGTGACAACGCTCCCATCTGATCGCACCAACCGGGCGGGGAGACCGAGCCTTTCGAGCCAACCGACGGCGTCGGTTCCTTTGATCATCGAAGCAGTCGACGCGGTATTGGCGTCGACGCATGACCGAGCCGCCACCGACACGGTGCTCCAGCAAGTCTCCACCGGCAGCCCGGTTGTCGGGTCGATCAGGTGGTGCACAGACCGATCACCCAATAGCCACCGGCGGGCTCCGGTGCCAGAGGTGGCCAAGCCACCGGGCCCCAACGTGACCGCCATCGGGCACGGTTCATCATCAGGCACCTCGGAGATACCGACGTCGAACCGTACTGTCGGTAAACCGGATATGGCAATATCACCACCCAGAGACACCAGCGCACCGCAGCCGAGCCGTGCAGTGATGTCGCGGGCAGCCCGATCGGCGGCAAACGCTTTGGACGTCGCTCCCAAGTCGAGCAAAGTCCCGCCAGTCAGTCGCACGGTGGACCGATCGGCGTCTACCTCCACCGATCGCCAACCCGGTATTGGGGATGGTTCCGGGGGTCGCCCGGGCACTCCGGGATAGATCTGGTCGATGTCGCGGTCGTAGCCAATGAGACACATGGCCTTGCCCACCGTCGGATCCACTGCCCCATTGCTCAGCGAAGCAGCGCGCAATGCGACAATGATCGCCTCGATCAGATCAGCGGACACGGTGACCGCCGTATCGGTCCCTGCAGCTTCATTGAGCGCAGTAAGTTCCGAATCAGAGCGGAAGCGGCTGGTCACCCGGTCGATCCTGTCCAGTTCCTCGTGCAGAATCGAGGCGGCGGCCACCATGGAGGTCGGTTCGGTCACCATCAGATCCACTCGCGTGGACCAGGCAGTGGTCCGGTACACGGTGCGTTCGGCTGCGTAGGCCTGGGTCGACGGCATGGTCAACTGACTGAACTGACAACCGGGGCACGTTGCCTGGTAGGCGCCGGGGTGTTCACAGGAGGAGCCAATGAAGTCGAAGGCGATGCCGAAGACGACGAAGCACCGGAAGAGGCGGCAGTTGTCGGTGAGGTGACTGGCGAACTCGCGGGCGACGCGCCCGCAGATTGGGTCGACACGGCGGGCGTTGTCGAGTGTCCGGGGATGGCGCTACTGATGTAGGCGGCGAATGCACCGACGGCAGCAACACAACCGACGGCAGCGACCTTTGTCACCGTGCGCACACGGCTGAGCGCCTCGTCCCGTCGGCGCTGCCTCGAACGATCGACATTTCGGGGGGACCCATGCTGACGTGGAGTAGTCATACACTTCACCATATGGATCGTTCCTGACAACAGCATGAAAACCGGCGATTCTTACGATCGACTTATGATTCGGGCTACGAGTCTCATGCCTGATCGGGACGCGATCTCCGGTCAGGTCCGCTGCTCGGCGCAGAAGTGTCTGCTCAGTCTCCGCTCACTTCGCCGGAACTCGCCTCCGATGGAGGGACCGAAGCATGCCGCCACGACACGGCCATTCGGGCGCCGCCAAGGGGTCCCCGGCCGACCGACCACGATCCGTTGGTACTTCGTACGACGGTATCGGCGATGGCCAATCCCAAGCCGGTCCCCCCGGGTCGACCGGTGGCCCTATGGAATCGGTCGAACACGAACTCCACGTGGTCCTCGGGGATGCCAGGTCCTGAATCGTCAACAATGAGGGTTACCCGGTGCTCCGTATCTTCGACACGAACTTCCACCTCCCCACCAGGCTCCGTGTAGCGGCAGGCATTGTCCACCAGAACACCGATCAGGCGCTCGATGGAGTCGGGTTGAGCACGCACGAACGACCTGCCGATACCTGAATAGACATACGAGAGTGAGATTTTGGCAGCGTCAGCAACCGGAGCGAACCGGTCGACACCCGATTTGGACATCATGGCGACGTTGACCGTCTCGTCCGCATCGCGACTTGGCAGGTCACCATCGGCGCGGGCCAGCCACAATAGATCGTTCACGATTGACCGGAGCCGGGCGCTCTCGGTCGACACCCGACTGAGGCTGTCCCGATAGTCCGCGGCTTCGCGGGGGCGGCTGAGAGCGAGTTCGACCTCTGCCTCGATTACACTCAGCGGAGTCCTCAACTCATGGGACGCGTCGGCGGTGAATTCCGATTGCCGCCTACGGATCTGTTCGATCGGGGCAGAAGCCCTCAGGCCGACAAGCAAGGATCCGGCGAAGGTCACGACGAGCAGTAAGGCCCCGAGAAGAACTTCTGCAATGAGGCCTTCACCACGTATCCGGTCGATCTGGCTCACGCTTTCACCGGCCACCAGCCAGCCCGATCCTGAGCGGACGGCATCGAAGCGAAAAGAGCTTCCATTGACAGTGACGGTGAGGGGGGACGTATCCCAATGGTGTGCGGGAAGATTCGGGGCACCGGTGGTCATCGGCGTCACCACTCCGACTCCGCTGACCTGCCAAACAAATGATGGCGCATCACTGAAATCAGCATCGTGCTGCAGACTCGGTATCGATCCCGACTCGCCCGGTGGTGGGCCCGGTCCGACGTCCGGCTTGATCACGTCGGCAAGCCGCTCCGACAAGCGCGAGTCGACCCCTTGCACGAGACGATGGACTTCTACCAGATTCAGGGCAACCGCCAGAATCACCGCCGCGACCGCCACCACTGCCGTTGCCACGGTGGCCACTTTGACAGCATGGAGGCGTTGGGCTCCGTGCCTGCTCACCCGGCCACCATCCGATAGCCCATACCCCTAACCGTTTCGATTCGCGCGGTACCTCCAACCAACTTGGCTCGGAGACGTCCGATATGGACATCGATGGTGTTCGAACCCACAGCATCGGCCTCGTCCTCCCATACATGTACGGCGATTTCCCTTCGAGTCACCACCGCAGGGGACCGTCGGATCAGCAATTCGACGAGACCTGCCTCGATAGCGGTGAGCGTGACGGGCGTCCGGTCGCGGGTGAGTTCTCGCGTCGACGGGTCAAAGACCAGGTCACCGCGGGTCAGCAGTGGGTCGAGGGAAAGTGCTGGACGCCGTTGCAAAGCGTTGAGCCTTGCGATCAATTCAGCGAACGAGAAGGGCTTGACCAGATAGTCGTCGGCTCCCTGGTTGAGTCCAACCACTCGGTCCTCGGTAGCGTCACGGGCTGTCAGCATCAACACCGGGGTCCGATCTCCCCGATTGCGCATCTCACGGACGACTTCGATACCGGTCTGGCCGGGCATACGCCAATCGAGAACAACCACTTCGTAGGTATACGACCTGAGGTGGGCAAGGGTGTCGATACCGTCGGCCACCGCGTCGACCACGAAGCCATGCTCGCGCAGCCCGCGCTCAATTACCGATCTCAGGCCTGCATCGTCTTCAGCCACCAACACCCTCATGTGGTACTGAATCTACGTCGGATAGCCACTCAACCGCCCGGGTGTCCACCACCGCCGGCGATCCAGCGACTGGCCTCTGGAAGCATGACAATGCCAAGAATTGCCCCGATCACCAAGCTGCCGGCCACCGTCCAGAGGCGTGCGCCGGCCCCTTTCACTTGCCGTCGCGTCCGGCGGAGGATGTCGGTCGGTGCCAGCCGGGCTGTACCGAGAATGTGTCCAAGCACGTGGAAGGTCATGGCTCCGAACCAAAGGACGAAACTCGCCTTATGCACAAAAAGTAGTTGACTACGCAGTGAATCCGGAACGAAGAGGACCGCGATGCCCGACCCGAAGACCACGATCGTCAGGAGCACCACCACCGGTCCGAGGAGGCGAAGGAGGAGCACCGGCGGCCCCTTTTCTCGATAGGCATTGTTGCCTGAGTAATACCGAACGAAGCGCCATCCGACACTCCCCATCTTCACCAGCACCGGTGGAACAAGGAGCATGCCGATGACGATATGCGGGGTGACCAGCCGATGGACACTCAACAGCGTGGCTCCCTCAGCGGCCAAAAGTACCAAAAGGACAGCAGCGGCCAACCCGGTGAGTCGGGAGTTCCCTTCGACCCCGAAGCGCGCCGTCCTGGGCGCCCGCGTCAAGTCATCCATCCCGATTTGGCCACAATGCGCCTTACTCGGGCCCTGCACTCCGGACATCTTCATAAGGCTTTGAGTATGCATCGGGAACCTGACGAGCAGATGACAAGCCCAGGCACGCTGGCATCAATGGAACTATCCGACTTACGTCGGCGCCAGCGCCCCGGTGCGCCCACGCCATGTACCTCACTTCCCCGAGGGCCCGTGTGAAATCGGGTTCATCGTCCCGCCCCTGAGGTGGACACTGCGGAAACCCGCGTTTCATACGGTAGGGTAGCGACAGAATCTCTGGTCGTCGTCGGCAATGGAATTGCAGGGCGGAAGTTGCTCGAGTCTGCCGTGGCCAGTGGTCTGGCTGATACACGGTAGATCGTAGGGTGGCGTTCGGTGAGGAATGTTGCCCTGCCTGCGATCGGGTCCACTTCAGTGCACATGTCGACGGTTGCACCGAGGACGAGCTCCGATTCGGCGTACCGAAGGCACCGGCACCGAGTGACTCGTTGTCTCTGTCGGCTCATGGTCCCGGTGGTCGAGCCAGCCGTAGGCGGCACCAAACACGTGGTGGATCTGCACCAACCCTTGCCGAAACGTCATGCGTCTCGCGTGCACTCTGTAACACCGACGAAACGCCGGCGAATCGTGTTGGCAACGTACATCTGGTTCTATACATGTGTGCCTGAAGTGGATCCATCCCTGCCGAGCGGTCCTCGGCGCCGACTCCGGCATCATGGTGCCCTGTGGACGGCCAGGCCGAAATCGCCCGGGCGTTTCACCAGGTCGGTGGGCCGGTGAATGGAGTCGGGCCGGCGGCTAAGTCCCCACTCAAGGGATTCACCGTTGCCGTGACCTCTGATCGTCGGCGTGAAGAGCTGGCATCGATGTTCATGCGCAGAGGTGCACGAGTGATTACTGCCCCCATGATCCGTATCGATCTGATGGCAGACGACCCGGAACTGCGTAGAGCAAGTGATCACTGCATGGCTGCCCCGGCGGACATCGCCGTGATCACGACCGGAATTGGCTTTCGGAAGTGGGTGGAAGCGGCTGACGGTTGGGGGAAGAGGGAGGGCCTTCTCGCCTGGCTTTCTCGAACAGAGTTGGTGGCTCGGGGCCCCAAAGTCCGGGGGGCCGTCCGGGCAGCCGGGTTGGTCGAAGCCTGGGTGCCGGCGTCGGAGGCAATGGCGGAAATCCTCGAACGCCTTCTGACTCGGGATCTGACGGGGTGCCGGATCGTGATCCAGCTTCACGGCGACCCCCTCGACGAAGTCGTGAATGCACTGGTGGAAGCCGGGGCGGAGGTCGTAACGGTCCCCGTGTACCAGTTGGCGACACCCACTGACGCGGTTTCGGTCGAACGACTGATCCGCTCGATCATCACTGGCCACGTCGACTGCGTTGTGTTCACGAGTGCCCCGGCTGTGGTGAGCATGCTCGACGCCGGCAGGTCACTCGGGGTGCACGACGAGTTACTCAAGGCGTTCGCCACCACGGTGAGCGCGGCGTGCGTCGGGCCGATATGCGCTGCACCCTTCGCGGCAGCCGGCGTTCCGGTGATTCTCCCGGAGAAGGCCCGACTCGTTGGACTCGTTCGGGCGGTCGGGGAAGAATTGCCCCGGCTCAGGAGTCGGCATTTCACGGTTGCCGGCCATGATCTTGAGATCCGGGGCCACACCGTGGTGCTCGACAACAAATCAGTTGCCCTTCCGCCCGCACCGATGGCCGTCCTCCGAGCGCTGGCGGAGCAGCCCGGTGCGGTGCTCACCAGGGAGGAACTCGCGGATTGCCTTCCCGGCCAAGAGTCGGGAAGCCATGCCGTGGAGATGGCTGTCACCCGCCTGCGATCGTTGCTTCGCGTCGCGGGGATTGTGCAGACAGTCGTCAAGCGCGGCTACCGGTTGTGTCCCGATCTACCGTGACCGATTGTCCTCTCGATCCACCCGGGTTCAACAGGGGGTGGGATCGAAGTCCGGCAGCGCGGTGGTGGTCGTAGTCGACGGGACCGATGATCCCAAACCTGAGGCACCTCCAGTGGACGGGGTACTTCCACCCGATCCGGACACTGTCGTAGTGGTCGTGGGGGGGCTCCCGTCCGGGCCCGGAGGTGGCGTCACGACCGGTTCGGGCGCCTGACCCAAAAACTGGGCGACCGCTTGGTCTGCATCGGGTTGCTGGGTGTAGATCACCGCACCCAACGAACTGAATACAGATGAATCGGATTCGTAGGTGGGCAACGTCGTGGTCACCAGTGAACCGGACGAAAAGGCGTGGAATTCTTGTGCCAACGAGATCAGGCCGGCAACCGTGAACGTTGAGTCGACGGTGACGCCTTGGACCACCGAACCGATGAAGGCGTTGAGGGTCAATGGGTTGTACTTGGTCTCCGCCTGGTTGATGAGCGCCCTCAAGAAGGCGTTTTGACGCAGAATACGGCCGTAGTCACTGGTTCCGTCGTACTGCCAATACCCGTCCTTTTCGTACTGGTAGTGGCGACTACGGGCTACTGCCAGGGCATAGCCGCCGTTCACATGCTGGCAACCCGCGGTGGTGATGTTGAGTCCGGTGTATGCATCTCGGGCCGGGTAGGGGAAGTTGAGATTGATCCCACCGATAGCATCGACTGCCCCACGGAAGCCCTCGAAGTCAATCTGCACGACATGACTGATAGGGATACCGAAGTTGGCTTCGATGGTCTGTACCAACTGATCCGGCCCATTGTTATAGGTGGCATTGATCCGGTTGAAGTGCCCAATCTGGCTGGTGTCGCCGGCCACAGCTACCACCGTGTCCCTGGGAATGGACAGCACTCTGACCTGGCCAGAGCCCGGGTCCACGTGGAGAATCTTAATCACGTCACTTCGCTGGCCGGTTTGTACTGTGGACGAGCCGAAGTGGGAGGCATCGGAGGTCGATTCTCCGAGACGTGAGTCGGAGCCGATGAGCAACACGTTGAAGGGCTGGCCGACCGCCGCCTTCTTCAGATGTCTTACCGTTACCTTCGAAACTTGATGGAACCGGTATTGGATATATCCGTAACCGGCTCCCACGCCCACCAAAGCCAGGGAGACGATCACCACCGCGCCCAGTAGGACCCGGTCGATCCAACTCCGCTTCCGCTTCGGCTTCGTCTTGGCCTTCCGGCGATTCGCTCTCCGTGCTCGTCGGGTGAGGGGCACCGCCGGCACTATGGCTGCTTCAGCGCTGATCGCTGGGGTACTCCCCGACCCAGTCTCTTCCGAACCAGTCTCTTCCGAACCAGTCTCTTCCGAACCAGTCTCTTCCGACCCAGTCTCTTCCGACCCTGTTTCAGCGGGCCCAGTCTCTTCCGACCCAGTCTCTTCCGACCCTGTTTCAGCGGACCCTGTCTCTTCCGACCCAGTCTCTTCCGACCCTGTTTCAGCCTGTCCCCCGGTCGGGGACCCGCCGGATTCACCTCGGGGTGCACTGTGTGCGCCGCCCCGTCGGCGTTGTCGGCGAGCCATGGCCCATGACGCTAGCAACTGCGGCTTCGGGTCAGACGCCACTTCCAAAGATGGCGATCAGGTGAGGGACCATGGCCCTGGTCTGCCTAACTTCGCAGACCACCTCCACCGCCGGGGCAGCCACGAGATCCACCTGCTTCTCGCCTCCCGAAGACGTGGCCAGAACCACGCCGACCGAGCGCTCAATCGGCTTCGCCCGTGCCCCCCGCCTGTAACTGCTCGTCGATGAGATTCACCACCGTCGAGTCGAGGAGGGTGGTTACGTCACCGAGCTCCCGATGTTCGGCGACATCCTTCAACAGGCGCCGCATGATCTTGCCGCTACGGGTTTTGGGCAGGTCGGGCGTCAAGATGATCTGCCGGGGTTTGGCGATGGGCCCAATGACCTTGGCCACGTGCGCCCGCAGCGCGTCAACCAACGCGCCACCTTCGTTCTCCTCGTCGGACACCTCGCCCTTGACCGTGACGAAGGCCACGATCGCCTGTCCGGTGGTGTCGTCGCTGGCCCCGACGACCGCAGCCTCGGCGACCCGGGGGAAGCCGACCAGGGCGTGCTCCACCTCGGTGGTGGAGATGCGGTGCCCGGAGATGTTCATCACGTCATCGACGCGACCCAGCAACCACAGGTCGCCGTCCTCGTCCCTCTTTGCCCCGTCCCCGGCGAAGTAGCGACCGGGATACCGGGACCAATACGTCTCCTCGTAGCGTTTCGGATCACCCCAGATACCCCGGAGCATCCCGGGCCACGGATGGTCGAGCACCAGGAACCCACCGGCGTCGTTGCCGACCGAGTGCCCGGAGTCATCGACGACGTCAGCGCTGATTCCGGGGAACGGTCGCATCGCCGCACCAGGCTTCGTGGCGGTAATTCCGGGAAGCGGTGTGATCATGATCGCGCCTGTCTCGGTCTGCCACCAGGTGTCCACCACCGGGCACCGGTCACCCCCGATGTGCTCGCGGTACCACATCCATGCCTCGGGGTTGATGGGCTCACCCACGGATCCGAGGAGCCGCAGGCTCGAGAGGTCGTGGCCGGCGGGGTGCTCCTCTCCCCACTTCATGAACGTGCGGATGGTGGTGGGGGCGGTATAGAGGATGGTGACCTTGTAGTCCTCGATGATCTTCCACCATCGGTCGCGCCCACCGGCGTCGGGGGTCCCCTCGTACATCATCGAAGTGACACCATTGGCCAGGGGGCCATACACGATGTAGCTGTGGCCGGTCACCCAGCCGATGTCGGCGGCAGTCCAGAAGACATCGGTGTCCGGTTTCACGTCGAAGATCAGTCGATGGGTAACGGCGCATTGGGTGAGGTACCCACCGGTGGTGTGGAGAATGCCTTTCGGCTTCGCCGTGGTCCCACTGGTGTACATGATGTAAAGCGGTTGTTCGGCATCGAACGCCTCTGGGTCGTGCTCAGTGGATTGCCGATCAACGACGTCGTGCCACCAAAGGTCCCGACCGTCCTCCCACTCCACATCCTGGCCGGTTCGGCGGACGACCACCACCGTGCGCACTTCAGGGCACTGCTTGAGCGCCTCGTCGACGTTGGGCTTCAATGCCGTCTGGGTTCCCCGCCGATAACTGCCATCGGCGGTGATCACGACACGGGCATCACCGTCGAGGATTCGATTGGCCAGGGCTTCCGACGAGAAGCCACCGAACGTCACCATGTGTGGCGCGCCGATACGGGCACACGCCAGCATCGCCACCATTGCCTCGGGGATCATCGGCATGTAGATAGCCACCCGATCGCCGGCGTTGACGCCCAGATCAGTGAGGGCGTTGGCCGCCTGACACACCATGTCCTTCAGCTCGGCATAGGTAATGGTCCGGGTATCCCCCTCGGGCTCTCCCACCCAGTGGAATGCGACCCTGTCGCCCTTGCCTGCCGCGACATGGCGGTCCAAGCAGTTGACCGAGACGTTCAACTTGCCGCCGACAAACCACTTGGCATACGGAACTTTCCATTCCAGCACCTCGGACCAGCGCTGTGCCCATTCAAGCGATTCGGCCTGCTTTTCCCACCACGCGATGGGATCAGCATCTGCCTCGGCGTAGATGCCCGGCCCGGCATTCGCCTGGTCGACAAATTTCGAAGGAGGTTCGAAGCGACGAATCTCATGGTGCAATGCCGAGAGACCCTGGTCCTGTCGCCCGTTCTGCGCAGCCTCACTCATGGTCTGGTACTCCCGATCTTCACCCTGACGTCCTTGCGCCGGAGGTTACCGGTTTCGGAGCCAACGGCAGGGTCGGGATGATCGCTTTCTTGAAGGTCTCGTTCACCACGCCGGCAAATGAGGCGTACCAGGCAGCCGCCGCGGTGGCGATACCGACATAGCCGCCCCACTTGGTCAGGTTGGCCTGGTCCTGGAACGCTCCGATGGTCAGCAGCACGAAGGTCACCGTCAGCAAGACGAACACGGCCGCTACGGCTCCACTCACTCGGAGCGACGGAACCGTCATGTAGGCGGTGAAGATCGTCCATCCCAGCAGGAAGACGCCGACTGCCACCGATACATCCGCCTGACTGGTCAGTCCTCCCACGATGAACTTGACGAAGACGTAGTACGAGATCCAGAACGCCCCGTACGAGGAGAAGGCGAGAGCACCAAACGTGTTCTTTCGTACAAACTCCCACATTCCGGCCAGGAGCTGAACCGCCCCTCCGTAGACCAGAGCTAGGGCGAGAGCAGAATCCGCAGCCGGTCCCCAGATTTTGGCATTGGAAACACTCAATGCAAACGTGGTCATGGCGAAAGCCGCAAGCCCTAACGGTGCGGGATCGGCCACTCGGTACACCGTCGGTTCGACCGGAACCGGATCTTCCGCGACCGCGACGCTTCCCATTTCGCCTGATTCTGGTGCCATGAACCCCCCTTGTCTCAGGCGCCCGCCCCTGGCCACGTAGCGCCAGTATCGGCCACCTTCACTTGACTACCAGACTTCTTAACCACTCGAGTGCACAATGTCAACAGTGGCATTGCACGGACACCCAGCACCTTTCACGTGAAATGAATCACGCACGCGTTCGGCGCGCCTCCGTCGATGCCGATGAGCAGGACGGCTCTTGCCAAGTTCGATTCCGAGTTCTGGTCAGTCCTCCCACCAACGACGGGCTCTCACGCTTCGGGACCCGAGAGCCCCAGCAGCGCGGTAATGCCGTGGTCGCGCCCAGCCGTGTAACCCCCGTCCACCGGGAACGCCACTCCGGTCACGAACGAGGCATCGTCGGAGAGAAGGAACGCTGCCGCCGCGGCGATCTCGCTCGGTCGGCCCATTCGTCGGAGTGCGTGCTCCGCGATGAGCGCCTCACGCGTCAGGTCCATCTCCGCAAGGCCAAAGATCCCGTCCGTCATCGGTGTCTCGATGAAACCGGGGCAGATGGCATTGACCCGGATGCCACGGCCCCCGTAGTCGATCGCCATGTTCTTGGTCAGCAGCACCACCCCTCCCTTGGAAGCACTGTAAGCACTGCCTCCGGCCGTGCCCTCCAGGCCCTCGATACTCGCCAGCGTGACGATGGAACCCCGGACCTCACCGACAACCGGTTGCCGGAGCATCTGCCCGATCACGTGCTTGGCCACGAGATACGTTCCCGTGAGGTTGACCGAAATGACCCGTTGCCACTCGCTTTGATCGAGCGAGTGCACCGGTCCGCCACCGGCCACTCCGGCTGCGTTCACCAGGCCGTCGATCCGGCCGAACGTGTCAGTTGTCGACACCACCAGATCCACCACTGAAGCTTCATCACTCACGTCGACGTGTCGGAACGACCACGATCCGGTCTCCGGGGGTTTGCCTTCGTATCCGGCCCAGTCGGCCCGATCGGCGCCCACCACCGTCGCCCCTTCACTGAGTAGGCGATCTGCGCACGCCAGGCCGATCCCAGAAGCCGCCCCGGTAACGACCACCACCTTGTCCTTCAGACCTCTCATCGGGTCCTCCCCTCGGTTGCTACTCGACCACCGATCTTTACATCTGATAGAGAGGGTGCACGTGCACAAGTCAAGCCACCGGCTCAGGCCAACGGGTCTGCGCCACAGTCGTACCCACGGTCTTACCTACAGCCGCGCCGGTGAATGGGCCGTACGACGCCACGCTCCGTTTGCGCCGGTGGCCGCGATGAGTTCCGCTGCCGATCGTCCGATTCGGATGGCGCATCTTGCTCGGGGGTTCGCTCCCTGCCTTCACCCGGTGACCGCCGAAGCCGAAGCAATCGGCCCGAAGAAAGGACTGTGCCAGTGAAGTTCGCTCTCTTCTACGAGATTCCGGTTCCCCAACCCTGGGAGCCCGACAGTGAGCTCATCGCCTATCAGAACACCCTCGCGGAGGCCGTCGCCGGTGACAAGGCCGGATGGGATGCCTTTTGGACGGTCGAGCACCATTTTCTGAAGGAGTACTCCCACTGTTCGAATCCCGAGGTGCTCTATGGCGCCATTGCCGCGCTGACCGAGAGGATCCGGTTGGGCTACGGGGTCCGCCTGACGCCCAAGCCCTACAACCATCCGGTACGAACGGCCGAGTCGGTGGCGGTACTCGATCTGATATCCAACGGACGGGTCGATTTCGGAACTGGCCGATCGGCCACCCGAGCCGAACTCGAGGGCTTCGGGATCGATCCGTCCGAGACCCGCCAGATGTGGCGGGAGGCTATCGAGCACATTGTGGGTTGTTGGACCAATGACGAGTACGACTTCGACGGCAAGTACTGGCAGATGCCGCGGCGCCGAGTCCAGCCCAAGCCGCTGCAGCAACCCCATCCGCCGATCTGGGGGGCGACCACCAGCGAAGACGGCCATCGACAGGTGGGTGAGTTGGGGCTGGGTCTGTGCTCCTTCGCGGTCGGGGTATCGCCGGAGGAGGTCAAGAAGAAGGTCGACATCTACCGCGCCGCATCCGGGACCTGTACTGCTCCCCTGGGGGCGTACGTCCACAACCAGGCAGCCACGTTCACCATGGCCCTCTGCTCGGACAATCGGGACAAGGCCATTGAGCTGGCCAGAGAGTCCTTCGAGTGGTACCCGAAAACGGGAGCCAGACAAATTGCCACCGTGACCGACTGGATGGCCGAACGAAACCAGGACCTCGGTTCCTACTCGTACGCAGCCGACATGAAGGCCCACGACGACGACGGATCGCTCGATCTCCTCAGCCTCGAGTACCTGATCGACTCCAACGCCTGTGTCCTGGGCACCCCGGACGAATGTCTCGACGCGTGCCGGAAGTACGAAGCCGCCGGGATCGACCTGTTGCTGTGTCTGGTCAACCCCTACAAGATCCCTCATGACGCCGTGATGGAAACCATCGAACTGATGGGGGCCTATGTACTACCGAAATTCCGGGACTGACAGCTGTCTCCGGAAGGATCAGGGGCCAACTCCGGTGTAGGCGGCGTACCCTGTCCGGTCGACGATTTCCGCCAACTCGCTCTCACCGGTGGCGACCACCCGGCCGGCGGAGAGAACGTGCACCACGTCGGGCTTGAGTACCTTCAGCAATCGCCGGAAGTGGGTGATGGCCAACACACCCAGTCCCCACTCTTCGGTAGCCTCTTCCACCCGCCGGCCCACGGCCGCCAAGGCATCGACATCGAGTCCGGAGTCGATCTCGTCGAGGATCGCGAACCGGGGTCGGAGCACGCCCATCTGCAGTGTCTCGTTCCGCTTGCGCTCTCCACCCGAAAGGTCGACGTTGAGGGAGCGGGTGAGGAACCGCTCGTCAAAGCCGATGCGCTTGGCCTCGGCGCGCATCCGCTCACTTACATCGCCGGCTCCGGCATCGGCCCCGGCTTCGCCGGCTTCGATCTCGGGCCGGGAGGCGGTCAGCGCGGTGACCAGCGAGACGCCCGGCACTTCGATCGGATGCTGCATGCCGAGGAACAGTCCGGCGCGGGCTCGTTGCCAGGTGGGCAAGGAAAGTAGGTCGATCCCGTCGAGGGTCACGGTCCCGCTGAGGATCTCGTACCCGGGTCGCCCCATCAGCACGTGGGCCAAGGTGCTCTTTCCTGATCCGTTGGGACCCATCACCGCATGCACTTCCCCACTGCGAACCGTGAGGGTCACCCCCCGGAGGATCTCCCGACCGGGGATGCCGGCATGCAGGTCTTCGATCTTGAGCTCACCGGTACTCATGACACCACCACCGACACATGCTCCTCATCGACGACCAATTGGTACACCGGCACCGGCCTGGTGGCCGGGAGCGAACACGGTTGCCCGGTACGAAGGTCAAATGTCGAACCGTGCTTGCCGCACTCGATCTCGCATTCGTCGGGCCACACCTCGCCATCAGCCAACGAGTACTCCTCGTGGCTGCAGCGGTCCCCCACGGCAAAATACTCATCGGCGATGCGGACCAGGGCGATCCGGAGGCCGGCCACGTCGAACCTCTTTGCCTGCCCTGGCTCGAGGTCATTGCGCCCGCACAGGCGCGCCGTCTCAGACACCGTGGATCCCCGTCCGGTCGGCCAGAGCCTGGCCGATCATGGCTCGGGTGCCGGCAATTGGCACCTGATCGGCGATGTCGGCGAAGAACCCGGCCACAATCAACCGTTCGGCCACCTCGGGCTCCACCCCGCGGGACTCGAGGTAGTAGCGCTGGTCCTCGGAAACCGGGCCTACCGTCGACGCGTGGCTGCACCGGACGTCGTTCTCCTGAATGTCGAGGTTCGGAACCGAGTCCGCATGCGCCCCTTCATCGAGGACGAGGTTGTGATTGGTCTGCATGGCGTCGGACCGGACCGCTCCCCTCCGCACCCGGATCAACCCGCTGTAGACCGAATGGGAACGATCGGCCACCGCTCCCATGAAGAGCAGGTCACTTGTCGTCTTCGGCGCCCGGTGATCCTGGAGCGTCCGAAAATCGAGCATCTGATCGTCGCGACCGATGAACGCAGCCCGAAGTTTGCTCGTCCCCGAGGTGCCGATCAGCGCAGAGTCGGTGCGGAGCCGGGCATAGCTCCCGCCCAGGGCCACCGCGAAACTGTGGAGACCGGCGTCAGCCCCAATGGTGCTCACCTGATGGGCAAGTTGCCAGGTGGCCGGACCCAGCGACTGGATGCTGACGTAGTTCAACTCGGCTCCGTCAGCCACCTGCACTTCGGTCACCGGCACCACCAGGTGCTCCGCATGGTTGGCCACCGACGATGCACCCCTGGTGGGCAGCTCCGCCAACAGCCCGCCTTCGACGTCGACCACGATTTCCACCACGGAGGCCACCGACGAGGAAGCACCCCGGATGACCGTCCGGGGAAACACCGCGTCGCCGCCCGCCCCGGTGATCACATGCACAACCACCACCGGGTGTTCGATCGTTACGCCGGCATGGATGTCGATCACCACCGGGTCGGCGGCGAACGCATCGTTGAGAAGCACGAAGTCGGTTGGATCGGTGGCGATCGACCCCAGGAGCGCCTCAGCCTCATCGTGCTCGGTCATCCGCCCGATAGCCAATGCATCGTCGCCGGCATCCGATGCGACGGTGGCCAACACCCCGTTGACGGTCACGATCAGCCCGGAACGGGGTCCGAGCCTGTCGACCAGGGTGCGGATCCGATCCGAGGGTGGTGGCCCATGGACATCGGTCGCCATCACGTCAGAGGAATCCGGGGTCTGGTACCTGTCCAGATCGAGACTGTCGATACGGCTGTATCGCCAGACTTCGTCTTTTTCGGTCGGCAGGGGGGCGGACGCGAACGCTTCCGCCGCAGCAGCGCGGCGGTGCCGTAGCCACGGGGGCCCCGGCAGGGCGGCGGCCGTCTCAGGGGTAAAGGTGGGCAGGGTGAAAAGCCTCTCGCGCAACGAGGCCCGGGTAACGAGCCTCGGGTTCCATGCTACCCGTCCTTTTCGCCTTCCCGGACGGGCAACGCCTACTCTTTCGCCCATGAGTCCCGCCGCCGGCCACACCATTGCCTCCTTTGTTTCCGAGGTGCTCACCATCGAGGCCGATGGCCACGTGGCCACCCTGTGGCTCGACCGCCCCGAGAAGCGCAACGCCCTGGGGCCGGCCTTCTGGTCCGACCTTCCCGTGGCCATGGCAGCGATCGGTTCGGATCCGGAGATCCGGGCGGTGCTGATCGCAGCCAAAGGCCCCCATTTCAGCGTCGGCCTCGATCTGGTCGCCATGGCAGGCCTGGGCGGGCCCATGACCGGCGGAGACGGCACCCCCCTGTCGATGGCGGCGCGGGCCAAGTCGGCGCGGACGTCGGTGCTCCGGTTACAAGCCTCGGTGACCGCGGTGGCCGAATGCCCCCTGCCGGTGATCGCGGCCATCCACGGCTACTGCATCGGGGGTGGGGTCGACCTGGCTGCCGCCTGTGACATCCGGTTGGCCTCTTTAGATGCCCTGTTCTCGGTGCGGGAAGCCAAGGTGGCCATCGTGGCCGACCTCGGCAGCCTCCAGCGCCTCCCCCACATCATCGGAAAGGGCCATGTGGCCGAGTTGGCCTTCACCGGCAAGGACATCACCGCGGCCAGAGCCCGCGAGATCGGACTGGTCAACGAGGTGTCGGCCGACGCCGACGCGGTGGTGGCCGATGCCCGTGCCCTCGCCTTCGAGATCGCCGCCAACTCACCGCTCGCCGTCCAAGGGACCAAAGCGGTTTTGGCAGCCGGAGAAGGAAAGTCGGTGGCTGAAGGTCTCGACTACGTGGCCACCTGGAACGCCGGGTTTTTGGCCTCCGATGACCTGGTCGAGGCGATGACCGCCTTCGTGGAAAAACGTCCTGGCCGGTTTACCGGCCGTTGAGAACCCTCGGCCGTCCCACGGGAGTCCGCAGGCAGTTCAGCGCCGCCTGTTCCACCAACGACGCTGCTTGCGATCTGCTTTGGCCTCTTGCGCCTCTACCTCGGACACCACCTGCGGGCCCACCGCGTTGATGATGTCCTCGGCACTATCGAGAAGCGCGGCGGCCTCTCCGTCGGGGACATCGGGCATCGGCTCGAGTGGCGGCTCGACCAGCGACCCGCGGGCCCACCCCACATCGGCGAACCGACGGGAATAGGACGGGCAGTCGTCAGGGCACTTCCAAGGGGCGTCGGGGGCCAGGTCCAGCACGCAGAACCGGGCTACCTCGCCCGAGTCATAGGTCCGGCTCTGAAAGTGCTTGCACTCTTCCCTCATGGGCATTGACCTATTCTGCCCTGTTCAGACGGACGACACCCGGCCACCCAAGGTGGCTCAGCCGACCGAGCCCTCCATCTGCAACTCGATCAGGCGACTCCATTCGACCGCATACTCCATGGGCAGGGTGCGGGTGATCGGCTCGATGAAGCCGTTCACGATCATTCCCATGGCCTGGGTCTCGGACAGCCCGCGGCTCATCAAGTAGAAGAGCTGGTCGTCGCCCACCTTGGACACTGTGGCCTCGTGGCCGATACGAGCATCCCGTTCGGCAACCTCCATGTACGGCTTGGTTTCGGAGATCGAGGTGTCGTCGAGGAGCAGGGCATCACAGCGGACGAAGCTCTTGGCATGTTTCGCCCCTTCGTCCACGTGGACCAGGCCGCGATAGGTGGTGATCCCGGCATCCTTGGAGATGGACTTGGAGATGATGGTCGAGGTCGTCTCGGGGGCCGAATGGACCATCTTGGCCCCGGCGTCCTGGTGCTGGCCGGCTCCGGCATAGGCCACCGACAGCACTTCGCCCGAAGCCTTCGGGCCCATCAGATACACCGAGGGGTACTTCATGGTCAGACGCGACCCGATATTGCCGTCGATCCATTCCACGTGGGCTTCGGCTTCGGCCCGTGCTCTCTTCGTCACCAGGTTGTACACGTTGTTGGACCAGTTCTGAATGGTCGTATAGGTGATGCGGGCACCTTCGAGTGCCACCAGCTCGACCACCGCCGAGTGCAATGAGTCGGTGGTGTACACCGGGGCGGAACAGCCCTCGACGTAGTGAACCTGAGATCCCTTGTCTGCGATGATCAGGGTGCGCTCGAACTGACCCATGTTCTCCGCATTGATGCGGAAATAGGCCTGCAGCGGCTGATCGACCACCACGCCGGGCGGAACATAGATGAACGAGCCACCTGACCACACTGCCGAGTTCAGGGCTGCGAACTTATTGTCGTTCGGCGGGATGATGGTCCCGAAGTACTTGCGGACGAGATCGGGGTACTCGCGCACCGCCGTGTCCATGTCGCAGAACAACACTCCCAGGTCTTCGAGATCCTCGCGATTGCGGTGGAACACGACCTCGGACTCATATTGGGCAGTGACCCCGGCCAGGTACTTCCGCTCCGCTTCGGGGATGCCGAGCTTCTCGTAGGTGTCCTTGATGGCGTCGGGAAGATCGCTCCACTCGTTCACCTGCTCGGACGTCGGCTTGATGTAGTAGTAGATGTCGTCGAAATCGAGATCCGGCATGTTGACCGCGAACCAGGCGGCCATCGGGCGCTTCTCGAACCGCTGGAGGGCCCGGAGCCGGAAGTCGAGCATCCACTGCGGCTCTTTCTTCATGGCCGACATCTCCCGCACAATGTCTACGTTGAGACCCTTCTTGGGTTTGAAGACGTAGTCCTCTTCGTCGGACCATCCAAGTTTGTATTTGCCGAGGTCAAGTTCGGTGGTCGTCATATCCGCTCCCAGGAGCTATCCGGCCGGTCGGCCAATTTCTCCTATACAGATAGTAACAACCCCATTCACCCAGCGAAACAGACAGCCAGACTCCCTGCCAGACAGCCATGCCGCCCCGTCAAAAGCGTCACCGGGGCCGTGCCACCATGTTCGGATGCCCGGCACCTCCCGTCCCACTCCCCCCGCTCCCCCCGCTCC
>PKXA01000099.1 GCA_003133325.1 Acidimicrobiaceae bacterium | reverse complement strand
TGGCGGCCATCCCGACGACCGGGGCCTTTGGACTGGTCAATGCATGTACGCCGAGCGAGGCTCCACCAAATGGGACAACCGAATCCGGAGCCGGAGAGAGATTCTCTACGCGGGGCGACTTCACTGATGCGCCCGAGACGGCCCGGACCGGGAACCAGGAGATCACCACCACCGTCAGGACCAACAGGGAGGCCAGAACCAATAACCCTGATGACCTCCAAACCCCGAGTTTCCGAACCGACTTCACATTTGACGACTCTATCCAGGCAATCTGTCAGCAGCTTCCTCCATGAGACCGCGGGTGGGCGTCCTACCAGTTCCGAAATCCTGACCGGTGCTCTTCCATGGGCACCGACGGGCTGCAACGGGCCCGATGCCGACGAATGACCGGGCAGCACTGGTGATCAGCACGTCTCGCAGCCGGCAGCTCGCTGGCTCGATCGGGCCGGCCTACGCGGTTGTGACTCTGACCGGCCCGCTCCCAGGTGGCCGCTGTCCTGATCTCAGCAAGCACGGCAAGGGGTGACCGGGGTTTGGCGGCACCTATCTGGATGGCGGCGAGGGTCGGATCCCGCCCGCCTTCCACCCGCCGGACCCTGCGGGGCCGGGATGGCGAAGTCAGTTGTCGAGGCGTCGCCGAAGCTCGACGTACACCTCGGAACCCATGATCGCCTCCAGCTCCTCGGCCATCGACTCGATCACCGGCCGGTCACCGACGTAGGCCTGGGTGCCCTCGGTGCAGCACCAGGCCATGGTGTCGCCCTCGGGGCCCCAGTCGCCTCTCGTCCACCCCCGGACTGTGGCGACTTCGGTCCCGTCGTCGCCTGGCTCCCAATCCACTTTGATCGGCAGCTGCCAGCAGACCGACGGCTTCCAGTCGATGGGCGACTCGCCCCAATCGAGGGCTGCCAGGTGCAACGCGCAGCCGGCGCCCCCGTCGAAACCGGACCGGTTGAGGAAGATGCAGGCTCCGTCGACCACCCGGGTGCTGCTACGGGTGGCGTCACCGAAGACACCACCTTCGGCCGCGGTGGCGTGGTACTCGAAGCGTGAAGGCTCCAACGTGGCCGCCAGCGCTCCGATCCGGCGCGCTTCGTCGTTGCCGTCGAGATCGGCACCGATCGAGCAACAGCCATGGCCGAGTTCGGCCGCCGGTTGGGGGAGGATCCCCAGGCAACCGCGGCCCCAGATGCAGGTCCAGTTGGAGGTGAGGAACGAGCGGTCGAAACGCCAGGTGGTGTCGCCGGCCGAAACCTCGGTGAACGATGGGTCCATGGGCACACAGCGTAAGCGCGGGACCAGATGCAGCTTGACCTGCTCCGGCGACTGAAGTCGCCGGATTCCCAAAGCCACTCGGCGGCTTTCGGGGCTTCGCACTTCGCAGCCACATCTACTTCAGAGGCTCCGTGCGCTGTCACCGCATGTCCGCTTGCCACCACCTTGGAGCCAACCGTCGAGGCCACCTGAATCGTCATCCGGAGGTTCAGGCGGCCACCATCCGCCTGAATCAACATCTACCCTGAGGATGTGTCCCATCCGCCGTGCGGATTCAGATCAGTTGCGTGCAACCCCCTACTGGGACTCGGCATCCTGGCAGTCGTCGCCGCAGCGTGTGGCGGCACAACAGCTGCTGAAGGACCCACCACCAGTTCGACCACCGTTCCGGTGGGCGCAGCTGCTTGCCCGAGACAGTGGGCCCCCTCCTCGACCACGCCCCTCAACCCGCCACCTACCCGCCCGGGTTTGGCGAGCACTCTTGTGCCGCCAGGTCCGACCTTGCTGACGGTCTGCCGGTACGCCGGGTTGAATCAGGCGGTCACGGCCGGCACCATGGTGCAGTCCCATGTGGTGACTGGTTCGCAACTCCCGTCCTTCGTCACGTACATCGACCAGCCAACCTGGCCGGTGATCCCCACGGGAGCCGTGTATGGCTGCCCGGCCTCACAAGGACGGGTGGACCTGCTGCAGTTCGTGTACCCATCTGGCCCTGGCGTTGATGTCTCCGTCGACATCGACGGCTGCAGCTTCGTCTCGAACGGGTCGCGCACCGTCTCGGGCGGCGCGATCGGAACGCGCCTCACCGCATGGGTCGGGATCGACGGATAGCTGAGGGCGACCGGCTCGCCGCCCCCGTGTCGGCCCAGCCAGGCTGTGGATCGCTCCGCGGTGACGTCGTCGTCGGATTTGACGATCATGATCACACGATCGGAGGAAAGATCGGCAGGACGACGAGTCATCCCCACGTCCCAACGGACTCGAGCCTTCGGACCCACGCCTGATCACCGCTCTGGATCATGAACCACCCGAGGGTGCGGCACCGTCTGATCTGTGTGCTTGGAGGTTCACCGGACATGTCGCCTATCCGCCGAACCTCCAAGTGACCGTGAAGGGCGAATCCGGACCCACCCCGCCGAGGCCACCTTTCGGGACTTTGGTCCCTGGTGGAGCGGGGGGAACATCTGCCACGCTCGCAAGGGAGGCAAGTAGGTGGCATGGACCCGAGATCAGCCGGAGGGGGCTTCGTTCCCCTGGTACCGATCGCATTCGTATGCGGCGCTGCTCATCGCGGCCGGCCTCTTTGCGGGAGTTTCCGTAGCCCGGTACTTCAGCGACGGCAGCGGAGAAGCGATCGACATCCTCTACTCGCTGCCGATCGCCCTCCTGGCCATGTCGTTCGGCCTGCGCGGGGGTCTGGTGGGCGCGGCCGTCGGATTCTCCCTGTTCGCGATCTTCGAATTGGCGGACGGTGCGGGAGACATCGACGCCACCGGTTGGATCGCGCGTGCCGCGGGATTGCTATTGCTCGGTGTGTTGCTCGGTCGGGCCACGGACCAGATAAGGGCTGGCCAACGGCGTGCCCTGGCAGAACAGGAGCAGCGTCGTCGCCTCCAGGAAACCGCCCATCGCCAGCGGGAGGCGCTCGAGATCAGTGACTCCATCCTGCAGCACTTGGTGGCAGCCAAGTGGATGGTCGAGAGAGGCAGGGACGAGGACGCTGTCGAGATCCTGACCTCGACCTTGGAAACAGGCCAGCGCATGGTGGCCGAGCTGCTCCCAATACGCCATGGGGGCTTTGACGCCCAGGCCGTCGAAGACGACCCCTCGAACCGATCCTGACGCCCACGATGCGGAGGGGGGACGCCCGTCCCGCCAGGGCTTGGTGCCGGCTTACGCCCAGCCCAACTCCTCGAGCCGCTGGTCATCGATACCGAAGTGGTGGGCGACCTCGTGGATTACCGTCCTGCGCACCAGTTCCACCACTTCCTGCGTGGTCTGGCACGCCCCACATGTCGTCGCCATGTAGATCGTGATGCGATCGGGCACTGACGCCGAGTAGTGGTTGCCCCGTTGGGTGAGTGGGACCCCCTCATATAGCCCTAGCAGCCGACCGGGTGGGCTGAGGTCGTCCACCACGACAGCGACGTTTTCCATGGTGGCACCGAGTTCTGCAGGAATCCCATCAAGACCGTTGGCCACCAGCTCCTCGAATTGCTCGACCGACATTGTGACCATGCCCGAGATCATGCCCGAGATCATGCCGAGCCCGACCGAGTCGTTCCGCAATACCTATGGCGCTATGGCGGCGATCCGCTTGACGATGGCACCTCGGCGTTCGTGGTCGATCCGATTCGCTGCGTCGAAGACACGGTGCACCACTACTTCCAACCGGTGCACTGGTCGGTCGCAACCGGTGTTCCGATCAACTCCGTGCTCAACCAACGCGACCGCCCGGTACCACGGCGACCCATGAGGAGATGGCGCAGCGGCTCCCGCTACCGGTGCCTGTTGTCCGCGTCGACTCGGGTCACCTGCTTCCGGTGATCGCTCCCGACGGCTTCGCCGAGATACTTTCGCGTATCCCCGCCTGAGCTGTCGGTGTTGGGAACGCGGCGGCGCCGAGCAGACGAGTGTGCGCCCAATCACCGGTCCTACGGTTCGATCACCGTCCAGCCGCGACGCTGAAGCTCGGCGGCGAGTTGCCCGGCAGGCATCCGGCGCATCGTCTGCTCTACGGCCGACAGCCTTTCCGGCGGATCGGCAGCGACCGGGTCACTCCCATCGATCTCTGCCTCCTGCAGCCGGTCGATAAATGCTGCTGCCTCGTCGCGAGTGAACTTGCCGGCGGCCTGACGCTGTGTGAACCCCATCGGTCCACGCGCGTCCCGGAAGTCGGTGTGACCGGCGTCCTGGATGAGCGCCAACAGCTCCTGCACCTGTCTCGCCGCGGCCGGTGGTCCCGACTGTTGACCGAAAGCCATGGCCGCAGTCTCACCGAAGTGGCAATGGAACCGCTACTTCGCCGGCGCTGGTTTCCCGGGGGGCCGACCTGCCCCCGAAAGATGACCGGGTCTCCCGGGTGTCCGCTGTCCTCTCCAACGATTGGAGGAAGGCCAAGGTGCCCAAACGGCCGAGGCCACGGGGTGGGTTCGCCAGGGTGGATCACACTCGAAGATCCGCCGCCGGCAGCAGAGACCCGACGGCAACCAATCGGGCAACGCGTCGTGAGGGCTCGTAGCGTCGATCCCCAACCAAGCCACCCAAATGCGCCCCGTGGTAGTTTGGCGTCAGCCCTTTCGCTGCGGATCCGTACCCATCCGAACTGCCCCGGAAGGATTCACATGTGGGCGGATCATGCACACAACTCGTCAGTGATCCCCCCGTAGCCAAGGAGCGACACCGGACATGATTGCCGCCACATATCCGCTTCTCAACATCTTCTGGACGATGTTGGAGTTCTTCTTCTTCTTCGTGTGGATCTGGCTCCTCATCGGGGTCTTCGCTGACGTCTTCCGCAGCCACGACATGGGTGGTCCGGCCAAGGCGCTGTGGGTCATCTTCGTTGTCATCTTCCCGTTCCTCGGAGTCCTCATCTACCTGATCGCCCGCGGCGGCAGTATGCATGAGCGCGCCGAGCGCCAGGCGGCACAGCAACACGAGGCATTTGATGCCTTCATGCATCACGCGTCCGGGGCTGGTGGTGGCGCCGACGAACTGGCCAAACTGGCCGACCTGAAATCGAAGGGCGTGATCACTGACGCAGAGTTCGACGCCCAAAAGGCAAAGATTCTCAGCTGAGGCGGACGAAGACGCGGTGACCACCCGACAATCAGGTGGTGGCGCCACAGCCCTACAGCCCTCGGTACCCCAAATCGTCACAGGCGCCGCGTAGGATCGCCCGGATGACCAAGCGCTCGACCTCCACTTCGGCTTTTGGGGTGTCCAAGCGTGAGAACCACGACGCCTCCGGGTTCTACAACCGATTCACACCCCCTGAGCAGTCGACCGACGCTGGCCTGTGTCCAAGCGAAGGTTTCGACAAGCTGATCCGGGGAGATGCCCGGTCGATGAACGAGGTGCCTGACGCGTCGGTGGCCCTGGTCGTCACCTCACCTCCCTACTTTGCCGGCAAGGAGTACGAGGAGGCGCTGGGTGAAGGCGGGATCCCCTCCACCTATCTCGAGTATCTGGACCTCCTCCGAGATGTGTTTTCGGAATGCGTACGCAAGCTCGAGCCAGGGGGTCGGATCGCCATCAATGTTGCCAACCTGGGTCGGCGTCCCTACCGATCGCTTTCGGCTGATGTCATCAGCATCCTTCAGGACGATCTGCGCCTTTTGCTCCGCGGAGAGATCATCTGGATGAAGCAACGGGGATCGTCGGGCTCGTGTGCCTGGGGAAGCTTCCAACGCCCGGCCAACCCGGTCTTGCGAGACCTGACCGAACGGGTGATCGTAGCGAGCAAGGGCCGGTTCGACAGGGCGGTCCCCGCCCGTGAGCGCTATCGGAAGGATCTCCCTTCGGAGGTCACGATGACCCGCGAAGACTTCATGGAGAACACCCTCGACGTGTGGGAGATCCCGTCGGAACGCGCCACCCGGGTCGGGCATCCCGCCCCCTTTCCGGTGGAGCTCCCCTCTCGCCTGATCAATCTCTACACCTACAAGGGCGATCTGGTTCTGGATCCCTTCGTCGGATCGGGAACTACAGCGGTGGCGGCGATACGGACCGGCCGGCGTTATGTGGGCTACGACCTCGAAGAGGCCTATATCCGTTTGGCGGAGACAAGGGTGGACACGGAGCGCCAGCGGCTCGCGGTCGAGGAGGCGGGCAGTCCTCGACGTGTGAGCTTGCCGGCGATCCCCACCCCGTCCAACGAGGGCGAAGACGTCCGAGCCCGGGCCATTCGGGAAGGCAAAGCAGCCAAAGAGATCGCCCGTATCCTGATCGCGGAAAATGGCTTCGGCGACATCCGCGAGGACCAACGCCTGCCCGGCGGCGTCGAAGTCAACTTCAGCGCCCGGGACCCCGCCGGCAATACGTGGTACTTCGATGTCTCGGGGGCCTTCACCAGTCAGCCATCCGGATTGAAGCGGGCCGACACGTTGTGGAAGGCGATCGGCAAGGCGGCTGTCCTCCGCGAGTTGGGGAACACCCGTCTCGTCCTCCTCACCACCGCCACCCCGGTGGCGGGAAGCGCCGGTGCAGAGGTACTGAAGCAGGTATGTGGACCCAAGAAGCCGATCAGCGCGGTGATCGAGATGTTGAAGGCGTCAGCTCCTCAGGATCTGCGAGCCCTCAGCCTCGGCAAGCGCCAACGATGAAATGAGCACCGTCCTGTTCATCTGTACTGGCAACCTTTGTCGTTCACCCACCGCCAGCGCACTGTTGGCCTCCCGGTTGGCGTCGGCGGATTCCGACATCTGCGTCGACTCGGCGGGCCTGCTCGATCTCGGTGCGCAATCGCCTCCCGAGGTCATCACCGCCGGCCTTCCCCTCGGCGTTGACTTGTCAGGCCATCGTGGTCGTCAGGTGACCCCCGCCGACATCAGAGGGGCCGACCTCATCCTGGGTATGACCAGAGGGCACGTCCGGGAGGTCGTGACGATGGATCCCGGCGCCTGGTCACAGACCTTCACCCTGCCCGAGATCGTTCGACGCGGCCGGGCGGTCGGGCCACGGGGCGTCGGCCAATCGCTCGACGAATGGCTGATCTTCGTTCATCAGGGGCGACGCACCGCGGATCTGCAGGGAAAGTCAGCCAAGGACGATATCGATGACCCGTTGGGCGGATCGGCCCGCAAGTACCGGGCATCGGCCGAGTCGATCGCCGGCCTGGTCGACGAACTCGCCCGCCTGGCCTGGCCCGACCCCACCGGGCCTGACCGTCAGTAGCCGGCCGGGAGCAACGGGGTCAACGCACCGAAGAAGAAGAAGAGCACCAGCAGACCGACCAGGCCCACCACCGGCACCCACCACTTCCGCCGACGACGCCACATCAGCCAGACGACGGTCCCGAAGGCGATACACGCCAGGGCCCACAGTGCCGCACTCGACCATCCGCCCCGGCCCTCGGCGAGGCTCCGAGGACGGGGGAGTGACTTGGTCGTAGGCACTGCGGCAACCACCGGTGACACCAGGCTGGCTTGGACCACCATACGGGTCTCGGCGCTGTAGCGAGGGTTGCAGGTGGTCAGGGTCAGGATCGGTGATGCGGTGGGATTCAGTACGGCCACATCGTCAGGGCTCACGACCAAGGTGTCGACGACCTTGTATTGAAATCGTCCCTGGAGCGTCGTGACGTAAATCGGATCACCGGGAGCCAGTTGGTCGAGGTTGTAGAACGGCTTCAGGTACGTGGTCCGGTGGCCGGCGATGGCGGCATTTCCCGGGTTTCCGGGCAGAGAAGTCCCGGGATAGTGGCCGGGCCCCCGTTCCAGGTCATCGGTACTGGTGCCCTCCACCACTACGTAGTCGGAACCAATTTTCGGAATGTCGATGATGCCGTCGGGCTGGCCCTCGGACGGCGCCGGCACGGGATTCTGGACGGATTGGGTCGGCTGGGTCGTCGGGGTCGTCTGCGTCGTCCCATTGGGCGGGGTAACTCCCTGATGGGCACCGAGGTCCCGCTCGAACTGATGGCGCAGGGAGTTTTGGTGGCCCGACGTGATCAGGCCGGTCCCCCACAGCTCGTAGGCAACGAACAAAAGGACCACGAGACCAGCCCCGATCAGGACTTTTCCCACCCCACGCACGATCATCCGAACTCCCACCGCTGCAGCGTAATCCGCTTGTTCCGGTCCTCTCCGGGGTGAGCGGGACGCCTTGGCGACCGGACGCCTTGGCGACCGGACACACTGGCCTAATTGAAGAAAATTCGCAAGGTCCACCATTAGCCCTCGTTTCAATTGATGTACATGTTCTTCAATCAACGGTGGTGCTGGACATGGCAGAGGTAGTTACCGAATCCGCGCCCTAGCAGGGGGGGGTCCTTGTCGATATCTGAGCTGGAGACGCCGCAATTTTCGTCGTTCGTGGGCACGAGCGAGCCCGAACTGGGAGCTGTCCGTTTTGTTTCGGAGCAGACCGCCCCAGGCTTGGCGTCGCCGATCCGTCCCGAAAAGAGACGACGCACCATCTCGGACGGCCAGTACGCCGCCGCCCGGGTCGGTGTCGACTTCGTGTGCACCTCCATTGCGCTGATGACGGCGCTGATTGTCCTGTCGGTCATGTCCAAAGTACCGACGAACTCGATCCAACACTTTTGGGGCAACCTTGCCATCGACGCCATGTACCCCTTCGCTGTGGTGCTGGCAATAGCCTTCGGCGGCGCCTACCGCACCAATCACGGCCAACTCGGTTCGAGCATGTACAAGGAACTGAAGGACGTCCTCTTCGCCGTCAGTGTCGGCTGCTTCCTCACCTTGGCTGCCGGTACCTACATCCATGGAATCGCCGGAACGGCCAGGCCGGTCGTTTCGCAGTATGTCGTCGCGGTGGTCTTTGCCGTGTCCTTCATTGCTCTCGGCCGGTTCATCCTCCGGGCTTCGCTCCACACCTTGACTGTCACTCGGGTTCTCGTCGTCGGATCGGATTCTCTGACCGACCGGATCACGACCTACCTGGGCCTTCGGCGCGAAGTGGAGATCGTGGGTCATGTCGTCGGCGACGGGCAGCCCGATGAAGGGGCCCTCGGAACTGTCAACGACCTTCCTTCTCTCTGCCGGGACCTGCAGGTGCAGCAGGTCATCGTCGGCTTCCCCAGCTGTCACTCGGAAAAGTTGGTCGGCATCTACCGGCAGCTTCAGGGCCATGTTCACATCGCCTTCGTTCCTCGGTACTTCGAATTGGTGTCGTTCCGGTCCCGACTCGCCGACCTGGGTGGACTGCCGCTCGTTGAGGTGGCGCGACCTGACCTCAGCGGGTTGGATCGTCTGTTGAAGCGCTCGTTCGACGTCGCCGCCAGCCTGGTGGCTCTGATCGTGTTGTCGCCGGTGATGGCGGTCACCGCGATTGCGATCAAACTCTCGTCCTCAGGCAAAGCCATATTTCGCCAGACCCGCTTGGGACGGGACGGCTTACCATTCACCGTGTTGAAGTTCCGCACCATGACGAATATCAGTGACCATGCAGTGGACGACACGGGCGGAGAGTCTGAGGCGTCGGATCCCAAGGCAGAATCCGGCGTGTGCCGCCCGCTTTACGAGGTGCGGAAGAAGTTGAGCGAAGAACAACGAATCACCCGGGCCGGACGATTCCTACGCAAGAGCCGTTTCGACGAACTGCCCCAGCTGATCAATGTATTGAAGGGTGACATGTCGATCGTGGGACCGCGGCCGTTCGTCCCGCATGAATCATCGGAACTAGACGGATGGGCAGCCCGTCGTTTTGCCGTTCGTCCTGGTATCACCGGCCTGTGGCAAGTCTCGGGCAGCAATGACTTGAGCACCGAGGACCTGCACCACCTGGACCATCTCTACGTGAGCTCGTGGTCGTTCTGGTGGGATCTGAAGATCATGCTGGACACACCGCGGACGATGCTCAACGGGATTGGCGCCTACTAGGCCGTCAGTCTCGAGCAGAGGGTGGTGGCGACACCCGGCTCCGGTCTTCATCGGCCGTCGTGGCAACGATTTTCCGGCTGCGGTGAATGAAACTCACGGTGCCGGTGGCGTCCCGAAAGTGGTCGATCAACACGCCAGAGTGATCAGCCGGTCCGTGGTGCGGGCCGGAACGCCGACACTCGTAGCGGATCCGATACCTGCTCCTTGGGGCATCCGTCTGCCACATGGGCCGATCCGCCGCGAGTTCCCCTCCGTGGCCACCTCGCCGGTGCTACTTCGCAGGCAAGCCCGGATGCCCGTGGCGGGCAACCATGTCGGCCAGAGTGACCGGCTCCGGGCCATCCTGGCGGGCGAGCATGTCGGCCAGCGATATCGGCTCTACAAGGCCTTCCCGGGCGAGAACGTCTGGAAGGGGTTCCGGCTCCTCGGCATCATCGACTTCAAATCGCTTCGCCGCCCGTGCAAGGGTGACCCACCCCACAAAGAGGTAGATCACATAGAAGACGCCGATCCCCACCGCGAAACCGCGAACACCCCCGAGCACTGCCCCCCCGAGAGGCAACACGAGCAAGAACGGGGCCATGATCACCACCAGCCGCAGGAGCTCCTTGGCGGCCCGCATGGCCCGTAGGCCGATGAGAGCCGCGGCGGATACACTTCCCATGGCGGTGGAGAGCCCGATCCAAAGCATAAACGGACGCGCCTGCAGCCACGTTGGCCCGAACACGTCGGCGACCAGGTGGGCGGGCACCACATAGACGGCCACCGTCCACACGGCCATCGTCAGGGTCATGACGACTGCGCCGAATTGTAGAAACCGGGTGGCCTGGTGCCGGTCCTCCCGCATCCTTTTGCTCACAATCGACACCAGTGCGGACTGCACCCCGGCGAACAGCACCACGATGGGCCCCAGTGCCAGCTGGGTGATCTTGATCAACCCGATGGCATCGATGGAGAGCACAAAGACGAGCAGATAGAACACCACGTACGCCCCCGAAGTACCCACGAGGAACTGACCGGCAAATCGAGTGCCCACGCTCCATTCACTCCGTATCCAGAAGCGCAATTCATGCAAGCCACGGCGCACGGAGAGGAATGCCGGCAGCGTCCAGAGCCCTACCAATGCGCCGGCACCGGTCCAAGCGCCGAACAGCCATGGGAGCGACACCATATGCGCCGACCGGAACGCAATGATGCCGACCACGAACAATACGATCCACGCCACGTCGAGGCGTATGGCATACGCCGGGTCATGACGGCCAATCCCTATGTAGCGGGAGAAGTCTTGGAGCGCCATGAGCGGAAAACAGATGGCAAAGATGAGTAACGGGACAGCGAATGAACTGCCGACGGCGGCGGCGATCGCCAACACCACCAGGGACAGCCCGGTGGCCGAGACGAGGGCGAAGAGGTAACCGGATCGTTCGAAACGAACTCTCAGTTCCTCAACCGCCCCCGAACGGGTCAGAAGGCAATCGCTGGTCACACTCCGTACGAGACCCTGGCAGAGAATGTAGGTGGTGATCACGATGGTGAAGATACCCAGCTCACGGGCACTGCTGCCGTGCGCGACGAGCACGCTGAGGCCGAAATTGGAGATGCTCGAAGCGCCCTGATCCACCACTGTGAGCGTCACCACTCGACTCACCGACGCGGCGGGCTTTGGTGCCAGACGAGTCCCGGAGGTCATCGAGTCGTCGACCGGCAGGCCTGACTTATTTCGTCGAAGGTTGACCATAGGGGAACGGACTCCGAGGGAGATCCTACCCAATGGGGAACTATCAGGCGAAGGCTTACTTCGCTCTCCTTCTGGCGAAACCCGATGATTTGGCCCCTCTCTCAAAGTGCGACTTATCCAACCATCCGCATGCGAGACTGGCCGCAGTGACCGGACCAGTTTGAATCGGACCCGCCCGCCCGAGTCTCCGGGCTATCCGGCCGTGATCACCCATTCCCGCAGGTCAGTCGCAGCGTCCGGGCGAGGTACGTGTAGTACCCACGTCACCGTTTTGGGGAGAAGGCCTCGAGTCCGACCAGGTCATAGAGACATGGTTGGAAGGGGTCAATCTCGGTGGGTTCCCTCGGAAGCCCTCCCGTTGCGTCCACCATCGCCGAGCAGCGAAGTCAGCAGGTCAATCCGCCGTCAACAACAAGCACGTGTCCAGTGATGTAGTCGTTGGCGGGGTCTGTCAGGAAGAGGACTGCTCGCGCCACGTCGTGAGGTTCCCCGAGCCGTCCCAACGGAGTTCGCCTCGTGATCTGACCCAATTGCTGGGCATCCAGGCCGTGACTCATCTCTGTGCGCAGGTATCCCGGAGCGACACTGTTCACGGTGATGCCACGCGACCCGAGTTCCCGGGCGAGGCCCCTGGTGAATCCGTCGAGCGCCGCTTTGGTCGCGCCGTAGACGGACAAGCCTCGGTATCCGGAGAGCCCGATGACCGACGAAATGTTCACGATCGCACCGGACCGCTTGGCGAGCATCACCCGGCTCGCAGCACGCGTCACATAGACGGTTCCCTTCAGATTCACATCAATCACCTGATCGAGAGGTCCATCCCCGAAGAGGCCGATGACGCCTTCGGGCGCGACGCCAGCGTTGTTCACCAATACATCGATGTGCCCCCAACGAGATGCTGCCTGCTTGATGAAACGGTCCGCATCGCCCGAGTCAGAGACGTCCGCACTCGTGAAGTGGAACCGGTCTTTGATCAGAGGGTCCTCCTCCCACGCTCGCACCGTGTCTGTCTTGGAACGCGAGCAGGTCTCGACGCAATAGCCTGCACCAAGAAAGGCTTCTACGAGCCCGGCACCCAACCCTTTGCTCCCACCGGTGATAAGGACAACTCGGGGATGTTCAATTGCGGTCACTCTTCCATCCTTCTGACTGTCTTTTCCCCACGGGTTTCGAAGGCATCGACAAAGGTGACGCTGCGCGGGTGCCAGGCCCGCGGCAGGTCGGCGACCGCCGACTTGATCTCGAGTCGAATGCTCTCGACATCGGCTTCGGCCAACCCGCTCATCGGAATGATTTCCACTGCGACGATGGCTCCGGTCAATGGGTTGGCACGCCCGAAGACGCGGGCCAGAGCCACGCTTTCAAGGCTTGTGATCCTGTCCTCGACAGGCAGGGGGTGGACCTTGACTCCCCCGACGTTGATGACCTCCGACTTTCGCCCCCGGAACAGGACACGCTCACCGACAATCTCCACCAGGTCACCGGTTGCCTGCCATCCTTCGGCAGCGGCGATGGACGGGTCGGCGCCGGATTCTCCTGCGTATCCGATCATTCCGGCGACGGCCCGAACCCACAATTCACCGTCTTTGACCCGCAAATTCAACGTTGGATTCGACTCGCTGAAGAGCGCGTCGACCCCAATCCCGGGTAGGCCGTCCTTCACCGATGAAACCGACCCGAATTCGGTTGACGCGTACACCTGCGAGACTCTCGCATCAGGGAACGAAGTCTTGAGTTCCTCGAGGAGGTCTGCGGGACTCGCCTCCCCGCCGAGAGTCACCTGCTGCAAACGTGGAAGCTTGACTTTGCGGCTCCGCGCTTCGGCCAACAGGAATCGCCAGTAGGTGGGAGTGGCGCTGACGCACGTCACGCGGTCGGTGAGCAGTGCCTCCAAGCCGTCGCGCGGTTGTCGCGGGAAGGGCGCGAGGAGAGTGGCTTGGCAAGCAATCACGTGCAGAAGCACCTGAATACCGGCGAACTGATGGGGGCCATATGCCAAGAGCCACCGCTGGTTCGGCATCGGTCGGATCCCCGCTACCGTCCGCGCCAGGAACTGCCAGTCATGACGAGCCGCCTTGGGCAGCCCCGTCGTGCCCGTGGTACGGATCATGAGTGGCTGGGCACCGGCCGACTGCACGATCTGGTGAGACGCCTGACCTGTCAGTTCCTGTGGCCGGATGATTTCGAGCGGGCCGCCGAGGTCGGGCCGTCGGGTCACGACTACCGAATGTCCGAGAGCTCTCGCCTGTTCCTCAAATTCCAGTGCTTCAATATCAGCTTGGTACTGACAAGGTTCCGCACCGGCGAGGGCCGCACCGGCCAGGAGCCGGATCACCCACGCGGCGTCGGGTTCAACTATCGCGAATCGCGTGATGTTCCGGCCCTGAAGCGCAGCGGCTACGCGCCGTGCGTCGTGCAACAGCTCGCCGTACGAGGTCGAACCCTCTGGCGTAACAACCGCAGTATGGCTGGGTGATGCGGCCGCGGCGCCCTCGATCAGACGGATCATTCGCTTGGTGCGGCCTCATAGAACGCAAAGATGTCCCCCACTCTCTCCGGCATCTCGCCGCCCGCCGAGAAAGGATCGGACCCGAGCTCGTCCTCGAGCATCGCGGACAACTCTGCCGCCTCCAAGGAGTCAAGCCCAAGGCCGTCCCCCCAGAGGCCCGTGTCGTCAGTCATTCCATCGACACTCTTGTTCGTACGCTGAAGGAACTGGCTGATGACTGCTCGCGCCCTGCTTTGATCCGTGCCCACGCTGGGGTCCTTTCGAATTGTCGATGCTCGGAGGGTGACTCGAGCGTCAAGGTTTCTTGACGGCGGCAAGAATTCCGTACCCGAGAGTCCCGTCACGCCAGAAAGACTCAAGAATGTGCGTTGCCTGAACGAAGTCGTTGACACCTTGGTGACCCAATAAGTCCTGCAAGGCAGGCTCATGTGCCACGACGTTGGAACGCCACGCGGAGAACGTAGGCAGCGTCGGAGCACTGATGTCCGAGCAGTCGGCCACCGTCATCCCGAGCTCTTGGATGGCCGAGGCGTAACTCTCCAGAGGCTCCATATGCGCATCACCGAAGGCCGCGCGGAGCGTGGAGAACTCTTCTCTGCGTGAACGAACTTCGAGGAACGGAATGTCTCTCTTGCGGATGATGTCGCAAAGCACGAGTCTGCCCCCGGGCACGAGGACCCGTGCACACTCACTCAGCAGCGACCTTTTGTCGCGCATGAGGTGGGACGACTCGAGGACCCAGACGACATTGAACTGCCCGCTTGCGAGCCCATTGTCAGTCCCGTCACGCCGCTCGAATCGGGCTCCGTCGACCTGGCTTTCTGCCGCAAGCTCGGTGGCGGCCGCGACGCCGCTCCCGCTCGTGGTGATCCCGAGCACGGAGGCGTCGAGGTTGGCCGCGAGATCGCACGCTTGCCGCCCGGTTCCGCATCCGACGTCGAGGATTAGGTCACCAGCGACGATGTCAGCCCTTCCGAGCATTTGTTCCGTCAAAGCCGCAGTTGCACGTTCCAGAGGATTCTCAGGGGCCTCGAAGTAGCCATAGTGGAATTCCTCCCCCATGATCAGGCTCCACGCGCTGTGCACACGGTCGTAGTGCGCTGCAGGCTGGTGACTGTTCGAACTATCGGTGCCCATTTCTTGTTCTTCCGCCGCAGGGAGGGTTGCCGCGGTATATCTTACTGCGCGGGTGGATTCACCCGGCGCCGGGTGTGGATAGGATCGCGTGGTCCTCCACCATCGACCAACGGGGTGATGTATGCGGCTCGTGTGGGCATGTTGCATGATCGTGCTTCCGTCGCGACTCAAGCGCCACCTGGGGAGGTTGCTGTTCGGGTGGGATATCCATCGGACAGCATATATCGGGCGAAGCGTCATTCTCGTCCGTCACCTGTCGATGGGCCCCGGAGCGAGTATTGGACCGCTCAACGTCATCAGAGATTTGGAAGAGTTGCGACTCGGCGAGGGCGCGAGCATCGCCACCCGGAATTGGATATCGGGTTGGCCGCTGTCCTCGGAGGGGTTCACACACTCTCCTAACCGACGTCCCTCCCTCATCTTGGGGAAGTACGCCATGATCACCGTGGCCCACGACATCGACTGCTCGGATCGCGTTGAGCTTGGCGACTATGCCTCGCTCGCGGGGTTTCGTTCCACGATCTTGACCCACAGCCTCAATTTGGTCCTGGACCGATTTGTGACGGGCCCAGTCGAGGTGGGCAGCCGCTCCGCCGTCATGTCGGGCTGCACGTTGCTCAGTGGGATGCGGGTTCCGCAACGCTCCATCATTTCAGCCGGTTCCGTGATCAACACAAAGCTGACCGAGGAACTGACCCTTTATCGTGGCAACCCCGCTCAGCCGATCCGCCCGCTTCCCGAAAGTCTGCGCTTCTTCCACCGGGGGGAAGCAGGTGCAGACTCCTCACGCCGCGTCGCAACAGGCCAACCGTGACATCTACATAGTCGGGCGTGCCCGGCGACAGTTCGTCTCGGGATCGAACAGCGGCCCCATCGCCTTCGGTCCGATGCGACCCGGACATTCTCTCCCCTACCGGAGCGATGAAGGCCTCTGTGAGCTGGTCTTCTCCGTCCTCGCTGTCGAGACCCGGGTCGACGGAGGCCGTCGCGTGGCGCCGGACGGTCTTGCCGGCGATACCCATCTGCCGTCCACCACCCGCAGTCCCTCGCCCCGGAGCAGTAGCCGGAATACCTCTCGTACCTCGGGTGTCGTACCTCGGGCACTCGAACCTCCCGAGAGGACGTCGGCGCTCCTTACTATCCGCTGACCGATGGCGGCGAGTGCACGAGTTGGCGGGCCAGCGCAGGTGGGACCCCCGGAGGGGTCCTACGACTGGCGGAAGCGTGGTCCCATATCGGTGGCGGAACTCAGCCCAGGGTGGTCCCATGTCGGTGGAGGGCGACACCCTTCCAGCTGCATCCCAGCCGGTTGCTATTGTCCCCACATGGCAGTCGACCACACCACCGAGGCATCGTCCCTCTACCTCGACCTGATCAAGAGGAGCCTGATCGGGGCGCTGGCCGAGGACAACGACAGCATTCTGGGCGGTGTCCGTACCCAGGGTTCGCAGTCGTGGAAGAAGCGGCTGGCCAACTCCGCGGGCCAACTGGCGTCGCGGTTCAACGTCGAGATCGCGTACAAGAAGCCCTACGACCCGCAACTACGGGAGATCGGTCGGGACTGGCCGGCGCGAGCAGAGTCGATGATCGGGTTGCGTCGGATGGAGAACATCGAGCACTGCGTCCGGACTGTGCTCGAGAACGACGTACCCGGCGACCTGATCGAGGCCGGCGTCTGGCGGGGCGGCGCGTGCATCTTCATGAAGGCGAACCTGATGGTGTGGGGCGACACGACCCGCAACGTGTGGTTGGCCGACTCGTTCCAAGGCCTGCCCAAGCCGAACTCGACCCTGTTCCCCGCCGACACGGGGGACGAATTGCACAAGCGCGGCGGCCTCAGCATCGGTGCCGACCAGGTCCGCCACAACTTCGAGCGCTACGGGCTGCTCGACGAAAGGGTGCACTTCCTGGTCGGCTGGTTCAAGGACACCCTGCCAACCGCGCCGATCGAGGCCCTGTCGGTGATGCGCCTCGACGGCGACATGTACGAGTCCACCTGGCAGGCGATCGAAGCGCTCTACCCCAAGCTCTCGCCGGGCGGGTTCTGCATCATCGATGACTTTGGGAGCCACCAATCGCAGGCCGGACAGGCTGTCCACGACTACCGCCGGGCCAACGGCATCGACGAACCGATCGTGGACATCGACGGGTTCGGCGCATACTGGCGCAAGCACGCGTAAGGGTTCGCGGCTCAGTCGGCCGGCACGGTGCTCCCCCGCGAGCGGGTGCGGGCGTGCTCAATCAACGCCTCGACGTCGTCGCCGGCCAGCAGCGGGACCTCGTCCCTGATCTCCTGCTCTGGCCAGTCCCACCACCGGATGTCCAACAGTGCCTTTCGCTGCTCCTCCGGATACCGATGCAGGTTGAACACACCCGCTTCCCCGGCCCGGATGTGCCCGGCGGACCCCGACTCAGGGCCGCCCAGGCCGGCCCCGATCGTCATGATCGGCCCGGTGCCGCTATCACCGTTGAACAGCTCGAGGTCGAAGGCCGCCTGCCGCTCGGGAACGCGTGCCACCAGCTCCCAGAAGTCCACCGGACGTGCCCAGTCTTCGCTCACACCCCACCAACGCATAATGAGGGCCATCCCACGGGGATGGCCCTCATTATGCGCCCGGGAGGGCGCTACCGGCGTGACCGGATTCGCGCCACCTCCGCAGACGACGCGAGCACCGAGGCGTCGGCCTGGCTCGTTCGAACGGCGGCGCCGGTGCGCGGCGCTCCGCTCGACCGTCCGGCTCTGATCGCAATGCCGATCGCGGGGACCGGGCTCGAGGTCGGCGTGGCGACCGTGATAGCGGCGATCCTGTTCGGCGCCATACGGTGGCGCCTCAACCACACGGCGAGGGTGCTCCTCACCCTCGCGGCGTGCGTGACCGCCGGGTACGGCGTAGCCGCCAACATGCAGTTCTGTTTCTAGAAGAGATGGGCTACGACTCGCCGCGGTGGAAGAACCCTAGCCGCTCCGGCAGCGGCCGCACAGCTTCAGCCGGGTTCCCTCGGTAGAACGTCAACTCCTCGGTGAGCTTCGTCGAGACCACAGATCCGGCGGCCACGACACTGCGGGCGGGGATCCGCGTCCCCGCCAGCAGCAGGCACCCCGACATCGCCACTGCGTACTCGCCGAGCACCACCGACCCGGCGACGTACTTGTCCCGCATCAGGTCGACCGTGTGGGTGAGTACGGTCGACCGGAAGCCGGCGATGGCAGCGTGCCGGCCCAGCTCGAGGGAGTCGACGCAGTCGATGTAGTGGTACGACGCGATCTGGGCGTGCTCGGCCAGGTACACCGAGGGGTTGCGCTTGGGCAGCTTCTGGGTCGGGTGGTCCCACCAGCCCTTGATCAAATTGCCGGAGCCAATGTTGGCACCCTCGCCTAAGTGGAGCTCGTTCAGGTTGGTGATCACGTTGCGGCCACCGATCGACGCGCCCGGCCCCATCGACACGTGCCGTACGGTCAGCACGCTCGGCCCGATGTACGCGGACGGGTGGATGTCCCACTTGTAGATGCGCTGGGCGATGATCCGCTTGAGTGACATCGGCACGAACGCGAAGACGTAGGCGAACGCCAGCCTCATCCTTAGCCCTCCACTCCCATCACGACGTCAGCCACCCGGGAGACCGTAGCGCATCAGCCCGCGAGCGCTCCGGGCGGGTCTCCGCCGTGCACCACCGTCAACGCTTGCTTCGGCCGGGTGAGCGCCACGTACAGCAAGCGCATCCCGCGCATCTCGTCGAGCGCCGAGGCCACGATGGCCGCCGGATCGGCGACGACCACCGCGTCGAACTCGAGCCCCTTGGCCTGCTGGGCTTCCACCACCACGACTGGGTCGCCGAGCGAGTCCGGTCCGAGACCCGACGACGTCAGCTCCGCGACGAGGGAGGGCACGCCGATCACCGCAACCGAGCCGCGCGATGCCCGCAGCGAGGAGACCGCCGACATACCACCGTCGACGAGCGGCGTCCCCGGTGCGATGGAGAGGGCGTCGCGCCGCCGGGAAGCCGGTGAGTTCTCCCATAGCCAGGCCACAGCGGGCGCGGGTGCGAGCCGGAGCTCGGCTATCCCCACAATCCCGTTCCGCCGGAGAAACGATTGTTGAGCCTTTCGGCAAGCCTCGGGAACCGCTTCTTGACGCGTCCGTATTCTTCGGGGAGGACGATGCGCACGCACTTGGCCGCGTCGCCCAGCAAACCTCGCGCGATTGGCCGCCATGCGCGGCGGCGCCACTTCTCGTATTCGCCCGCTTCCGATGGCTCGAACGGTGAGGGCAACGACGTGCCGGGTGCTTGTGACTCCACCCGGTAGGCGCGCCGGAGCTGCCTCGAGATATGTCTGCCGCGGGTGTCGGTCGCATACGGATACGGCGGCGGCGCCGGGAGGCTCTGCTCGAAAGAGGACAGGATGGCGGCGTACTCCTTGCAAAGCTCAAGCACGACACTGTCGTCCTGAAGCGGGTTCTCGCTGGAGTGCCGGAACCTCACGGAGAGCTTCTCCGGCGCATTCGAGTCGAACGCGTGGAAGTGGAACAACCGCAAGCGCTCACCGTTGGACGAGATGTAGTAGCCGTCGGCGTCCACGGCGAGGGGACGTTCGGGCAAGTTGGCCACGCCGACGTTGTAGCCGGAGTGCCGAAAGCTGCCCGCCTCGAAGAGGGTGCTCCCGAGGTCCATCCACTTCTGGTCGTAGAACAGTCCGGAGAGGGGGTCGTACAGGCACTCATGGCGGAGGTGGCCCCACCACCAGTCGAGGAACTCGTGTGCCCGGCGATCGACGGCACAGAATCCGAGGTTGAAGACGCCGGCCAGGAGCATGTGCCCATCGGTCATCTCCGCGTCAGGCGGCGTAGGCCGAAGGAAGTGTGGGGTGAGAAGGATGCCGCCGGCCGCAGCCTGCAGCGCCGGTGAAAGTTCGATCATCGGCGACGTCAGGTAGGTGTCGGGGTCGAGGTAGACGGCCTGGTCATTCTCTTCGAGGAGAGCCTTCAACAGGAGCGGTTTGACCGCGGTTGCGAGCTCCACGAGGTCGTAGGCCATCGCGAGGTCCAGCAGGGTTCGATGGGGCAGGCCCAGTGAAGCCGTGCTCAGGCACTCGACCCCCGTGAGCTGAGGTAGCCCGTCGTCGCTCCCGACATCGATGAACAGGATCTTGAGGGAAGCGCCGTCCTCATGTCGACGCAGGCTCTCGGCCAGCGCAAGAGCCTTGGGGAGGTAGTTCGTCGAGAGAATCGTGCAGTAGGCGGGGTGCGTCGTCACTACGAACGCCCGGGCGTCAGGTGGGTGCTCACGTGTTACTGCTCCTTCGCTGGAAATCTGAACAGTACCAGAGCCCCCCCCAGCGGGGCCTGCGACTGCGGGAGCACCCGGCGTAGCTCAGCGTGATCACAGGTGACATGACGATGGCCTCGGTCATCTCTGAGACCGTACCGCCGGCCGAGATCGAGGGCCGCGTCGTGGAAGACGTGAAGGGCCAAGATCCAACAGTTCGATCAGCCGCGATCCGCCACGAGCGCCTCACGGATTCAGGTGACGGATCGATGTCGGGTGATCGAGTTCGAATCAAGTCTCCGCGAACTTCTCGAGGCAGATGCCACGTTGGTCAGCCCGCGATGCCCACTACGGGTTGGTTGAGCGGGATATTGCCGGTGGAGCCAAGGAATTGTGCATCGCCGTAACTGAAGACCCCACCATCGGCGGCTGCGAACCAATACCCCTGACCATCCGGTGTGTCGATCATCCCGACCACGGGTTTGTTCAGTTTCAGGTTGCCGGTGCTGCCGTAGAACGGGGCATCGAAGGAGAACACCCCGCCGTCTTTGCCTACCAGCCAATATCCTCCGGTGGCGGAATCGATGGCGATACCGACAATGGGTGCGTTCAGTTTGAGATTGACCGCCGATCCGTACATCGGCCCGCTCCCGATCACGTAGACCTGCCCATTGGCACCGGCCAGGTAGAGGCCTTGGCCACCTGGTGTCGCTGCACCTCCGACAATGTCATCTACTGGAGGGCTTAGTGGGGCAGAGGTGCTCTTCTGTGAAGAACTGAAGGTGTACACGGTCCCATCTGCCGCAATGAGCTGATATCCGCCGGTGCCAAGGGCCGCCATGCCCACAATGTCGTCGACGTTGACCCCGATCCCGGGAACCGAGCCCTCGAAGTTGGCATCACCGAAGCTGAACACGCCGCCATCCTTGGCCACGAACCAGTACCCCGCTCCGGTCGGCGTCGCGGCCATCCCGACAATCGGCTGGTTCAATCGCAGGCTTCCCGTGCTGCCGTAGAAGTGCCGAATGAAGGAAAAAATCCCACCGTCCCTGGCTACCAACCAATACCCTTGATAGAAGTAGGTGAAGACATCCCCACTCACCGCGGGAGAGGTTCCCAGTGGTGTGGTGACACTGATCCGAACCGTGCCGGCTCCGGCGACGGCGGGCGAGGTTGTCGTCACTTCAGTGTCACTGACCACTTTGAACGGCACCGACACATTTCCGAATTCCACCATGGCTGCTTGCGTGAAGCCGGTACCGGTGATGGTTATCGAGGTACCGCCGGTGTAAGGCCCCTTGGCCGGGCTGATGCTCGTAATCGAGGGTGTCACAATGATGGCACCCGCTGGAACCGCACTCGCCAGCATCGTCATGCCGCACAGGATGGCCGCTAGGAATAGCAGCGGGAATCGCATTCTCGACTTCAACGTGGGCTCCCCCTGAATTCGGATTCCGCTCTCGATGGTGCCGTCGGGCGACAGCGCGAAACCCCTCTGCCGGGAACTGTAGTGACCAAATTCCCTGCACGCCGCTTTCAGACCCAGGCGGCTGCGTCCATGGCCACGGACTCGGCTTCACCTACCACGTCACTTCACCGAGTCCCTACCAAGCTGCGAGTCACAATCCCTTCGATGGCCTTACCCGCACGGGGATCGACGAGATCAGCTACAAGTTGGGCCACCGCTATCTACCATCGTCGTCCACTACAACTCGGCGCCGGCTGGTGTGGGCCGCGGTCGCGAGGGACAAGAAGACGGTCAACGGCTTCTTCGACCTGCTGGGAGAGGAACGATGCGCCACGATCCACCTGGTCAGTGCCGATGCGGGCAGTTGTTTTCCGCCACCCTGGCGGAATTCCGTTCGTGGTCACGGTTGGTGGTCACGTCCGGCCATGCAGAGCTCCAACAGTTCCCGCACCTGTGCGGCGGTCCGCTTCCACGTGAACTCTTCGGCGTGGGACTTTGCCTTCGCAAGGTCTTCAAGTGAAACGCGCCTGGCCACTTCGACGGCCCGGGCCAGCGCTTCGGGACCAGAGCCATCCATAACAGTGGCATGACCAGTCGTCACTTCCAACAGAGCTGGATCATCCGAGATCACAACAGGTATCCCGAGCCTCATGGCCTCAACCGCAGGCAATCCGAAGCCTTCGAAGTCCGACGGGAAGACAACGAGTCGAGCGGAGGCGAATCGTTGGCGGAAGGCGTCTGTCGGCAGCCACGGAAGAATGGTTACGACCTGACCCAAGCCGAGACGATCCACCTTGGCCTGTACCCGCACACGGCTCGCTTCGGATAGCCCAACCAAGACAAGAGGTAGTGCCTCGCCGCGGAGGTGGAGGTATGTCCACGCATCGAGAACAAGGTCGACGTTCTTGTTGCCCCACTGGCCAAAGGCGATTGCGTACTCCTCGCTCGAACTCATGGGGGACCAACCCTTGACGTGGTCGGCGCCGAGCAGGGCGACTCGAACCAGGTGGCTGCGGAGCCACGGGTGGGACGCAAACAGATCGTTTCTGGTGCGTTCGGAAATACATGCGATGCCGTCAGCTTGGCGATAACCGACCTCGTAGCTGACCTTGCGTAAGAGTCTCGCCTTTCTTGTGAACTGCTCGGGACGTAGTTCGTGGCGCAGGTCGAATGCGATCATTGTTCGAGGGCAAGGCAGTGGGCTGATGGTGGTGGCCGGGATTACCCCGAGCATTGCGTCTGCATCGAGTTCACGGCAGAGCCGCGGCACCGTGACATTCTGGACATACAGACGATTGAGGACCTGTGGCCGCCCGATCTTGACCCGGTGGACCTGCACCGAGGCCGGAAGCACAAGCTCGGCGTCCGGCCCTATGACAAGGTGGATCTCGTCATCCGGCGACAACTCGCACCAACCCTCGAGCAGGTGCTCCACAACAATGCCCAAACTCATCCCGCGGATCGGGACGCCATCTATGACTACGCACATCGGCATGAGATGCTCCTATGTCAAACAGGGTTGGGAAGACAGATTCAGGCAATTGGTTCCCGCCAGTTTGCCGATGATGGTCCGGTCGATGCCACAACGCCTGACGGTCGCCGGTCGAGATGCCGACACCGTCGGAACAGCTGGCCGGTACCAACGGGGCCGGGCGTTCAGCTTTGCAGCTTCGCCTCCCGCCCTTGGACCTCGTCCAGCATCGACGACAGGGCCTCCAGATCGACCTCGATGTCGCTGACGAGCAATTGCGCAAGACCGCGTGCTGTTGGGTCACCCCGGCCGTTCAGATAGCGATACTCGAGGCCGGGCACACCGCTGGCCAGCTTCCAGTAGTCGAGCACCACACCCCCGGCCGGGAACAATTCGACCACGCACGAACCCGGGCCGGCGAAGACCAGATTCGCCAACGCCGCGCCATGGGGTGCCACGATGACGGATGCCTCCGCGAACGCCTGAATCTGGTCGGCCACGGAGATCTGACCCGGGTCGATGACCTGAAAGCCACGGGCCGACAGCATCTCGACCAGCTGCGGTTCATTGGCGACCCGTCTGTTGTTGGAGCCGCTGCCACGGGTCAGGTAGATAGCCCGCCCCGGGACGCGGTCATGGGGCATGGTCAAGAGCCGTTTCCGGAGGAACTCGACGACCCACGGCGGGTTGATCAGGGTCATCGACGGTGGCGACGGCACCACCAGGCATTCCGCCCGCACGTGCCGTATCCGAGTGCTGTCGATGCGCCTCTCCGCCGGAATGCCGAACATGTCCAACAGCTCGCGCTGGAATCTGGTTTGCGCCGGGACGTACCAGCACTGCGGGGGGGCGATCTCCGGGCACAGCTCCAGCACGCCCAGCCGGGGCAGGACGTCGATCACGAAGTGGAAGTAATTCACGTCACCCCGGGAGGCCAACACGCCGAGGCGCCCGCTCACCTCCAGCGGTGGAGGAGGAAACGGGTGCAGAAAGAGCGGGTGCTCACGAGGTCGGGTGGTGCCGAAGTAGAAGCTCACTTCTTGGAGAAGGTCGCCGGCTCCGGTGATGACCGCGCTGTGGGGTCCGAGCACCCGTCCACCCGGCAATTCGGCCACCGCCAACCGGGGCACAACCTCTCGACGGTTCTCACCGAAGGCCGGATCGGGTGCAGGAAAGCCCGGAGGTACCGGACGGGTCACGACCTCGGAGGGCCGAGCCACGCTACAGCGCCCACCCGTCGATGCGGCCGCCTCCTCCATGGTCTGGACGACCCCGATCGGCAGGTAGCCCCCACGAAGTCGGCTCGCCTGCTGGGAGGCGGGGGCGACAAGCCGGGTTGCGAGCGTATATGCGGGCTTCAGATACGGAAAGTACGGCCGAAGCGGCCCTGGCAGGCGAACCACGTTCAGCTGACCTCAGGGTTCGATGGGTCCACGGGACAGCCATGCGGTCCCGAGGCCGTGGCTCACCGGCTCATGTCTGACGACCTGCAATCCGACACCCTCGTACCAATCCCGCAGCTCATCCCACGACTGGCCCTCGACTTCGTGGTACTCGAGAACCAGCCGCTGAACCGTCGCCCAGCTGTCTCGCGACGATCCATAGGTGAGGTCGTACTCGCCACCCTCACAGTCCATCTTGACGAAGTCGATCGGCACCGAGGTCGACGCCACTGCCTCATCGAACGCCACGGTCTCCACCTGGGTGGCTGTCCCCGACGCCACCGCACGACCGGCACCGACCAGGGCGTTGGTCCCGCTGCCTCCGTCGTTGTCATCGAACACCGCGTGTCCGGTCTCCGCGGCAATCGCACATTCGAACACGGAGATCCGGCTACTCAGGCCGTTCTGCTCCACGTTGTGGCGTAAGAAGCCGGCCGTCGTCGGCGACGGTTCGAAGCACCGGATGGTGGCCCGGGTGTGGACATGTGCCAGCAGGCAGGCGAAGGTCCCGATATGGGCGCCGATGTCAATGACCTGAATGGGTCGCTCCAACAGTGGGCCGAGGAACCAATTCAGCTGATAGGTATCCTCGGCAAAGAGCTCGTAGATGGGAACCCGCGCTCCCGGAACGTTGGGACAATCGATCCGCAATCCGGTGCGGGCGGCGAAGCTCAATGTTTCCGGACCACGCCCGACCCGTTCACGGGCCATGTCGGACAGGACTTCAGCCCAGTTCGAGAACGTTCTCGGTGTCTGCGCAATCCGCCTCAACGTATGGGCCGCGTGGCGGACATCCAGGGTCCTCATCGACCGACCTCCGCCACGCACAGTGGGTCGATCCGGCGGTGCATCGTCACATGATGACACACGCGAGGATCCTTCCAATGCTGTTTCCTACGATCCCGAGCCCGGTACGGAAAGCGCAGTCACTCGTCCGGAACGAGCGTTGACATGCCGGTCTCCGGCCGAAGCCGGGCGCTCAGCACTCCTCTGGGCTTGGGGAGGTGTCCGCGTCAACGAGTAGGTCATGGCCAGTACAAACGGGAGCCAGAACCACGTTTGGAAGATGACGGGAGCCGTCATCGAATAGATCAGCGAAGCGATGGCCCCGGAGAAGATGATGTCTCTGGTCGGGTCTCGTCGCCGGACACCGGACACTCTCCGGAACGCCGAAATGATGGCCACCAGGCATCCGAGCAGGAAGAGCAGCCCCCCTTGGTACCAGATCATCAGGATGAAGTTATGAGTCTGGTACGGAACCCCGAGATAGGGGTCCCAGTAGACAATGCTCGAGGTCTGATCGAGGCCATGCCCGAACACCGGGTCATCCACTATCCCGTGCCAAGCGCCTTTGTCCGTACTGATCCGCGCTGAGCCGGTGTTGGAGCTCTGCCCGTTTCCGACCGTCTGTTCGAAGCGCGCGATGGGATTGAGACTCTTCGAGTTTGAACCCAAGAGGCTCGTCCCCCCCATATAGACGACGACGATCGCGACCAAGGTGACCAGGACGGTGCGGAGGCTGACCCGGCGCCGAATCAGAAGCACCAGACAGCCGGCCAGGGCAGCGAACATGGAGGACACACTTCCGCTGAGTATGAGCCCGATGGCGATGAGAACGACCGACACGATGCGGTGGAAGTATCTACCCACTCCGAGTTGGAGAGTCAGACCGACGGCAAACGTGATGCCCAGAGCGAGGCAAGCACCCAACTCGTTGGGTTGAATTGTAAATGCGGTCGCCCGCCCGGTCGTCGATCCCACCACCGGAAGAATGAGTACATGGAACTTGGTCTGGAGTACCTCCACCGCGCCTGATACGGCGCAACCCAGTACGAATGCGTACATCGCCTGATGTTTCAGCCGCTCTTCGACCAGGACGTGCCGGATGACCCACGGCCAAAAGAGGATGACGAACACCATGCGAGCAATCACCAGAATGCTGGCAGACGGGGAGATTGCGTTCACCGATGCGCCGATGCCACCGATCACAATGATGAAGACGGCGAAATGCCAGGCCACCGCCATCGGCTCGATCTTGGCCCGTTTTTTGCTGAAGGCCAACACGATGATGGCGATCACGAAGATCAGGTCGCTGACCTGAATCCCACCGCCGCGGATCCTCGTGAACGGAATCAGGAATATCCCGGCATAGACCAGCCTGCGAGACCAGGCGGTCATGATGTCGTCGGGCTTCCCGGTGGGCACCGGCGAAGATTACCGCCCCTGGTGCCCGCCGCGCCGTTGGAAGCGGAATAGGGAGGTCGGTCGGGCGGATCGCCCAACCCGGTGGAACCCGGTCACCGACGGGAGGATCGGCCCGGTGCCGAGGTACAGTGTCAGGCCCGAGTTCTCGGAGGCATCGACCAACACGACCTCGAAAGTCAGCATCACATGGCACCTGCCCACGCCCAACTGGGAATACTGGTCATCCTCCCACCTGGGTCGACATCGTCGGGTGGGGCCTGAAGTGGTTGTGGGCCCGGTACCGCCGAAGGTGGTGGCAGGTGAAGGGCCGAGACTCTCCATCGTGGTCCACGACTATTCGGGGCACCCCTGCCAGGTCCAGCTGAGCCGGGCTTTGGCCGCTCGTGGCCACCGGGTTACCCACCAGCACTGTCCTTCCTACGTGACCGGGAAGGGCGCGGTGGAGCCGATGCCGGGCGATCCCATCACCCTCACCTTCCAACCGTGCCCGATGGAGGGCGAATTCAAGCGGTATTCGCCCATCAAGCGGATCGCCCAGGAAGTGTCGTACGGGAGAAGGGTCGGAACGCTCATCGGGCTGCAGAGCCCGGACGTAGCCATTCTCAGCAATGTTCCCCTCCTCGCCCACGCCCTGGTGGCCCTGCGGCTGAAGCGGATGCGAATCCCGATGATCTTCTGGCATCAGGACATCTACAGCGCAGCCATCGGCGCGGCGGCGCGGAAGAAGCTCGGGGCGGTGGGCGCGGTCCCGGCGTGGATCGCCGACCGCATCGAGGGTGCGATCGCCCGGGCGAGTGCGGCGATCGTGGCCATTTCACCGACATTCCGGCCGAAACTCCGATCGTGGGGAATCAAAGAGTCGGCCATCACCATCATCCCGAATTGGGCACCGATCGAAGATCTCCCGGTCCGCACCAAGGTCAATCCGTGGAGCATTCGGATGGGGCTGTCGACAACACCGGTCGTCCTCTATTCAGGCACCTTGGGACTGAAGCACGATCCCGGCATTTTGGCCAGGGTCGCCGAGCACCTGGGCACCGAGCGCCCTGACGCCCGGGTGGTGGTCGTCTCGGAAGGAAAAGGCCGCGAGTGGCTCGAGGAGTGGAAGAGAAGCCACGGAGCGGACAACCTCATCCTCCTGGATTATCAGCCCTACCGGGATCTGCCCGAGGTCATGGGAAGTGCCGACGTCCTGGTGGCGATCCTCGAGCCCGATGCCAGCAAGTATTCGGTCCCATCCAAGGTGCTCTCCTACCTGTGTGCTGAGCGGGCCATCGTGGGGTTCCTCCCCGGCGACAACTCCATCGCCGAAATCCTCGAGGGCAATCAGGCCGGGGTGGTGGTCGACCCCGCCGACCGCGACAACATCGGGCCCACCGTGTCCGACCTCATCAACGACACTGCCCGTTGCACCCGACTGGGTGTTGCCGGCCGGCGCTATGCCGAATCCGTGTTTTCGCCGGGCTCGGCCGCCGACCAGTTCGAAGCCATCATAGGTTCGTGCCTGTCGACGTCCCATGGGTTGACGTCCTGAGCCCAGGCCTGGACCGGGGACCGGTGACCAGGGACCGGTGACGAGAGAATTTGGGCCACCTGGGCCACTCGCCAGTAAGGTTGCGCCGGTGATCGCCCAAGTGGCGAGAACCGGGGGAAGGCTTGAAGTGAGCCCCAGTGGATGCTGGTCGAATCGACGTGGAGAGGGAGAAACGGATGAAGAGCGTATTGGTCACCGGCGGCGGTGGATTCATCGGCGGGCATCTGGTCGCCAGGTTGCGCGAGCAGGGCGTCGACCGTGTCCGGGCAGTAGACCAGATTCCGTTCGAAGCGTGGCATCAGCGTTTCGACGATGTCGATAACCAACGCGCCGACCTACAGGAGCTCTCTTCGTGCAAAACGGCCTGCGAGGGGATCGACACCGTGTTCAACCTGGCTGCCGACATGGGGGGCATGGGCTTCATCGAGAACAACAAGGCCCTGTGCATGCTGTCCGAGCTGATCTCCACCCACATGTTGCTCGCCGCCCGCGACGCTGATGTCCAACGATTCTTCTACTCCTCGTCGGCGTGCGTGTACGCGGCGGGCAAACAGGATTCGCCCGATGTCGAAGCACTACGGGAGAGCGATGCCTACCCCGCCATGCCCGAGGACGGTTACGGCTGGGAGAAGCTCTTCAGCGAGCGGATGGCCCGGCACTTCTACGAGGACTTCGGACTAGAGACCCGGGTAGCCCGCTATCACAACGTCTATGGCCCGCTCGGCACCTATGACGGCGGACGCGAGAAGGCACCGGCTGCCATCAGCCGCAAGGTGGCCATGGCCAAGCTCAGCGGCAAGCACGACATCGATATCTGGGGTGACGGCAAGCAGACCCGGAGTTTCACCTACATCGACGATTGCCTCGAAGGCACCCTTCGCCTGACCGAGAGCAACGTCCGCGAGCCTCTCAACATCGGAAGCGAGCAACTGGTGACCGTCAACGAGCTGGTCGACATCGTGGAGAACATCGCCGGTGTGAAGCTCGAGCGTCACCACCAACTCGATGCACCCCAGGGTGTGCGAGGACGCAACAGCGACAACACGCTGATCACCAAAAGCCTGGGTTGGGCCCCGTCCATCAGCCTCGAGTACGGGATGGAAAAGACCTACGAGTGGATCTACAACGAACTGAGTGCCTGATCGACCGTGAGTAGCCAGGGCGGTCGACCTCGGCGCAGGTCGACGTCGGTGTAGCACTCGGCGGCGCGGCGGCCGACACGGGTGGCGATGTCCCGAACGTAGAAGGCAGCCCGACTCATCACGGACTACCGCCGGGCGTCGATGATGTAGTGGGTGGCCAGGTTGTCGTGATTGCCCGCCATCCCCCAATGCTCGTAGGCGGTGTTCAATGCCAACAGGGCGCGCGAGCGGGTCAGATAGGCGTTTCCTCCCCAAATGGGGATCACGTCGACACGGCTCCACTGCGGCGTGATCTTCCGGATGGCCGAGGCCCAACAGTGGTGGTAGTGCGCCGGGAACACCGAGGCCGGGTCCCGATGCTGTGCCCACTTCAGGATCGCCCGGGATGCTCCGATCGGGATGACCCGACCGGCCAGGGCGAAGAAGGAGAACCTCCCCGAGAGTTGGCCGAGGAAGCGTCCGCCGGGGCGGAGGTAGGAATAGATGTTGTTGAGCGAGTCATCGAGCGACTTGACGTGTTCGAGCAATTGCAGACTGAGAACAAGGTCGAAACGGCCCTCGAGTTCCGGGGTCGGCTTGGTGATATCCCCCACCACAAAGCTGTCGTACGATCCGGCCGGCGCGCCTTCCAGTTCGGACCGGGCGATGTCCAAGCCCACGTACTCGCATCCCACCGGTCGTGCCTCCGGGGCGAGGACCGGAGTCCGACCGGCCCCCACGTCGAGGATCCGGCAACCCGGGGTCAGGCTCGGGGAGACCAAGTCGAGGAAACTGGCCTCCGCCAGTCCGTACCGTTCCGGCAACTTCCCAGCCCACGCCTGCTTCACTTCCTCCTTGAAGCCGCCCGACGCTCGGGATGTCATGTGCTTCCCTCCTCGCTCGACCCTCCGTCGGAGGAGGAAGAGGGTGAGGAGGGTGAGGTCAATTTCAATGTGCCGACCTTGGCCGGAACGCCCCGCGCCTTGGCCCATTGCTCGTTGTCGGTGGGTCCATACGAGTACCGGTAGTAGGCATAGGAATCGCTCTCGGACGCCTTGTTGAGCACCACGCCCACCAGGGGTGCGTCAACCCTGCCGAGGACGTCGATGGCACGGGCGACCTCCCTTCGGCTCGAATTGCCGACGCAGGCGACCATCACCACCCCGTCCACCAAGGTGGACAGCACCGCGGCGTCGGTGACCGGCAATATCGGTGGACTGTCGATCAACACGATGTCGGCCAGTTGCGCGAGCTGGGCGAAGACGGCTTTGGCCCGCGGATCCGAGAGCAACTCCGATGGGTTCGGTGGGGTGGGGCCGGACGCCAGAAGGTACAGCCCGGGGGTGCCGGGAACCGGCTGCAATGCGTCCGCGAGAGAGGACGTCCCGAGTAGCACCGAGGTGAAGCCCGTCCCGTTGGTCAGACCGAAGAACTCGTGGATCCGCGGGCGGCGGAGGTCACAGCAGACCACCACCACGCTCTGTCCGGCCTGAGCCATGGTGGTCGCCATATTGGCCAACGTGGTGGTCTTCCCCTCGGCCGCGCCGGGACTGGTGAACAGCAGGGTCTCGATCTCCCGCTCCAGACCCAGGAATTGGATCGAGGTCCGAAGGCTTCGATACGCCTCCGACGGTGGTGCGGTAGGGGCTTTTTTGCTCACCAGGTACGGTTCACCATCACTGCGCCAGTCCCCGATGGCGGGTATCAGGCCGAGGGTGGGAAGACCGCGGGTGACCCGTTCGAGATCGACCTTGGTGCGAATGCTCTCGTCGTAGTACTCGCGGAGCAAGGCGATGCCGAGGCCGATCACAAGTCCGAGGATCACGGCCAAGGCGATATCGGTGACCGGCTTCGGACTCGACGGCTTGGTCGGAACCGGGGCCTTACCGATGATCTGGCCGCCACCGGTGTCCAGCGAGGCCGCAGACTGGAACTGGCCCAGTTGGCCCTCATAGGTGGCCAGCTGCGACTGCAACGCGGCCACTTGGGTCTGCAACGCTTGCGCCTGACCCAGTGTGCTGGCGTCGGCATTGGTGGGGAGTGCGGCAATCTGGGCCTGGACGCTGCTGATCTGGGTCTGAAGGCCGCTGATGTGAGTTTGGACGATGTGCTCGGCGTTGTTGAGCGTCTCCACCGCTTGCTGTTGCTGCTCGCTGATGTACTCGGCGGCATAGGCATTGGCCGCCTGCGCTGCCTGTTTCGCATCAGTGGACGAGACCGACACATCGACGACATTGGTCAGCTGAACCTGTTTAACCGATACCGCCGCAGCACCGGGCACCTGATTGTCGACCGCGTCCTGCACCGAAGTGCTCTGAATTACCTGGATGGCGGTGGGGACATCGACGACGACGGGGAGGGCCGTCGGGTTGCTGGCCTGCTGCACCGTGGCCGACACCTGCGGTGTGAGCTGAAGTTGAGCTGTCGCCGAGTACTTGGGGGTGGTGAGGGCGTCGTAGGCGATGCTGGCGCCGACCGCGATGACGAGCACGAGTATGATCGTCCACCGACGCCGCCCCAGGATCTGAACGTAGTCTCGGAAGTAGAGTTGCTTCTCCCCGTGCTGGTCATCCATGCCGAGCTACCCTAGCGGCTGCGCTGCGGCCGGGTGGCCCCGTAGCCCGCCGCCCAGTCCTCTTCCACCATGACACTTCTCCGCTCGGATTCCACCCACACCACCCCGGTGACAGGCCCGGGACAGACCGACCCGAGCGCGGAATCGAACCCGGGTGTGGTGACGAGCCCATGACGCCCTACCGGCATCGTCGTCAACACGTCGGCCATCGCTTCCGGTACGGGATTTCTCATTGGAAACAGCACCGGAAGCACGAGGACCATCACCATTCCGCCCGTACCGGGCTCATCACCCGGCGTCCGTGGCTCTTCGCCGGCTCGAGTCTGGTGGTACTGATCGTACTGGGGTTCCTCGTCCTCGGAGTGCTGGCCCTCCGCTCCATCATCAAGGCCCAGCACACCCTGGACAGCGCTAGGAGCACGATCTCCGTCGCCCTCGACAACCGCCAGCAACTGACGTCGGCCGCAGGTCGGGCCCAAGCCCAGGTGGACATCGACGCGGTCGAACAGGACGCCAGTTCGGCCTACATCACCCTGCACTCATCGCTCGGCCTCAAGGTCCTCGGGGCGCTCCCCCTGCTCCACGGTCAACGCCAGGCTCTCCTCCAGCTTGTCCAGGATGTAGGACAGACGGCAACCCTCGGAAACGGCCTCCTCCAGCGGGTGGACACCCTTGCCGCCACCACCCAAGGTTTGAATATCTCCATTCCTCAACTCCAGGGCCTCCAGACCTCTGTCTCATCGGCCCACCACCAGCTCACGACCCTCAATCGGCCCAGCGGTGGCCTGTGGGGGCCGCTCGGCTCCGCTCGGGCCTCCTTCGACACCGAGGACTCCAAGCTGGCGGCGCTGCTGGGAACCGGAAGCAACGTGCTCTCCTATGCATTGCCCCTGGTAGGCGCCGCCGGTCCTCGTCTGGAGCTCATCGCCGGGGAGAACAACGCCGAAATGCGTGACCAGGGCGAGGTCCTCTCCACCGCACTGATGCACTCCGCCAACGGCTCGTTCTCGCTCGACCACACCGCGCCGTCAGATATCCCATTGCCTCATCCGGTGAACGTGGCCATGCCTGCGGGTACCCAAGCCATCTTCGGTTCGCTGGATCCCACCCAACTGTGGCAGTCGGTCAACGCCACCGCCGGATTCCCCTTGAGCGGCCAGACCATGCAGGCGATGTACCAACAGGTCACCGGCACCCACGTCAACGGGGTGATCGCTCTCGACGTTCCGGCCCTCGTCAGCCTGCTGGCTCTGTCCGGACCGGTCACGGTGTCCGGCATCGACCAGCCGGTCACCTCAGCCAACGCTGCCGATGTCCTCCTCCACCAGCTCTATGCCGAATTTCCGGCCGGGGACCAGACCCAGCGCCACGACGATATTTCCGCGGTGGCCCGTGCGGTCGTCGACAAGATGAAGACCGAGCATGTCGACCTGGCCGGGCTGGCCGTGGCTCTGGCCAGAGACGTGGCCGGACGCCACCTGCTGGCCTGGGACGAAAATCCCTCGTACGAGGCCACCATCGTGAAAGCCGGCGGATCCGGCGCCATCGACACCAGTGAGGCCGATCGGACCTTCCACCTCTCGGTCCAGAGTGCCACCGCGGCCAAACTCGACTACTACGTCACCACCGGCATCCGGATGGTCGTCTCCATCGACAAGGACAACAATGCGGTGGTCCATACCTACGCAACCATCTCGAACCACGCTCCTGCCGGGCAGCCGCCCTCGGCCCAGTTGGGGCCGGACAACATCAACTCGTTCACTCCCGGTCAGTACGTCACCCGGATCTACCTCTGGTCCCCGAAGGGCTCACAGACCAATGCCGGGGTCTACGAGTCCGGGCTGGTGCTCAACGAGACGGCCACCTCGGTGCTCCCTCAGCAGCACCAGACAGTCGACTTCACCACGGTGATCCCGAATGCAGTGCGGAACGGACATCTGTCCCTGCAACTGGTGCCTCAGCCCAGCCTCGAACCGGCCCAGGTTTCCGTCCAGGTGGTGGGAGGACCCGACTGGAACGTGGTCGGGCCCTCGTACGTCACGGCCGGCTTGACCAAGACTCTCGCCGCCACATGGGCCCTCACCCCCCGATAACCGGCAATGGTCCCAAGGCCAGGTGGAAGCACGTTTTTGAAGGTCGGCCGTGATAATGCGGCCATTCGATCGTTCTACCATCAGAAATTGATCAGATTCCAAGTTCAATCAGCACCGGGCCCATGGGGTTCCGGCCTGAAATCCCAAGAGGTGTCACGTGATATTCCGCAAGCTTGCCGTTATCGGTGGGGCGATAGCCATCGTTGGTGGCTTGGGCCTCGCGCTCCCGACCGTCGCCGGGGCGGCTTCCGGCTATCCGGGGACCACCACTGTCACCACTGTCCCCGGGAGCACAAACCCCCCCGGCGGCAGCACGACCACGACGACACAGGGCAACAGCGGTGGGACCACCAACCCGGGCGGTGGCACACAGCCGTGTGTGAGCACTGTCACCATTTACGCCGGCAATTCCGCAGTCGTGGTGCTCACCGGTTGCTCACCGAGCTCCACCTTCGCCATCTCCATCGCCGGGGTCACCACCGGTATCACCGCGAATTCCGACGGTGCCGGAAATGTCACGTTGACGATTGCAGTCAGCGGCGATCCCGATGTCAGCGTGAACGGTTCGACGCCGGTGTCGGCGACATACGGCTCCAATACGGTCACGTTGGCAAATACCTCGGGAGGTGCCGGCGGCACTGTGAACGTCAACATCCCCAATGCCACCACATCCGCTCTCGGCACCAGCGGTTCGGGTAGCTCGGGCGGCTCCCTCGCCTTCACCGGTGCCGACCTCCTGGCCCTCATCATCGGGGCGCTGTTCCTATTGGCCATGGGGACGCTTCTGGTGGTCTTCACCCGGCGTCGGGCGAGTCATCAGCAAGTCTGATCAGGTGGGCTCCACCCTCGGGGTCTCACGGTTGCCGGTGGACATTCCCGATCTCAGCGAGGGATTGCCCGCATCCGGCCATCTCGGGTCGGGATCAGTCTCGACCCAGGTCGGCGTGACCGAGAGCATCGATGTCCCGTCCCTGCAGAGTGCAGCACCGCCCGGCGGGCACCGGGCCATCCACTACCGTTCGCTCAGCAATGCGATGCTGTTCACCCTGGTCATCAGCGGACCCATGATGTTGTGGGAATCGATGTGGAGGGGTCAGCCCATGATCGACCAGCCGGGTGACCTCTGGATTGCGCCCACCGTCATCGTCACCGCCGCGTTCTTCGTCGGTGGTGCCATCGCCGGCCGCCATCGGCGTCGCTCCACCGGTGCCATTGCCCAGGGGATCGCCCTCGCCATTCCCGTCTCGTTCATACTGATCATCGCCGACATCGGGCTTCGATTGTATTTGAACAAGGGCCTTCCCCTCCCGGTGGCTGAATTGTGGCTCTATGCCTTGGTGGGAACCGTCGTCGTCGCCTCTCTCGGGGCATTGTTCGGCCGCTGGCTGTACCTCCGGGAGAAGAAGAGGAAGCGGATGAGGAAGAGGATCTCCCCCGCCCGCCGGTAGCCGGTAGCCGGATCGGCTCGGCTCTCCCTCATGGCACCTTTGACCGGCCTTCGATAGCCCTTTTCGGCATACCCACCCCCATTCCACTCTCTCCCGCTACGCTCACCAAGGTGCCGACGGAACGGGTCGAGGAGGCAATCGAGGCGATTCGGCTCTCCGGCGGAAGGATCACCGTTGACCGACGGGCGGTGATCGAAGCCCTCGACCGCAGTGATGACCACCTCACCGCTGAGCAGTTGGCCGACGCGGTATGGGCCCAACACCCCGATATCAACCTGGCCACGATCTATCGCACCCTCGAACTCTTCGAACGGCTCGATATCGCCTTTCACGTCCACATCGGCCACGGCCCCTCCCGCTGGCATCTGGCCAATGACGTCCACCACCACTTGGTCTGTGAAGTGTGCGACAAGGTCATCGAGATCCCCGACAGCACCTTCGACCCGCTGCGGGTACGGCTCGAAGCCGATACCGGGTTTGTCATCGACCCCCACCACTTCTCCTTGAGCGGCAGGTGCGCCGAGTGCGCCGCCGCCAATCCCGAGGCGCCCGCTGCCGGAGAATCTGCAGAAGTCTGACCGTCGACTTCCCGGCCCTAAAGGACCGAGAAGTCGACCCCTCTTTCAGCTGGCGTGGCGAGAGACGTACTCGTCCAGGGCCTCACGGCTCACGTCGGCCAGCCGCTTTCCCTGAGCCTTGGCGAGCTCCTCCAATGCTGTCCTCGTTGCCTGCGGAACTCGAACTGTCAGGCTGGGGGTCCGTTCACCTCCACCCGTCACTGATGGTCGACCCCGGTGCCGGGCCAGGGCCCGCTCCGCCAACTCCTCGGCGACCTGTTCGGTCAGGCGCCGCCCGTCGGCCAGGTACACCTCCTCGGTGTCGAGATCAACGTCGGGACCGATCGCTCCGGGCTTGATCTTGCTACGTCTCATCTGCCTTCCCTTCTATAGTGCGTCGGCATCACGTGGATGACGAAGTAGCAGCCGGGCTTGTCGATCGCCACGATCTCGAGCTCTCGACCACGTTCGTCCTTGCCGACCCAGCTGAGGGTGGTGTCGCCGGTGTCGGGTTCTGTGGTGGTGGTGTCGCCGGTCATGGCGATCACGTGGTAGGCGGACTTCCTGCCGACCCGATGCTTGCGGGCCCCCGCGTGAACCGGATCAGCTTCACCTTTATCTTATGTCAGACACAAACTACAAATGGAAGACACAAACTTGCTGGGCGGCCGACATTGATCACCCGTGTACGCCAGTGAGGGGCGCCCGGTGAGCCATCCCCCAGAACCCACGAGCCACTCCCGATGCGCCCGCTGCCCCCGAGGCGCCCGCTGCCGGAGAATCTGCAGAAGTCTGAGTCCGGGCCGGGCCCGTCCATCGCAACAATTTCGCTCTTGCAACTGATTCGCATCAGCCTTACAGTTTCTGCTGTGCCCGGTCCCGTCCCCGCTCTCGCGGCAGCCCACGAGACCACCGCCCGCTCCGCCCGAATCCGGAAGATACAGGATTCGCTCGATCCCTCCGAGTGGCGACGGGTCGGAGGTATGGCAACCACCGTCATCGGGCTCCACGTCCTCGGCTTCGTACTGCTGTTCGCCGCCATCTCCCACCACTATCACCTGAGCACCAAGGACCTGTTCGGCCTGGGCACCGGGATCCTCGCCTATACCCTCGGCATGCGGCATGCCTTCGACGCCGACCACATCTCCGCCATCGACAACACCACCCGAAAGCTCATGGCCGAAGGGAAGCGTCCACTGAGTGTGGGGTTCTGGTTTTCCCTCGGCCACTCGTCGATCGTGTTCGGGTTGGCCGTCGTGCTCAACTTCGGCATCCGGGCACTGGACGACCAGGTGAAGAACAACGGTTCCGGGCTCCACCAGTGGACAGCGGTCATCGGCACGTCGGTGTCGGGCTTCTTCCTCTATCTCATCGCCGTCCTGAACATCGTCATTCTGGTTTCCATCGTGAAGGTCTTCTTCCATATCCGCGAGGGGAAGTACGACGACCAGGCGCTCGAGATCCAGCTCAATCAGCGGGGACTGATGAACCGGTTCTTCGGGCCCCTGGCCCGCCGCATCGACAAACCGGTGAAGATGTACCCGATCGGACTCCTCTTCGGCCTGGGTTTCGACACCGCCACCGAGGTTGCCCTCCTGGTCTTGTCGGGGACGGCAGTGGCCAGCGGACTGCCGTTCTGGGCGATCCTGTCGTTGCCGATCCTCTTCGCGGCCGGGATGAGCCTGTTCGACACCCTCGACGGGTGCTTCATGAACTTCGCCTACGGATGGGCATTCTCCCGGCCCATTCGCAAGGTGTACTACAACATCACCATCACCGGACTGTCGGTGGCGGTGGCCTTCTTCATCGGAACCGTGGAGCTTTTCGGGCTTCTCGGACAAGAGGCCCATCTCCACGGCTGGGTATGGGACCGGCTGGCCGGGTTCAACATCAACAGGGCCGGCTTCTTCATCGTGGGAATCTTCGTAGTGGTCTGGGCGGTGGCCCTGGGCGTCTGGCGCTTCGGCCGCATCGAGGCCCGTTGGGAAGCCACCGCCGAAGCGTCAAGACAACGCCGGTCCATCGAGAGTGCGCTGCGAACCGGGCTCGACGCTCTCGACGAGTTCGATGCAGCCGGCGAACTCCAGCCCGAGCCGGCCTGATCCGTTTCGACTCTCCTCCTCATTGATTACTCGTCGAAACCGACCATCCACTCAGAAATCATTGTGCGTATACGCAACACCATCCGTAGAGATCCTGCGGGGTATCGGCGGCACGCCCTGGCTGCCTCCTCCCAACCGATTGTCAACTGGCGAGGCCGACTGCCATCGTCGCTCACAGAATGGAGGACGTTGGAAACTTGGCTCCATGCCCGGAACTTCCGACGTTTGCTACGTTTGCTACAATCAAAGGGAGGGAGGAAGATGCGCACGATCAGCCATCGCGAGCTTCGTAACAACAGCTCGGAGATACTTCGAAACGTGGCAGCCGGCGAGATCATCGAGGTCACCAACCACGGTGAAGTCGCCGCTGTCCTCGTCCCCCCGTCACTTACATCGTATGAGAGGTTGATCGCGGCGGGAAAAGTGCGCCAGCCCGAGGACCGGTCGGTGGATCTGCGTCAACTGCAACGGGCGAAGTCGGCTCGGACCACTTCCGAAATCATTGCCGATGTCCGTGGCGACCGGTGATCGTCTATGTCGACACCTCCGCGGCGATGAAGCTCCTCGTCGCAGAAGCCGAATCCGAGGCTGTCGCTGACTACCTCGAGCACGTTCGGTCTGGAGCTTCGGACACGCTGGTCGCATCGCTGCTCCTTCACACCGAACTGCACTGCGCCGCAAACCGGCCAACCGCGCCCATCCGAACCGAAGCAGTAGCCGACGTGTTGTCCACCCTGGCCCTCATCGATGTCGAGAGCGGAGATCTCGTAACTGCGCCCCTCTTGCCCGGGCGACTGCGGTCCGCCGACGCCATTCATCTGGCCACTGCTCTCCGGGTCGATGCTCACGCCATGGTCGTCTACGACAACGAGCTTGGTGCCGCCGCCAAGGCGGCTGGGATCAGCGTGGTCACTCCCCGCTGACCTCTCGACCTCTCCCCCGGCCGGCCAAGGCTCCCGAGCCGGCCTGATCGACCGGATGCCTGGTCCAGCCCGGTTGGGATCCGGGCTGGTGGCCTGAAAGACTGGAGCCGATGTTGTTCGCCGGTGCTATCTCCCCTCCCGTCCAACTCCACACCCTCATCAGCGGATGGCAGACCGACTGGCTGAGCCTGGTGACGGTGGCTGTGGACATTGCCCTGGGCGCCGGATACGTCCTGGCTGCCAGGCGGCTGGCTCTCAAAGGGCGGCATTGGTCACCGTGGAGGACGGTGTCGTTTCTGGCCGGGATCGTCACCATCATCATCGCCACCGACTCGGGGGTCGCCTCCTACGACGACTCGGTCTTCTCCATCCATGTCATCCAGCATCTACTCCTGATGAACGTGGCTCCCATCCTTCTGGTGCTGGGTGCTCCGGTCACCCTGGCACTGCAGGCCTCGGGTCGACACACCCAGACCACCATCCTCCGGGTGCTCCACCACCCGATCGTCGAGGTCATCACCAATCCACTGGTGGTGTTGTTCTTCTTCTCGGTCACCATGATCGGATACTTCCTCACCCCGTTCTACCAATTCAGCTTGGAACACCCGCTCGTCCATGACCTCACCCATCTGCACTTTCTGATCACCGGCTGCCTCTACTGGTGGCTGGTGGTCGGCATCGACCCGTCCCGCTGGCGCCTGACCCCTCCCATGAAGCTGGGTTTCCTCGCGGTGGACATCCCCGTCGGCACCCTGCTCGGCCTGGCCCTGACCCAAGCCACCGTTTCTGTCGCTCCGTCTTTCCACACGTTGGCCGACACCCAGCAGGGTGGAGGACTTCTGTGGATCGCCAGTGAGCTCTTCACCTTCGCCGCCATCGGCATGGTCGTCTTCCAATGGATGCGCTCCGACACTCGGGAAGCGGCTCGGGGCGACCGACGGGCCGATGCCAACTACGCCGCCCGGTGGGCCGGACGGAGCGTTGACCCTGACGTGGCGAGAGTCGGCGCCGATCTGGAACTCACCGAGGTGGAGGTGGTCGACGGTCGGTTCGTGAATGTGTCCCGACCTGGCCCGGTTGCCGGCGACCGGTAACCCCCGACAGGCCGACCGATCCGGATCTCGACCCAAGCCGACCAACCAGAGGACCCATAACCGACGATCTCTCGGTTGCCGCCAGAAAGGGATCCTTTCGAATCCCTATCTCAAACCGCTACTGCCTTGTGATGCGCACTACCGGTCGGTCCGCTCCCCACGGTCATGTGCAAAGTCGACGTGGAATTCCGAGAAGATCGAGCGCAGTGTTGGGCTGACGGGCGAGTTGCCGGCTTGCTAGGCGAGGTGGTCTGGAGCCGAGTGCCCGTGACCGGCGTCGATCTCCCGTATCCACCGGTTCAAGCCGGTGACGGCCTCGCCGAAGGTCAGCCCGAGGCCGAGCTCCCCTGCCAGCCGTTCATACGGCTGGCGCCAGTGTCCATGGGCTTCGACCACCGGTGGCCATGGCCGGGGATCTCGTCCCGTGGCAGCCGCCTCTTGGGCTCGGGCGTCGAAGACGGCCAGACATGCCTCCCTCAACAAAGGCGGCACGCCGTCGGCAAAGAACGTGGTTCGCACCAGGTGGAGGTCGACGACATCGTGGACACGGAGGTTGGCCCGCTCGTCGGTGTGCGGATCGGTGCAGGCATGGAGTTTTTGGGCCACCTGGTACTCGAGCGCCAAGGCGGCGGCTTGCCCAGGGGAGGAGATACCGAAGTGCTCGAGAGACGGGACGGGGATCATGTCGACCGTCTTTCCGGCTCCGGCTTCGTCGGGTGCGACCTCCAGTTGAACGGTCAAGACGGTTCGGCCCCGGAGCCCGATACCGACGTTCATCCGCCGCGGGTTGACCGTCCGGCTCGCCACGTGGATGTCTTCGGGTTCTGTTCGCTGCAGCGTGAACGGCCCGAGCCCGTCGAGTAACACTTCGTCAAGGGCGGCGAGAAAAGTCGAGAACTCCCCGCGGAACAGGGTGTCGAGGTCGGCGCTGGCCCGGGCGCGCAACCCGAGACGCAGCTCGATCTGGATGCCGCCCTTGATGAGGAACAAGCTCTTTCCGTCGTCGTGCGATGCCCGTTGGAGCGCGGCGATGACGATCCCGTTCGCCACGATCCGGTTCAGTCGCTTTGGCGCCATCTGTTGCCGGTTGGCCGCCTGGGCCAGCCAGTTGAGGAAGTTCGTGCCCGTGTTGGGCTCCTTGTCCCGCGGCGCCAGACCTGCGAACGGGTCGCTCATGCCGGTGCCGCAAGTCGCTCTTCGAGGCGGTCGAGGTCGGCTGTGCGGGCTCGGCCAAGCCGTCTGGCGGTGCCGATCGCCTGGGCGACGAGGTGGGGGGGAACTGCGGTGTCGATCGCCTCGGCGATGGCGCGGAGCGGAGTGACGATCGGGATCCCCTCGACGAAGGTGACCTCCGCCGGAGCAAGGTCAGCGCGATGGAGGACGTAGCTCTCTCCTCCGGCGCGTTGGGGTCGGTAGCGACCCGGGACCGTGATGTGGATCTTCGCGGGGTTCACGTCGCACATCTCGTGGACCTGCAGGGCGGTCTCATGGCTCAGGACGCCCCGCCCTACAGGCCACAAGGTGGCCAACCGGTAGGCGTCCAGTTCGCTGACTTGGACCTGAAAAAAGCGGTACACGCCGTACGCGACCCGCTCCACCCGCCCCCGCTGGTACCACTGGCGGGCCAGTGCAGGGTCGATCCCCAGGTCGACGAGGTTCGTGTAGGTGACGAATCCCTGCTGCTCTTGAGCGAGGCTGAACGCACGCTCCATGGCCCGATCCTGCATGCCATATACCGTAGCATAATACTACGGTATCCCGTCCATCGGTAGGTGCTTCGGGGGAAACCGTAGGATATCACTACGCTATTCCTCACTACCTCTTGTGTCCATGGGCTCATCCGCTCGACTCCAGTTGCGTTCACTGGCCGGTTAGCCCATCGTCGAACGGGTCGGTAGTGGCCGGAACGGACCCTCGCGGGGACTTTCGGTGATCGAGTCTGGGGAGTAATCCGTGATCCCTACCGCTGGTTCGATGCAACGAAACGCAGCCTGCGAGACGGTGACTCCGACGACCAGCTTATGAACCGATCACGAGGCGTACAGGTCAGTGCGAGCGAAGCGAATCCGACCAACGCAACCCATTCATCATTCGCATCGGTCGCGACGTAGCGCATCGTCTCGCCGACCATCCGGTGTCCAAGCCAGTGATGCTTGTCGATCTCCGCATGGAAGCGAGCCTGCTCGTCCGCTCGAACCGGAGCGCTGCTCAACCCTGCGATCCACGGATCTCGCGCCCACTACGACTGTCACCACCCGAACACCCCACGTCAATCCGGATCACACACCGGAGGTCGCAGCCCTGCGCCCTCGACCATGAAAGGGCCGTGTCCGCTCCCCTGTCAGGAGTTGCCGATTGCCTGCAGCACTGCAGCCTCGGTTGCCGGTGTCACCGCCATCGGACCACCCAGGATGGTGACCGCCTCGACCTGGTTGGGCTCCGCCAAATTGGCTTCGTTGTTGAACAGGTCCGGAATGCCTGACCCCAGGGTGCCGGGATTGAGGGTGAGCACAATCGGCGAGTGGTTGGTTCCTCCCACGACGCTGCCGGCCAGGGCGTCGGCATAGAAGTCACCACGGGCGACATTCACACCGTAGGCATCGGTGTTGGCACCGAAGTCAGCCCAACCCAGTCCGGTGGCCTGACCGCTGCCATTGGCTGTCGTACTCAACTCGAACTCGGCAAGCAACTGTGCAGTGTCGGTGAGGTCGGCACCGGCAATGCGAAGGACCGACACATCCAATGCTTCGAGCTGCACTACAACTGCATCCGAAACGGCAACCGGTCCTCCCATCACAACTACCTGTTTGATGCCCAGGTTCACGATCGCCGCCTGCGCCTGAGCCGCCAACAAACCCTGTTGGGTCAACAGGATCGGCCAATTCTCGGCATAGGACATCGCACTGGCGGCCATGGCGTCGGGGAAGGTCTGCCCAGTGGCCAGAATGCCAACCGGGGTAGCGGCCGAACCGGCCGGGGCAACGCTGCCACTCAGACCGGTCGTGGTGTTGTAAGCGCTCGACCCCGAGATGCTGGGGTACGCCCCGCCGAAGGTCCCCGTGCCAACGGCACCGGCGCCGAAGTACTGGGCAACCGCCTGGGCCGTGTCGTACTGGGTCTGCCCGTAGACCTGGGTCACCGTCAGATTCTGAGGCGAGCCGGTGCTGGTGGTGAGGCCACCGGTGCCACCGCACGCATACGCTTGAGCGGCCTGCAGCTGTTGGACCACCGTGCCGCTCACCGCGATCGGACCACCCACGATATAGACGTGGGTGATGCCTTCGAGCTGCAAAGCCGCCGCAGCAATCGAGGAAAGTCCGCCGGTAGGTGTCAACAGCACACCGGTGTCGAGCTTTTTGGCCATATACGAAGCGGACAAAGCGTCAGGGAAGTTGTGATCGGTGGCTAACACGACATTTCCGCTCGGCGGGCAGCTGGTCCCGCTCGGCGGGTAAACCGACGCAAGTTCGGCGGCGGCGGTGCCGTCAGCGGTCTGACCATAGATCCGGTTGGGGTTGAAGACCGAAAAGCCCGCCACCGAATAGCTGTACACCACCGTAGCGGTGCCGCTGGCGCAGTTGGCCACCGAGGAGGCCGCGAACACGGTGAGATTCTGGGAACCGAAGGGGACGTTGTTCGGATCGACAACCGTCAGCCCCGCTATTTCGAAGGCACCGGCAGTCGTCGACACGGTGCTCACTTGGAATGCCACGCCCGATGTATCGAATGCGCCGGGCGCACTGGGGGAACCGAACCCAGACAGCGCACCCAACTTTCCGAGGATCGCGCCGCTCCCGGCGTTGACATGCGCCATGCCCACAGGTACGTACGTGCCATTGGTGACGAAGTAGTTGCCGGCGTTGAGCTCGACACAGACGAATCCGCTCGGAATGGCGCCTTGCGAGGTCTCGGTCAACACGACGGGACTGATCGACGTGTTGATCGACGGATCCATCGTCGTGTTCGGACGGACCACTACCGGCGGGTTGTCGGCCGTGACCCCAACCGCAGTCACCACCGCATTGGCGGAGATCCCAACAGCTACGGGTGTCGTGCCTTTCGCCCCGAACACATACGAACCACCGACGGTGACGTTGCGGGGCGCGCTGGCTGTGCCGACGTTGTAGCTGATCCCGCTGATGGTGATGTCCCACGTCCAGCTCCCCGATCCGGTCGACGTGGAATCGGGACCATTTCCGATGGCAAGCACCAGTTGGTCATGAATGCCGGGGCAGCGGACGGGTTCGACGGGATTGGAGGTCTGCTGGGCCAAGGTAGCCGTGATGGTCGGGGGAGTGTCCTGGCCGGACGAGACGGCTTTGACGGTCACCGTCGGCGTGGCCGCGTACCCGACATAGTTGGTGGACGATTGACAGCCAGTCGCACCCGGAGGACCCACGTCGAGGACGAAAGCGTCCCCCTTGACAAACGTGTTGGAGAAGGTGAATCCCCAATTGGTGGCCGCCTGGCCGGCTCCACCCACAATGACGCTGTTCGGTCGGGTGATGGTAGTGGTGGACAGCACCACCGGAGCCGCAACCGCGTGGGCAGGCAAGACGCCGATGGCGGCGATTCCGGAGATGGCGCTCAGCACCCCCACTGCGACTACCGCCGGCTGGCAGAGGCGGAAAGTCCTGATTGGTCTCACTGGATTCTCCTTGTCTCGACGGACTTCGGCGCGGCGTGCGGAATAGGGGTCGCTCGGATATGCGGACCCCACGGTTGGGCGAGATGTCTCGAAGGTTACCCAAGGTCAACCCGGTGGCAGTACTGCTGTGCCATGTTCTCTCGGTATCCGCGAGAAGGGGGCCCTTGCGGGCCCCCTTCTCGCATAGATACTCCTTGTGCGGCTCACTACATGTTGCTTCGTTCCCCGTCTAGCTGGGGATCGACGCCAACACCGCATTCACGGTTGCCGGGGTCACAGCCTGCGGACCACCCAAGACAGTGACAGCGTCAACATCGTTGGGTACCGCCAAATTGGCTTCGTCGTTGAACAGCGCCGGGATGCCCGTACCCAACGTGTTGGGATCGAGCGTCAACACGATCGGCGAGTGGGTCTTACCTCCGACCACGCTTCCGGCCAGGGCATCAGCGTAGAAGTCACCGCGGGCGACGTTCACACCGTAGGTATTGGGGTTGGCACCGAGTTTCGCCCAACCGAGCCCGGTGGCCTGGCTGCTGCCATTGACTGTCGTGCTCAATTCGAACTCGGCAAGCAACTGTGCGGTGTCGGTGAGATCAGTGCCGGCGATGCGAAGCACCGACACACCCAATGCTTCGAGCTGCAGTACAACTGCATCCGAAACGGCAACCGGACCGCCCATCACGATGACCTGTTTGATGCCCAGGTTGGCGATAGCGGCCGAAGCCTGAGTTGACAGCGCCGCCTGTTGGGTCAACAGGATCGGCCAATTTTTGGCGTAGGACATCGCACTGGCGGACATGGCATCGGGGAAGGTCTGCCCCGTGGCCAAAATGGCCGTGGCCGTCGGCACCGAACTGGTCGGAGCAATGGTTCCACTCAAACCGGACGTCGAGTTGTAGGCACTGGTCCCGGTGGTGCTGGTGGGATAGCCCCCACCGAAGGTACCCGTTCCAACGCCAGAGGCACCGAAGTACTGGGCGACCGTCTGGGCCGTGTCGTACTGGGTTTGCCCGTAGACCTGGGTAACGGCCAGATTCTGCGGTGCACCGGTGCTGGTGGTGAGGCCGGCCGTACCACCGCAGTTGTAAGCCTGGATGGATAGCAATGCGGCGACCACCGTCTCGCTGACTGCGATCGGACCACCCACGATATAGACGTGGGTGATGCCTTCGATCCGTAGGGCCGTCACCGTTTCGGCAGCCAACGCGTTGGTCGGCGTCAACAGCACGCCGGTTCCGAGCTTGGCCGCCAGATAGGAAGCGGACAGTGCATCAGGGAAGTTGTGGTCGGTAGCCAACACAACGGGTCCTCCAGCGGCGCCATTGGGGCAACTGGAACCGGTCGGAGCGTACTGTGAGGCAAGTTCGGCGGCGGCGGTACCGTCGGCGGTCTGTCCGTAGATCCGGTTGGTACTGAATACCGAGAACACGGGAGTACTCGCGCTATAGGTTGCGGTGGTTGTTGTGCAGGCGTTCGACACGGAGTCGTAGAAGACGGAAACACTCTGGGTTCCCAGTGCGCTCGGATTAACGATGGAAAGACCGCTTACCGCGTAACTCGTGGCGGTAGTCGAAACATGCGTGACCTGGAAAGCGAAACCCGGCGTACCACCATTGACAACAGCGCCGACTGGCGTGAGCGCTCCGGAACTGCCGACGGTCCCCCCGGTGGAAGGGGTGACCGTCGCAATGCCGGCAGGTACGCCGGCGTTATTGACGAAATCATTCCCCGTTCCATTGAACTCGACGCAGACGTACCCGACCGGGACTGCGGCGACAGATGACTCAGTGAGCACAATGGCGCTGATGCCTGTATTGGTACCAGCAGCAGGGGTCGGGTTCGGTTGCACCAATACCGGCGGGTTGTCGGCGCTGACGGCAACGCTGCTCACCGTGGCGTTCGGAGCGACGACGACGGCAGTGGTTGAACCACCAGTTGCACCTTGGACATAACTACCAGACGCACCAATGCTGCCAGCCGGCGTGGCCGAACCGACGTTGTAGAGGTTTCCGCTGACCTTGACCGTCCAGGCGGCTTGTGGGACCTGGAGGAGGTCGGCGCTGTTGTCAACGATCAGTTGAAGTTGGTCGAAGATACCCGTGCACCCGGCCCCGTCAGTCGTTTGGGTCGCCAATGCGGCAGTAAATTGCGGGGGGGTATCCTGCCCGGTGATCGCTGTGACAGCTACCGTGGGCGCGGCGGAAAAACCTACATAGTTCGTCGCCGACTGACACTGGGTGGTCGCGTTGGGGCCAACATCGATAACGAGCTTGTCAGCAGTCGCGAACTGGTTTCCGATGGTAAACGTCCAGTTTGTCGCCGCTTGGTTAGCCCCACCAGCAACCACGCTCGCAGCCGGTGCAGGGGCAAGGGTCAATGGCGACACCGCGGGCGGGGCAGCAACGGCGCCCGCCGGGGTTGCTCCCAAGACCGCGATTCCCGAAACGGCGGTTACCGCTCCTATTGCCGCTACCGCCAGTTGGCGGAGCCGGTAATTCTTCTGTCTCATTGTCGATTCTCCTTGTAGATACGTATGTCGCCGTAACGCCCGCCGCACGCATTGGCCAAACGGTCAATCCACACTGGACGAGACAAATGCAAGGTACCACAGCGCTCCTCACCCTTACTAGGGCCATATGGCACCTAGGTCGAGTTTCCTCGATAGCCCGTCGTGAGCTGCTATCGGCGCAGCTCAGGGCTGGTGTTTGTGTGGAGTAGGTGTAGTACCTAGGTCAGCGTCTCGGGGCGTATTTGTCGAGTCCGAAGAGGTCGTAGAGGCGCTCTTGAATGGGGTCCATCTCCGTGAGCATCCGCCGTGCCCGAGGACGTCCCCGCTCACCCTGGTAGAGGAGCACGGTCTCCTCGATTTCGCCGAGCGTCGAGAGGAGTGGGCGCACGCTCATGTCGTGTCCGGACTGTTTGGCTTCTCGCACCATGAGCCGGGCGAGGGCGAGGGCGAGCGCGCAGTAGAAGGCGTGCACTCGGATCTTTTGGTCGGTCCAGTGGAACATCGGGGAGAACGAAACAACTTGGCGATCCTTCATCTGGCGGAAGTCGGACTCGACGGTGCACTGGGACCGGTAGGCAGCGATGACGTCGGAGACTGGCCACTCGTCGTGGTCGGTGAAGAGGATCCGCTTGCCGAAGAGCTCGTCTTCGAGTTTCTTCCTGGCCTTGGCATTGACGTCGAAGGTGAGGGAGAAGTCCCATGGCCCTTAACCGGCGAGCGTCGTCGCTATGACCCGGGAGACCCAGCGGGTCTCGGTGATCGACGCGATCTCTGCGTCAATACCGGTGCGGTCCTTTCGGATCTTTCCTTCTGTCCCGAAGCCTCTCGGTAAAGGGATCCCCCTGCGAA
>PKXA01000123.1:15130-26838 GCA_003133325.1 Acidimicrobiaceae bacterium | reverse complement strand
GGTCATGCTGACAGAAAGGGAGGGGAGTTCCTCCGATCCGAGTGGTGTGGAACTCGACGAGGCGCTCGAACCCGCTATCGCAGTGAACTCGCCTGTTACAGTCAACGCCAATATGACGGTGCGTCAGATCGAAGGGGAGTTCTGGAAGGGCGCGCACGAGTTGCACTTCTCTGCCACCCCGCCGGCCGCCGGTTCGCTGCTGTACGTTCTCGACGCAAACGCCGATTAGTTGTGGTCCGAGGGGGAGCAATGACCGATTTCATCGAGGAGTTGGCGGAGCGGACCACCGGCCGTGGTTGGGTGGGCGCGCCTTCTCTGTGGGAGCTGATCGAGCGCCGGGCGGTGCGGACTCCCGATGCGGTCCTGGCCCGCGAGGACACCGGACGCCAGATGACCTTTGCCGGCTACCGCCAGGCCTGCCTGGTGGCGGCCGCCGGTCTTTCGACCGACTACTCGGTGGGGGAAGGCACTTCGGTCAGTTGGGAGCTCCCTACGTGGATCGAGTCGCTGGTGTTGGTCGGCGCCCTGGCCCGCCTGGGGGCTCGCCAGAACCCGCTCATCCCCATCTACCGGGGTCGGGAGGTCGCCTTCATCACCGGGCAGAGCCATGCATCGTTGCTCATCGTTCCCTCCGTCTACCGCGGCTTCGACTTTGCTTCCATGGCCCACCATGTAGCCATGGGGCACCCGAAGATGGCTGTGCTGGTGGCCGACCGTTCGCTCCCCGAGGGCGACCCGGCCGATCTCCCCAAGGTACGGCCGTTGCCGGAGTTTGCCGCCGATGCCCCGGTTCGATGGCTCTTCTATACCTCGGGCACCACCGCCGATCCCAAGGGTGCCCAGCACACCGACCTCACGGTGATGGCTTCCGCCTTGGCCATGGCCGAGTGCCTCGATATGAACGCCGAGGACGTGTCGGCCCTGGTCTTCCCGTTCACCCACATCGGTGGCATCGGCTGGCTGATGGCGGCCCTGTTCACCGGGTGCACCCTGTTGGTCACCGAGGCGTTCGACACGACGACCACGCCGGCGTTTTTGGCCGCCCACGACGTCACCCTGGCCGGGTCCGGCACGCCATTCCACCTGGCCTACCTGGCGGCACAGCGGAAGTCGGGTGGGGCATCGATCTTCCCCCACATCCGCTCCTATCCCGGAGGTGGTGCACCCAAGCCACCCCAGCTCCACTACGACCTGAAAGCCGAGATCGGTGGTATCGGCATCGTTTCGGGGTACGGCCTCACCGAAGCCCCCATCGTGGTCATGGCCCGGACGTTCGATCCCGATCAGAAGCTGGCGGACACCGAAGGCCCGGCCACCCCCGGGGTCACCATCAAGGTGGTGGCCCTCGACGGGAGTTTGGCTCCTCCCGGGGTGGAGGGCGAGATCCGATTGAAGGGACCCCAGGTGATCAGCGGCTATCTCGATCCGTCCCTCGACGCCGACGCCTTCGACGACGAAGGGTTCTTCCGTAGCGGCGACCTCGGGATCGTGGACGCCGAAGGGTTCGTCACCATCACCGGGCGGTTGAAGGACATCATCATCCGCAACGGCGAGAACATCTCGGCCAAGGAGGTGGAAGACCTCCTCTATGCCCACCCGGCGGTGGCCGACGTGGCCATCATCGGCCTGCCTGATGCCAAAACGGGGGAGCGGGCCTGCGCAGTGGTGGCGGTCAAGGATGGTGAAAGGTTCTCGCTCGAGGAGATGGTGAAGTTCTTGAAGGGGAGGGACTTGCGGGTCCAAGCCATCCCCGAACAACTCGAGCTGGTTTCCGCCGTGCCCCGGAACCCGGCCGGAAAGATTCTCAAACACAAACTGCGTGAAGAGTTCGCGCCGTCTTCGAACACAGGGAGAACCACATGAGCCCGATCAAGAGGGTCACCCTCGGCCTGGGCGGCAGTGAACACGATGCCGCCAACGCCTCCATCAGCGCTTTCGTCGGTCGGCGGTTCACCGGCAAGGTGGCGGTGGTCACCGGGGCGGGTTCGGGTATCGGCCAAGCGGTGGCTCTTCGGCTGGCCGGCGAGGGTGCGGCGGTGGCCGCTCTCGACATCGCCGAAGAGGGGGTGCGATCGACTGTCGAACAGATCACCGCCGCCGGCGGTCGGGGCACGGCCATCAGCTGTGACGTGACCTCCGAGGAGTCGGTGATCGCCGCGGTGGCCGCCACCGTCGAGGCGCTGGGTCCGCCCACCGTGGTGTGCAACGTGGCCGGCATCGGCGGGTTCTTCAACACGGTCGACATGCCGCTCGAACGGTGGGAGAAGATCCTGGCCGTGAACCTGACCGGGACGTTTCTGGTCTGCAAGGCCACCCTGCCCCACCTTCTCGAGCACGGTGGGTGCATCGTCAACGTGGCCTCCAACACCGCCCTGATGGGTCAGGCGTACTCGGCGGCCTACTGCGCTTCGAAGGCCGGGGTGTTGATGTTCTCCAAGGCGCTGGCCGCCGAGTACCTGAGCCGGGGCGTACGGGTGAACGTGATTGCCCCCGGCGGGGTGGACACCCCGTTGGTCGGAACCTTCGAACTCCCCGAAGGGGCCGACTTCAACGAGCTGAAAAAGATCATGTCGCCCCTGGGTTTCGCCACCCCGGCGGAGATGGCCGGATCGGTGGCCTTTCTGGCCTCTGACGAGTCCTCGTACACGACGGGAGCCGTGCTTTCGGTGGACGGGGGACTGACCATCTGAACTCCGCATCACCGCATCACCGCATCACGATGTATGACGCAGTGATACGAACGACTGTTGATCTCCCTGACGATCTTCACCGAGCGGCCACCTCGCTGGCCCGTGATCGGGGCCAGAGCCTGAGTCAGACCGTGAGCGAGTTGATGCGCCGAGCCCTGCGCACGTGCTCGTCTCGATCTGCACGATGCTGATCGCTCACCGGCTCCCTCCAGGTTCCCATTCTTCGCGGCGAACGAGGAACCCTGACAGCCAGTCCTTCGCCTCCTCCTCCCGCCACTGACCAGCGGCGATGGCGAGGACGGCGGCTTCGGACTCGTCGACCGGTGGTTGCGTGTCGAAGCCCCAGCCGTTTGTCTCCATGAACAGCCGAAGGCACACCCACGCGGTGCGCTTGTTGCCGTCGGGAAGCGGGTGGTTTTTCGCGAGCCGGACGAGCAGCACCGCTGCCTTGTCCACGAAGGCGGGGTAGAGCTCCTGACCTGCGAACCCGGCCATCGGGGCGTGCAACGCCGAGTCGGCCATGTCGAGGTTGGCCACGGCCGTTACCGTGTCGAGGTCGAGGCCGGTAACTTCGCAGGCGACAGCCAGGAAGTCTGCCAGGTCCAGGTACTGGGTCCTCACCTGGCCAGGCGCTCGAGGAGCTCCCGGTCTTCGTCGATGATGCGGCGGAGCCGCTTCTTGAACTCCGGGTCTGCTCGGCGGCGTTCGACAGCCTCGACAAGCGCCGAGCGGACCGTTTCGTTCACGCTCTTTCCTTCCACCCGGGCGAGCGCTTCGGCATCGCGAGCCACGTCGTCTGGTAACCGGACTGTGAAGTTCTTGGTCATGGTGTCATGCTACCACTGCACCGTGAGCGTCGATGGCGATCTGATCTCCCGAAAGCGCGAGAGCACGAACACCCGATCTGGACGCGAGGCACGCAGAGCGACGCCAGGGCCGAGTCGCGCCAGATCAGACGGATCGGGCGCCGGCGCCGGCGGATTGGCTCGACACAAACCGGGCAAACCTTGCCGGTCACGGCACTAGCCGACCCATCCGGGACCGCTGCTCGTACCCACATGGCGATAGCCGAGTCGGTGTATCTGAGCGGGACTCGCCGGCGGGGTTTCGTCGTAGTCCGTTTCCCCGGTGGTCTGTCTGCAGGTTCGGGTGCAACGACCATGAGTTCACCGTTATACCTTTAGGTATGGCTCACCGTGTTGGCCCGAAAGGCCAGGTCGTCATCCCGAAGGCGATGCGTGATCGACTGGGGATTATTCCTGGCGACCAGGTTGATTTCGCCCTCGAGGATGGCGCGGTACGAGTGGAACCAGTGCGGGCCCGCTCGAGTCTGCGGGGGACGTTGGCTGGGATCGGCCTCACCGCAGTACTCGAGGCCGACCACCGCATGGAACAGGACGGGTGACGGACTGTCTCGATTCGTGGGCAATCTTGCGTTGGCTTGAGGGCGCCGAGCCAGCTGCGAGCCGCGTCGAAGCTGTGTTGTCATCCCGGCCGGTGATGAGCTGGATCAACCTCGGAGAGGTCGCGTACATCGTCGAGCGAATGGCCGGCGTTGACCGGGCCCGCCAAGTCGTCCAGCAGCTCCGCCAACAGCTTGTCTTGGATCTGCCGTCCGAAGCCCGGGTACTCGATGGACCCGGGTCATCGCGGTGGACCGGGAACGCGGCGATCTGGCGGACCGGATGCAGTCAGAAGAGACGTCGTACTACGTCACCGATCTCGCAGCGGGCCAAGCGGGACCAAAGCAGCTGGCCCGGCACATTCGCAACCACTGGGGGGGTGGAGAACCGCGGCCACTGGGTGCGAGACGTCACGTGGGACGAGGACCGTTCGACCGTGCGCACCGGGAGCGGACCCCAGGTACTCGCAACGCTGCGCAACCTTGCGATCTCACTCCTGCGCCTCGCGCCGGCTTCACCAACATGGCCAAGGGCACCCGCTGGGCCGCCTGGACCCCCGACCGGGCGCTCGGGCTGATGGGCCTGTAGCGCCGGCGCGAACTCGCGAACTGAGCGTCACCCTCGATCGCGTCATCGACGCGCCCGCACCGCAGATCTCGGCGCTGGCATCGCGCCAGAACGTCGACAGCGCTCGTGCCGACAGGCCTACAGCCGAACCTGGACAACCAACGCCGTGGATCTTGCTCCCGACTGTCGTCGCTCATGCGACTTTGTCGATCACCCTGTCATCATGGCTGGATCATGGTGTTTTCTATTGTCGTGTAGGCAATAAGGACGATCGGAAGCAGGACGGCGAATCCAAGGGCCAAAGTTTGCCATGATCGGCGTCGGAGAACTTGTGTAACCGCGATCAGTGCCGGGAACGCCCATGTGAGAAGACGGGGCTTGAAACCGAGTTGGTTGCTCACGAAGAGCAGGACAAAGACTGAAGCGCAATAGGTGTTGACGAATCCCGGCAATCTCGCTCGCCAAAGAGCGATAACAGCACCTACCACTACGATGATACCGATCCACTCGAGCCACGCCTTGCCGACGTATCCACCGGTCCAGAAATGTGGGAGAAGCAGGATGAGACCCTTGCCCCAATCGACGGTTGCCCCCCATGCTTGGTTCTGTAGGTGGTACCAGTAGAGAGGATCGTGATAGCGGACCGCGAGCCAGCCAGCGAAGGCCAGAAATCCCGTCGGCACGAGGAAGACAGTGATGAGTGCACCAGGTAGCTGTCGGCGTAGTACAGATCGAATCGCCGGGAAGAGCGCCGCGACGGCCAGCGGCAAGGCCAGAGGACTCGTCATCGTAGCTATCGCACCAACGACACCTGCCCAGATCCACCGCTCGTAGAACATCAATAAGAGGCATCCCGCGACGAGTGCCAGACCGACCGACTCGGAATAGAACATTCCCCACGGAATGGCCATCCCTGGAAAGATGACAAACAGGACCGCGGCGTTGAAACCGACGCTCTCGCCTCGAAGTGCAGTTGCCAACCGCCACACGAGTAGTGTCCCAATAGCTCCGGCCCAGATCGACACGAAGAGAGCAGCAGCGACGTACGACGAGTGGGTCACGAAGGCTACGAGCCTGATGAGGAGGGGGAAGACCGGCTCGAATCCCGAAACGCTGTATGTCAAGTGCCCATTTAATGTGGGGCTCACCACGGGATAGCCATGAGCCGCTATTTGAATGTAGTGCTGTGCGTCCCACCCGGTCAGTGGGCCATCGAGGTTTCTGCCAAAGCCGATATGAGCTGCCAGCACATCGGCAACGAATAGGGCGATCCTGACCGCCGCATAGATCCCGAGGAGCCGAAGAGCGGCCGGGAGAACGATGTCCGGCGGCTGCTCGTCGGGCACTTCGGGAGCCGGTACCCGCCGCCCAAGCCGTGCCTCAGGATTCGTCGCCTGCCGTTGCGATATGACCATGCTCCCCTCGTCAACTCGGCCGAGTTGCTGGCCAAGTGCTCGCCCGAGTTGCGGGTCGAGTTCACAATAGTTGACGAACTTGTAACTGTTCACCCCCCGTAGGGGCACGGTCCACCACCTGGGACAACGGCCAGGGCTGAGGCAAAGTCCGTAGATAGCTTCTTGACCAGCCCTGACGCGCGCGGATTGACGCTCCCTGTGTCCCCGGTGCTACAAGCTCTGCGGTGGAACCGAACCGATCGAGGCATGACCGTCCACTGATTGTTCGCCCGATCGATGCCGGTGAGCGCCAGCGGTTCGACGAGGAACTCGAGCGCTCGCACTGGCTCGGTGGTGGCCTCGTCGGCGAGGTGATGCGCTACATCGCAGTCGTTGACGGCGAGTGGGCGGCATTGATCGGCTTCGGTTCGGCCGCGCTGGTGGTGAAAGCGCGTGACGAGCACATTGGGTGGAGTGAGCAGGAGTGCTGGCGGCGGCTGCGCTACGTGACGAACAACCAGCGCTTCTGCGTGCTCGAAGAGCACCGGCGACCGAATCTCGCGAGCGAGGTTCTCTCCCGGGCGCTGCGCCGGCTGTCCACGGACTTCGAAGAACGATGGGGGCACCCAGTGGTGCTCGTCGAGACCTTCACCGACCCCGCCCGCCACCGAGGCACGTGCTACCAGGCGTCGAACTTCACCGCGCTCGGACGTACCGCGGGCTTCGCAAGAAAGGCCGGGCACTTCACCCACCACGGTGCCCAGAAAGTCGTGTGGGCGCGAGCACTGCGCCGTGGGGCGCTCGGAATGCTCACCTCGGACTTCGACCATCCGTTCCTCGACCCCTCCAGGAGGGCCGTAGTGGCCGCGATCGATCTCAACCGTGTCGACCTCGACGGAGCAGACGGGCTGCTTGCCCGGCTCGAGGCGGTCCCTGACCCGAGGATGAAACGCGGGGTGCGGCACCGCGTCGCCCCGATCCTTGCCGTCGCGGCCCTGGCCACCCTGCGCGGCGCCAAGAGCTTCAACGCGATCGGTGACACCGCAGCCGAACTGCCCCAAGAGGCGCTGCGCCGTCTCGACATGCGGGCGTCGCCTCGGACCGGCAAGTTCATCGCGCCCGATAGCTCGACCATCCGCCGCACGCTCAATGCGATCGACCGCAACCCGTTCGACGAGATTGTCGGATCCTGGCTCGCCGAACAGGTCTCGGCCAAGCGGCTGGGCCAGAGCCGTGACGACGAGAACTCCGCTTCGAAGGAGCCCGACGATGACGATCCCTCGAAGGACCTTGCGGCGATCGCCGTCGACGGCAAGACGCTGCGCGGTGCACGCCTCGAAGGCGGTGTGGCGGCTCACATTAAGGCTCGGCACCCCATGGCCTACGCAGAAGCGTTCGCTGTCGCCACGGCCCTCGCCCATCGCGCCACTCTCCTGACCGGAGATCCGGAGATCCTCGATGCGGATCCGACGTGGCCGGTTGTCGATCTTCGTTCCTGAGACACGGCTTGCAGATTCACCCGCCACCCGACCTCATGCCTTGCTGCCGACTGGGTGCCGATGGACGACTGACCCCGAGTGTGTTCTTTACGCCGCACCTGTTGTCACCTGGGCAGCGCGCACCGGCAGTGCCGATCCCTGGTAGCAAGGGGAAATGAGCGAAGAGACGGTCGCCGATCTGCTGCGGGCCCGGGCCGGGGACAATCACCCGGCGCTGCTCTTCGAGGACGAGCGCTACTCGTGGACCGAGTTCGTCGCAGCCGCCGCCATCCGAGCGCAGATGGCACTCGCCCTGCGCCGGGACGGGCCATTCCACATCGGCATCCTCCTCGACAACGTGCCCGAGTTCTTGTTCTGGATCGCCGGCTCGGCGCTGGTTGGTGCCACGGTGGTGGGGATCAACCCGACCCGTCGCGGGGATGAGCTGGCCCACGACATCCGCCACACCGACTGTCGGGTGATCATCACTGATACTGACCACGCTTCACTCCTCGAAGGCCTCGACACCGGTGTGACTCCGGAGAAGCTTCTGCTGATTGACAGCCCTGCCTATGTGGAGATGGTCACGGCCCATGCCGGTGTTGCGTTGCCGACCGTCGACGTTGCCCCGAGTGATCGGCTGCTGTTGTTGTTCACCTCCGGCTCCACCGGGGCGCCCAAGGCGGTGGTCTGCACCCAAGGACGCCTGGCCGCCATCGCCTGCCGCACGCCGGCCATGTTCGGCATCACCCGGCACACGGTCAGCTATCAGTCGATGCCGCTGTTTCATGGGAACGCGCTGATGGCCAACTGGGCACCGGTACTCGGCCAGGGAGCAACCATGGCGATGGCGAGGAGGTTCTCCGCCACCGGGTTCCTACCCGACGTGCGTAGATTCGGAGCTTCGTTCTTCAACTACGTGGGCCGATCCCTGGCCTACGTGCTGGCCACCCCCGAAGCCGAGGACGATGCCGACAACCCCCTGCGGTTGGGGTTCGGGACCGAGGCGTCGGCCCGGGACATGGAGATATTCACCCGCCGATTCGGGTGCGAGCTCTTGGAGAACTACGGCTCGAGTGAAGGGGCGATCAACACCCAGAAGCCCCCCGGGGCACCGGCCAACTCGATCGGCCACTCTCCACCCGGAATGGACCTGGCCATCGTCGACCCCGCCACCCTGGGCGAGTGCCCTCCGGCCGTCTTCGACGCCACCGGCCGACTGGTCAATAGCCATGAGGCCATCGGTGAGATCGTGGGACGGAACGTGGTCGGATCTTTCGAGGGGTACTACAACAACCCCGAGGCCGACGCCGAACGGATACGCCACGGTTGGTACTGGAGTGGTGACCTCGGTTACCGGGACGAAGACGGATGGCTCTACTTCGCCGGGCGGGGAGGGGACCGGCTTCGGGTCGACAGTGAGAACTTCTCTGCCGCCCCCATCGAGCGGATAGTCGCCCGCTACCCGCCCGCGGTGATGGTGGCGGTCTACCCGGTTCCTGATGCCCGAACCGGTGATCAGGTGATGGTGGCTATCGAACTGGCGCCCGGATCGTCGTTCGATCCGGTCGGGTTCTTCGGGTTCCTGTCCGGCCAGCCCGACCTCGGGACCAAGTGGATGCCCCGGTTTGTCCGAATCGTGCCGGAGATGCCGCTCACCGCGTCGAACAAGGTGGTCAAGCAGGCGCTGCGGAGGGAACGGTGGGAGACCTCGGATCCGGTGTTCTGGCAACGGGATCGGAGTTGGCCCTATGAAAGGCTGACCGCCGCCCAGGTCGACGAACTCCGTGGCCAGTTCGCCGAGCACGGACGGGCAGCTGCCCTGGGGTAGGTGTTCGGAACCCGCCGCACTGCAACATGAGCCGATTCGCCGGGACGTGGAACCGAAGAGAACACCCAGAGCCCCGCCCATGGGGATCCCGGTCCTCCCGACATCGATCGATGAACAGTCCGACCCCGCGTCCGGTAGCGTCGGATTATGGCACGCACGCCAGCGGTACACGGGTGGGATACCGACTTCGACGTTCTCGATGCCGGCTATATCGCCGATCCATTCAGAATTTGGGACGAGCTGAGGAAGGCCTGCCCGGTGGCCCACAGCGACAGGCGGGGGAGCACCTGGCTCCCCACCCGATACGAGGACGTGGTCGACCTTGCCCACGATGTCGAGCACTTCAGCTCACTCGAGGTGGCGGTCATCCCGTTCGACGGCGAGGAGCCCGAGGATCCGGTGCTTCTCTATGGCCTTCCCCCCATTTCCTCGGATCCACCTCTGCACACCTCGACCCGGCGCCTGTTGCTGCCGTGGTTCTCCCATCGCCGGGTGAAGGGCTATGAGGCGCTCACCCGCGAGCTGTGTGCCACGCTCATCGACGGGTTCAAGGCCAATGGCCGCGCGGATGCGGCGGTGGACTACGCCCAGCAGATCCCTGCCCGGGTGATCGCCCACATCCTCGGGGTGCCGCCCACCCTGGCCGGCACCTTCACCGGGTGGGTGCGCGACGTCCTCGAGTTCGCCGATGACCCGGAGCGACGGGCCCACGGTATCGAGGGGCTGCTCACCTTCTTCACCGAGGAGGTGGCCCACCGGCGCACCGAACCCGGCGACGATCTCCTGAGCGAGTTGTTGCATGCCGAGGTCGACGGTGCTCCTGTCGAAGAGAGTGTCGTCCTCGGCATGGCCGCGCTGGTGCTCATCGCCGGTGTCGACACCACTTGGAGCGCTATCGGATCCTCCTTGTGGCATCTGGCCACCCATTCCGACGACCGAGCGCGCCTGGTGGCCGAGCCCTCCCTGATGCCGACGGCCATCGAGGAGTTGCTACGGGCCTATTCGCCCGTGACCATGGCCCGGGTGGTGACCGGAGACGTCGAGTTCGAGGGCTGTCCGATGAAGGCGGGGGACAGGGTATTGATGAACTTCCCCGCGGCGAACCGCGATCCGGAGGCGTTTGCAGATCCTGATCAGGTGGTGTTGGACCGGGCCCTCAATCGCCACGTGGCCTTCGGCTCGGGCATCCATCGCTGCGCCGGCTCCAATCTGGCCCGCATGGAGCTGCGGATCGCCCTCGAAGAGTGGCTGGCCCGCATCCCCGAGTTCTACCTGTCCGACGATGCCGAGGTCACCTGGGCCGGTGGGCAGGTGAGGGGTCCCCGCATCCTCCCGGTGGTGTTCCCGTGAGGATACGGGTGGATCCCGAAAAATGTGAAGGGCACGCCCGGTGTTACGGACTGGTTCCCGAGCTGTTCAACGTGGATGACTACGGTCTGTCGACCGTGGTGGGGGACGGCACGGTCCCGGTCGGGCTGGAGGCCAAGGCCCGCTTGGCCATCGCCAACTGTCCCGAGTACGCCATCGAGGAGATCGCCGGCTGAACCGGGTGGTTCACGCCGATCGCCGCCAACCGAATCCGGATGGCGGCGATCGGGAGATCCGGGGTGGTGGCCGGGGCCGGTCGCCCCGCTCTCAGGACAGGCGCTCGACGATCATGGCCATGCCCTGGCCGCCGCCTATGCACATCGACTCGAGACCGAAGGTCTTCCCGGCATCCTCCAGGCCGTGGAGCAGGGTGGTCATGATGCGGGCACCGGTCTGGCCGAACGGATGGCCGAGGGCGATGGCCCCACCGTGGACATTCAGCTTGTCGTGGCTGATGCCCAGCTCCTTGGCCGAGGGAACCACCTGAGCGGCGAAAGCCTCGTTGATCTCCACCAGGTCGATGTCGTCGATGGTCATGTTGGCCCGTCCCAGAACCTGACGGATGGCCTCGATGGGGCCGAGGCCCATGATCTCGGGGTTGATGCCGGTCACACCGCTGGCCACGATCCGCGCCATCGGGGTGATGCCGAGCTCACGGGCCCGGGTGTCGCTCATCACGATCACCGCGGCGGCACCGTCGTTGAGCGGGCAGGCATTGCCGGCGGTGATGGTGCCGCCCTCACGGAACACCGGCTGCAGGCCGGCCAGTCCCTCCAGGGTGGTACCGGCGCGGGGCCCGTCATCCTTGGTCACCACCGTCCCGTCGGGTGTGGTCACCGGAATGATCTCATGTTCGAAGAAGCCCGACTCCTGGGAGGCCACCGCCCGGAGCTGTGACTGCAATGCGAACTCATCCTGCTCCTGGCGGCTCACCTTCTTGAACTCGGCCACGTTCTCGGCGGTCTGGCCCATGGCGA
>PKXA01000123.1:0-15080 GCA_003133325.1 Acidimicrobiaceae bacterium | reverse complement strand
AGCGACGAGGAGCAGTACCGGTTGACGGTGACTCCCGGGACGTTGGGCAACCCGGCCAACAGGGCGGCCACCCGACCTACGTTGTAGCCCGCCTCACCGCCGGGCTGGCCGCTCCCGAGGATCACGTCTTCGACGGTCTGGGGGTCGAGTTGTGGGACCTTGGCCAGCACTTCTTTGATGACCAGGGCGGCAAGGTCATCGGGTCGACAGTCCTTCAGTGAGCCCTTGACGGCCCGGCCGATCGGGGTGCGACCGGTGGCGACGATGACTGCTTCGGGCATGCGGTACTCCTGAGGTTGTGGCGGCCTAAACCGCGCTGGTTGTGGATAGGTGGTGCTGGGCGTGCTGGACGTGCTGGGCGCACCACGTACGACCGGCCACGATACTGCGTCCCCGCCCCGGGCATCGCCGGGGGCGGTGCAGTCGGCAACCCCGGGAGCCGAATGCGTTGGCGCTGGGGTCAGGGATCAGCAAGAATAGAACGCGTTCCGTTTTTTCTGTGCGGGAAACCACTGAGAGGGAGGCCTCGATGGAGATCGGCTACACCGAGGAACAACAGGCCTTGCAGCGCGAGCTCCGCACCTACTACGCGGAGTTGCTCACCCCCGAGGTGGAGGAGCAGTTGGCGGCCGGTGGTGGTATCGGGCCCGATATGCGCCGGGTGGTGAAGCAAATGGCCGACGACGGGTGGTTGGGGATCGGCTGGCCCAAGGAATACGGGGGCCAGGGCCGTTCCGCCCTCGAGCAGTTCATCTTCTTCGATGAGTCGATGCGGGCGGGGGCGCCGGTGCCGATGCTGACCATCAATACGGTGGGTCCGACCATCATGGACTTCGGGACCCCCGAGCAGAAGGCCGACTTCCTCCCCCGGATTCTGGCCGGCGACATCCACTTCTGCATCGGCTATACCGAGCCCAACGCCGGGACCGACCTGGCCGCCTTGGAGACTCGGGCGGTGCGGGACGGCGATGAGTACGTGATCAACGGGGCCAAGATCTTCACTTCGTTGGCAGGCGATGCCGACTACATCTGGCTGGCCACCCGCACCGACCCAGAGGTCTCCAAGCACAAAGGGATCTCGATCTTCATCGTGCCCATGGATACCCCCGGTATCAAGGTGGTGCCCATGCAGCTGTTGGGCGGGCACAACATCAACTACACGTTCTACGAGGACGTGCGGGTCCCCGCCGCCAATCTGGTGGGTGGCGAGAACAACGGGTGGACCCTCATCACCAACCAGCTCAATCACGAGCGGGTGACGTTGTGCTCCCCCGGCATCATCGAGCGTGCCCTGGCCGACACCCGGGCCTGGGCGCAGGCCACCAAGCTGGGAGACGGCCGCCGGGTGATCGACCAGGAGTGGGTGCAGGTCCACCTGGCCCGCATCCACGCCAAACTCGAGTTCCTCAAGTTGATCAACTGGAAGGTGGCGTGGACGGCGACCCAGGGCCACCTCGATGTGGCCGACGCCTCGACCATCAAGGTGTTCGGCACCGAGTTCTACATGGAGGCCTTCAGGCTGATGATGGAGGTGATCGGCCAGGCCGGGTACCTCACCCGGGGAACGCCGGAGGTGGTGCTGGCCGGTCGGCTCGAGATGTACGCCCGCAGCCTGGTCATCCTGACCTTCGGCGGTGGCACCAATGAGATCCAGCGCGATCTGATCGCCATCTTCGGCCTGGGCCTGCCCCGGTCGCTGCGATAGAAGACAGAGGACACACGACATGGATTTCTCCTTCAACGAAGAACAAGAGGCCGTCCGTGGGCTGGCCGATCGGATCTTCACCGATCTGGCCACCCACGAGCGCCTGCGCCAGTTCGAGGCGGACCCCGCCGACGACCGGTTCGACCGCAAACTCTGGGCGGAACTGGCCTCAGCCGGATTGCTGGGCATCGCCCTGCCCGAAGACGTGGGTGGGGCCGGTCTCGGCTTCATCGAGACGTCGCTGATCGTCGAGGCGGCCGGTCGGACCGCCGCCTATGTGCCGGTGATCGAGACGTTGGCTACCGGTGCCGCCGCCATCGACCGGTTCGGGTCGGACCCCCAACGCCGGCAGTGGCTCCCCGGTGTCATCAGTGGCGAGTCGGTGGTCACGACGGCGTTGGTGGAGTTGTTGGGTTCCCCCATGGCCCCCTCGGTCCGAGCCGAGCGTGCCGGTGCCGGCTGGAAGCTGTCGGGGACCAAGGCCTGTGTCCCCTCGGGAATGGTGGCCAACCTGGTGTTGGTCCCGGCTTCCACCGATGGTGGGACGGTGGCGGTGTTCGTGGTGGACCTGTCGTCCGAGGGCATCATCCGCCAGCGCCAGGTGGCCAACACCGGTCGCCTCGAGGCGGTCCTCATCTTCGACGGACTGTCGTTGGGTGAGGAAGCCGTGCTCGGCTCGGTCGAGGACGGACCGGCCATCGTCGAATGGATGGTCCTTCGGACCACGGCGGCGCTTTCGATCGCCGAGGCCGGTGTGACCGCGGCGGCATTGGCACTGGTGTCCGAGTACACCAAGACCCGTGAGCAGTTCGGCAAGCCGATCGCCACCTTCCAGGCGGTGGGCCAGCGGGCGGCCGATGCCTATGTCGACGCCGAGGCCATCCGGCTCACCGCCTGGCAGGCGGCATGGAGAATCGCCGAAGGGCTTCCGGCCGAGGACGCGGTGGCGGTGGCGAAATTTTGGGCCGCCGACGGAGGCCAACGGGTGGTGCACGCCGCCGTCCACCTCCACGGAGGCGTGGGGGTGGATCGCGACTACCCGCTGCACCGATATTTTCTGCTGACCAAGCAGATCGAGTTGACCCTGGGAGGAGCCACCGACCAGCTGCTCCGCTTGGGGTCGACCCTGGCCGCCGAGCCGGTCTGATCTGGCCGGGCGGCAGCGCTCCATGGTGTGCGGCCCGATTGGCGAACATGGCGCGAACGGTGATCCGATGGACACCATGAAGTCCGGAGCCGTCCCGTGGTGATGGCCCAACGGCCCGGTGTGGCCAGGTCGTCGTGGCCGATTGCCACCACCGATCTGATCGGGTTGGCCGGCCAGATGGTGACGGCCATGGTCCGAGTGCCGTTTCGGAGCCCCTTCGCCGGCGAAGGCAGCTTGCCCCACAACCTTGGGGTGGCGGTGACCAGGGAGACCATCCGTTCCTTCATGGGCTACTCGTCGTCTCTCCCCATCGACGAGTTCCGCTCCATCGAGCTGGTGCTCGACGATCTGTGCCGGTGGGCGATGCCACCGGTGGTCCGATCCCTCGGCGCCGACGCCGAGCCCGAGACCATCGCCGGGGTCCCCGGAATCTGGTACCGACCCAGGGATGTGGCGCCCCGGGGGACCATCCTCTACCTGCACGGTGGCGGATATATCGGGACCTCTCCCCGGATGTACGCGGCGTTCACCTCGTGGCTGGCTCGACAGACCCGGTGTGAGATCTTTGTCGCCGACTATCGGTTGGCTCCCGAGTTCCCCTTCCCGGCCGGGCTGGAGGATGCCGTGTTGGTGTTCGAAGCTCTGCTCCACAGGGGTGTCGACCCGGCTCGCCTGTTCATCGCCGGTGACTCGTCGGGAGGAGGATTGGCATCCACACTCCTCTATGTGGATGAAAAGGTCTCGCATCGACAGATCGCCGGCGTCCTGCTGTTCTCTCCGGAGGTGGACCTCCGTCTCGACCAGCCGTCAGTATCCGAAAATGCCGGTAAGGACATCCTCCCGTGGAACATTCCGACCTCCGCGTACCTGCATGGCCGGGACCCGGGTGCGGCCTACGTATCAGCCGTGGATCAGGACACGGCCGGGTGGCCCCCCGCGTTTGTCGCCTACGGCCACGACGAGATGTTCAGGGACTCCATCCGGCAGTTTGTGGAACAGCTTCAAACCGCGGGGGTGGAGACCGTCGGCCTCGAAGAGCCCGGCATGTTCCACGTGTTCCCTATTCTGATGCCGTGGGCCGAGGCCAGCCGCAGGGTGTTCCGGGCGGTGGCAACGTTCGTCGACCTTCGGCTGCCCGACGCCGAGGTGGCAGCGCCAGAGATCGTGACCGTTCCGCGTCGCACCGCCTGACAAGGCCCCTGGGGGCAGATGTCGGGTCGACCCGTCTATGCCGGAGCCCGTCGGCACCCAGCTCTCGACCGGTGTTGGTCATCGACGCGGAGCCGAACCCCGACCCGAACCCGACCTCGAAGGTTTTCCTCCGGACGGTTGGCGGCCCTCCCCGGTTACCGTGATGGGGATGACCCACCCCATCCAGATTTCCGAGATCACCGCAGAAGACGCCCACGAGTTGGTGGGTACCGGCGCATTCCTTCTCGATGTCCGGGAGGATGACGAGTGGGAGGCGGGCCACGCCGCCGAGGCCGTCCATATCTCCATGGGGCTGGTCTCCGGCAGGGTGGAAGAGATCCCCACCGACCGGACCGTCATCTGCGTATGCCGGATGGGCGGGCGTTCGGGCGCTGTCGCCACCGCGTTGGTCGAGGTCGGCTTCGATGTCCATAACCTCAACGGGGGGATGACCGCCTGGGAGATTGCCGGCCTGCCGGTGGTCACCGATGCCGGCGCTACCGGCCGGATCATCTGACGGCGGGCCAGAGCGACCCCGATGACCGTCTACCTCGACGATTGGCGCCAGCGCGCTCGTCTCGGACCGGTCGACGACCTCTGGTCTCACCTGGTTGCCGACAGCGACGAGGAGCTCCATGTCTTCGCCGTCTGTCTCGGCATGAAACGAGCGTGGTTCCAATGCCACCAACGCCGACCGTATCAAGCTCACTATGACGTTCCTGAGCGCCTGCGGGCCGACGCTCTCGAACAGGGAGCCGTGTCCATCACCTGGCGCCAGATCGGTCGCATGATGCGGGACCGGCGCACCGGCGCACTGGGTTCGGTCGTGCCTCGGGCATACTGACCCGATGGTTGCCCCCATGGATCCCCGTACCCCGGTGCTGGTCGGGGTGGGCACGGCATCCGAGCATGCCGAGGCAACCGAGCTGATGACCTTGGCGCTGCGGGATGCGGCCTCCGATGCCGGCGCACCAGAGATACTCGAAGCCATCGACCGGATGGCGGTGCCCCAGGGGAGTTGGACCTATCCCGACCCGGCTCGATTGGTGGCGGGGGCGGTGGGGGCACGGGAGGTGCGCACCCATCTCGTCGAGCTGGGTATCCCGCAGCAAGGTCTGATCAATGAGGCACTCTCGGCCATCCTCGACGGCTCGTCCGACGTGGCGGTGGTAGTGGGCGGTGAAGCGAGACGGTGGGCCCGGAGCGCCGATGCCGTCGAGACCGGTCAACCCGATCTGGTCCCGGACGTGGTCCGCCGCCGCACGGGGGCGCTTCTCGAGTCGGTGGAGGTGGTCACCCGGCTATGGGACCCGGTGCAGCAGTACGCCATGATCGACAATGCACTCCGGGCCGCCGAAGGGCTGTCGATCGGCGAGCACCGCCGGGAGGTGGCCGAGTTGTGTGCCCGGTTCAACGGTGTGGCGCAGGGAAACCCGCTGGCCGCCTTTCCCACCCCGATGACCGCGGGGGAGATCGACCTGGCATCGCCGGCCAACCGACCCTTGGCCTTCCCATACAACAAGTGGCACTCCACCCAGTGGACAGTGGACCAAGCCGCGGCATTGCTGTTCTGTTCACAGCAGGCGGCCCATCGGTTCGGGATCTCGTCCGACCGTTGGATCTTTCCCCGGGTGGGGATCGAATCGAGCCACGCGGTGTCGCTGCTCCGTCGTGAGCGGCCCGATGCCTGGCCGGCCATGGGCATCCTCGGTCGGGCGGCATCGACCCGGATCGGGCGCCCGGTGGCCGACGCCGAATTCATCGAGGTCTACAGCTGCTTTCCGGCCGCGGTCCGGGTACAGCAACGTGAGCTCGGGCTCGATGTCCACGGAACCCCCACCATCACCGGAGGGATGGCGTTCGCCGGAGGACCGTTCAACAATTTCGTCTTGCAGACGACTGCCGCGGTGGCACGTGCTCTCCGGGCCGAACCGGGCTCGTTGGGCGTGGTCACCACGGTGAGTGGGCTCCTCACCAAGCCGGGCCTCGGGGTGTGGTCGGCCGAACCCGATGGGCAGGCTCCGTTGCTCGGTGACTTCGGGGCCGAGGCAGAGAGGGCCACCGACACCCGTGACGTGGTGGGAACCCTGGGGGAGTACACGGGGGCCGCCACCGTGGTCACCTACACAGTGACCCCCGGCGGCAGGGACGGGGCGAGCGGGCCGGGCGCGCCGCAGGGGCCCGGCGGGGCGCAATGGGCGCGCACCGTGGTGGTGGGCGACACCGAGGACGGACGGCGCTGCGTGGCCATCAGTGAGGATGCGGAACTGGCCGTATTCGCCACGACCCACGAGCTCATCGGCCGACCGGTAGTGGTGAAGGACGGCTCCTTTCACCTGGGCTGAGCCCGGCCAAGTGGACCGAACTGATCAGACGGCGCAGCTTCCGTCACTACAGGAGTCAGCGGATTCACTGACTTCGGCACGGCCGGAAGGGGCGCTCACCATGGTGAGCGGGTGCGACTTCGACCATGCCTGTTCGAGCGCCGACAGCAGCACATCGGGGGTCTGGGCGCCGGGCACGCCGATGGCCCGATCGATCACGAAGAATGGAACCGCGCTGATGCCGAGAGCCCCGGCCATCTGCTCGTCGTGGCGGACATCGTCGGCAAAGGTCGCGCCGTCCATGGCGGTGGCTACTTCCTCGGCATCGAGACCGACTTCGGCGGCCACCTTCTCCAGCGTGGCTCGTTCGCCGATTGGCGCGCCGTGGGTGAAGTAGGCGGCCATGAGGGCTTCCTCGGTGGCGTCCCCGAGGCCGTGGGTGGCAGCCAGATGGATGAGGCGGTGGGCGTCGAAGGTGTTACCCGACTTGGCGACGTCCCACCGGAAATCGAGACCGACCTCGGTGGCCGCCCCGGTCACCCGGGCGGTGGCGGCCTGAGCCTGCTCCTCGCTCATCCCGTACTTCTTGGCCAGCTGCTGGTTGGTCGACAGTTGGCGCCGGGCCGGAGCATTGGGATCGAGCTCGAAACTCCGCCACTCCACGGTGACGTCATCTCTCTGTGCGAACGAGGCCAGCGCCGCTTCAAACTGCCGCTTCCCGATGTAACACCAGGGGCACACCACGTCCGACCAGATCTCCACCAGCATGTTCGACCCCTCAGTTCTCTGGCTGCGCCTCCTCGGGCGTAGCTCCTGTATTGGAAAACGCTCGGCCCGGGCCGGGTATTCCGGATGCCCGGGCAGGTCAACGTGGAAGGATGGTCACACCACCACCACCCGGAGTCACGGAGATCCGCCATGCACGATGACCATGCCGGGCAAAGTGATCATTCTCTCGATGCGGCCATCGACGAGGCGGAGAACGAATCGTTTCCGGCCAGTGACCCGCAATCCTCGTGGGCGGGTGTCGACCCGGTGGACCCGGTGGCCGGGCCCGGTACCGATGGGCCGACCGGGTCCGGAGCCACCCCGCCAAGGCGCCGACGTGAGAAGACGAGGATGAACGGCTATGTGCTCTCGGTGGAACGGACCATTCCCGTCGCGCCCGAAGCGGTGTTCGCGGTGGTGGCCGATGCCGGTCAACACACTCTGTACGACGGATCGGGCATGCTCCAAGGGGCGCTGGCCGGTCCCTCCCAGCGCCTGGCTCTGGGAATGGCGTTCGGCATGAGGATGAAGCTGGGAGTCCGCTATTCGACGGTGAACAAGGTCGTCGAGTTCGAGGAGAACCGAAAGGTTGCCTGGCAGACCGGCCCGGAGGGAACCTGGGGTCGACTGGTTGGCGGAAGGATCTGGCGGTACGAACTCGATCCGGTGGAGGGTGGCACGCGGGTTCGAGAGAGCTGGGACATCACTTCCGACCACCAGCGCCTGTTGCTGAAGTTGGGCGGTATCTATTCGAGCAAGACCCGACGTGACATGGAACGCACGTTGGTCCGGCTCGACCAGCTGTTGACGAGCGACCAGGCTCCGATCGGGTAACCGGTCCTCCGGCTCGCCCGGGATGGGAACCTATCGACCGCGGGCGCTAACGTGCCGCCATGGTTCTCGAACACGCGGTGATCACCATCAAACCCGGGGTCAACCGCGAGTTCGAGGCCGCTCTCACCGAGGCCAGATCGGTGGTGGCCGAATCCCACGGGTTTGTCTCCTTGGAGCTGCACCGGGGGATCGAAACACCTGACCGGTACGTCCTGTTGATCCAGTGGGAGACGCTCGAAGACCACACTGTCGGTTTCCGCCAGTCCGAACGCTTCACCCAGTGGAGAGCCCTCATCGGGTCGTACTTTCTGTCACCCCCGGAGGTCATCCACCTCGCACCCGTCGACGGGTTGGCCTGATGGGTCTGCTCGATGGTCACCTGGCGCTGGTCACCGGGGCCGGTTCGGGAATCGGCCGGGCCACCTGCCTGCGATTGCGACAGGAGGGCGCCTTGGTGGCCCTCCTCGACATCGATGGGGAAGCGGCGGCGACGGTGGCCGAAGAGCTGGGTGGTGGCCCGGTGGTGGTGGCCGATGTCAGCGACGGTGAGGCGATGGATGCGGCCGTGCAACGGGTCGCGGCCGAGTTGGGTGGGCTGACCATTCTGGTCAACAATGCCGGTGTCGGGGCGGTCAAGCCGCTGCATCGCTACAGTGACCGCGAGTACGACCGCATTGTCAATGTCTCCATGAGGGGGACGTTCAACGGCATCCGGGCGGCAGTGCCGACGATGCTCGAAGCGGGTCGCGGGTCGATCGTCAACGTGTCCTCGATCAGCGGCATGCGACCGACCCGGGGCGAAGCACCCTATGCCGCTTCGAAGGCGGCGGTCATCGCCCTTACCCAGTCGGCCGCTCTTGAGTACGGTCCGACACTCAGAGTCAACTGCGTATCCCCGGGTCTGATCGAGACACCCCTGACCGCACCAATCATGGGTGACGAGAAGACCCGGGCCGGCTTCGACCGCACGACGCCCCTGGGTCGGGTGGGTACCGCAGAGGATGTGGCGTCGGTGATCGCCTTTCTCTGTTCGGACATGGCGGCTTATGTGACGGGAATCAACCTTCCGGTCGACGGCGGGAGCCTGCTCCCGTCTTCACAGGTCGAAGGCGTGCTCACTGCGATCCTCTCGCTCTCTGATTGATCGCACGGGGTTCGACCTGTCTTGCGAGTCGCATCTGCCAGGACCTGTCGGACCCAGGCGGAACGAGACGTTCCGCCCTCGTGCCCGTTGTGGGGCGTCTTCGACCGCTACGTCGACAATTCGAGTATCGGGACTGCGCCTAATCGTGTGTGTTGCACGTTATTCTGTACAATAGCTCTGTGGAGTCTCTGCCGCTGAGCAACGTTCGTAGCACCCTGTCCTCGATCGTCGAACGCGTCGAGGGGACTCATGCGCGGGTGACCATCACGCGCAATGGCCGACCGGCCGCCGTCCTGATAAGCCCCGAGGACCTTGAGGCGCTCGAGGAGACCGTCGACGTACTGTCGGATCCGGTCACTATGAAGCGGCTTCGCGAGGGTGAAGCCGCGGTCGCCGAGGGTGACGTCGTCGACGAGGCCGGACTGCGGGAATTGCTGGACAAGCGAGCCCGCTGAAAGGTGGTGCCTGAAGTACCGCAACTCCCTTACCGGCTCCGGGTCGCCAGGCCTGCCGCAAAAGACATCACCAACGACCTGCCGGAGGCGGTCGCGGCGGCAGTGGCCAAGTTCATCACCGGCGACCTCCTGCGTGCACCCCACCGAGTCGGGAAGCCGTTGCAGCGCGAACTTGAGGGTCGATGGGCTGCTCGCCGTGGCAGCTACCGGGTGTTGTATGACATCGACGAACACGCTGGCGTAGTCACAGTGCTCGCCGCCGAGCACCGTCGCGACGTGTACCGGCGGCGCTGACTCGCTCACGCCAAGTTGAGCTGCCACGAGACCCCGAAGCGATCGTTCAACCAGCCGAACTTGGTGCTGAAGCCGTAGGACCCCAACGGCATCAGCGCTTCGCCATTCTCGGCCAGCGTGGCGTCGCACCCTGAGCCACATTGACTGTCGCCTATCCAAGATGTCCCATCAGTCGAGCTCGTCAGTCGAGCCCGTCGGCCACGGCCATCGCTGCCCGGAGATGGGCGGCGAGCTCGTCGGGGGAGGTCCGGGCATTGAGCCCACTGGTGGACGGCATCACGTAGACCGGACGGCCGCCCAGGCGCGCATCCTGCAGACCGGCGCGGGCCCGAGAATCGGCTGCCACCCGCCACCCACCCAATCCCACCAGGCACACTGCTTTCGGTTGCAACCACTGCACCAGCCGCTCGAGCCGACCCAGACCCTGGCGGTACTCGTCGGTGGTCACTTCGTCGGCGGCACGGGTGGCCCGTTTGACCAGATCGGTCATGCCGATGCCTTCGGCTCGGAGAGCGTGGAGGGGGTCACGATCCCGGGAGACCAGACCGCTGGCCAACGCCGCCTTCCAGAACCGGTTGCCGGCCCGAAAGTATCCCACTCCGGCATCGGCCGAATGGAAACTGGGGTTCGACCCGCACATCAGCAGCCGCATACCCGGCGCCACGCTGTCGGCCAAAGTGCGGGACCGGACCGCAGACAGCCGCACCTTGTTGCCCGAGACCGCCACCGTTCCTTCCTCGACGTCGAAGCCGGCTCCGACGATCACATCCACGAGCTGCTCAGGTGTCCATTGGGCGAAGAAGCGTCCCTTCACCTCATGATCAACGAGGCCACTGCCCTCATCGTCACCCTCGAGGACCTGCAGTTCGAATGGTGCCCCCACCGAGAGGACCCGGTGCAGGTCCCACAGGGCCATCGGCAGCCTGGCCCGGGGAATGTGGTGATGGGTCATCCACGACCAGGCTCCGGAGAGGGACCCCCGAGTGAAGGGGAGTGCCTCGATGTCGCCTTGGACATACATCGCTTCGGGGACAAGTGATCGGCTTTCGCCGAGCATCACCCCCGACGCGTCCAGTCCTATCACCGGGGTTCCGAGAAGGTCTGTGTACCGAGCGGCACCACATCCGACATCGAGGCGGAGTGATCCATGAGCCACCTTGTCGGCGAATCTTTCGGCATCGGCCCGGCGGCCCGGCACCCGGTGAGTGGAGGCCCAGTCCAGGCCATGCTCGTCGTAGATGTCGACGGTGGGCCGATGCACGATCGCCGATGCTACGACGCGGGCCCCGCCACCGTGACCAGTGTGCCGATCGGGGTAAGGGGCCAGGTCTTGGCGGCATCGGGTATGGCCATCTCCACGCACCCGTTGCTCTGTGGGCTGCCGTAGGTGGCTCGCGGAAATCCATGCAACGCATCGCCGCCGTTGAAATAGGCGGCCCAGGGGACGTCGGGATCGTCGTAGGTGGAGCCGTCGGGATTGGTGCCCTTCATCCGCGACGAGGTGACGTGTTCGAACACCGGATAGGTGCCATCGGCGGTATCGGCACCGGGGACCCCGGTGTTGACGGCAATGCCGGCGAACTGCACGGCGCCGTTGTTGTAGAGAGTCAGGTTCTCCGGCAGTGTCTTCGAGACCGAGACGTAGGTGTAGGGATCAGCGTTGGCCCTGCCCGCGGTGATGTCGGCGATCAGCGCGATCCACACCTGCTTGCCGGCCACCCCGTCCACCGTCAGCGTGTGTTGGTTCTCGAAGTTCATCACCGCACCTTTGGTGATGACGTTCTCCGATCCTTCGCTCCACAGGGAGGTGAGCAACGCAGGAGTGCCGGGCCACTTCCAGGCAAAGGTGCCCGGCTGCGAGGTGAAGGCTTCCACCGGGGAGCTCAACGGAGCGGTGGGTGTGAATGAGAGGGGCAGATAGTTGCCCTGGGCGAGGAGCTGCTGCAACCGCTCGGTACTGGCCTGCGCCACGGTGAAGCTGAGGGTGACGGGGGCGGCGAGTGTCCCTCCCGCTGTACCCAGTAACCCGGTGGGTCCGGCCGGGATGGTGAGTGACTCGGTGGAGGTGGGTGTGAAGGCGGCGGTGGCAGCGAAGGTGACGACGGTGGCACTTGTCTTCTTCCAGGCACCGGGCACCGGTGGGCTCAATGGTGGGAGGCCGGCGACGGTGGTGATTGGCGCCGAGAGCTGGACGGTGACGGTGGCATCGGAGGCCACGTTGGTGGCTCCGGTGGCCGGCGTGGTGGAGACGACGCTCAAGGGCGGGGCGACGATGGTGGTGGTGGAGTGGCCCGAAGGTGAAGTGGCGCCGTGACCGGAGCCTTGGCTGTGGTGGGTGATCACCACCACGCCGGCCACGATGAGGGCCACGATCACGATGGTGCCGGCGATCCAGGCGGGACCGTGTCGTCTGGGCGGAGGTACCAGTATCTTGTAGTCGCTCATCGTCCCGGCAGATCAGAGAATCCGAAAGGTCATGCCGGCCTCTTCGAGCCGTCTCCGCAACACCCCGCCCATGGCCATGGCCGTGGTGACCTGGCCGCTCGTGGGGGGTAGGTCGTCGTGGGCCAGGCAGAGCGCCGCTTCGCTGATCATCTTGGAGGTCTCGGTATAGCCAGGGTCGCCGCCGGCCACCTCGGTGATCACTTTCTTTCCTCCGCCTTCGCCCACGAACCGAACGTTGAAGAAGGCGGCGGCCCGTTGGGCCTCGGTCGGTCCCGTACCGGATGGTCGCCACCGGAGCAGGGCTTCGCGAGCCACCCGGACATGTGAGACCCCGAACAGGGTCCCGGCCCCGACGGCCATACCGACCCCCACCACCGGGTTGGGGACGGCCATCCGGTGAGAGTAGGAGAAATCAGGTCCGTACCGGGGGAGCCCACGGGCGGACTGCACCACGATTTGGGGATCGATGGTGGGCATGGGGAGGACCCAACCTCCGCCTTCGGGGTCCTTGCCGAATCGTGCGGTGATGGCCCGGGCCCGGCGGCCGACAGCCACCGGCTCGGTCCGCACCCGCTCCGCGTGGACCGACTTTCCCGACCGGTACCGGGACATGACGGTGAGCGCGGAGGCGACGGTTCCCCCCGAGAAGGTGCCCTTGAACCGGACCGTTCCCGAGACGGTGAGAGGAACGTCCTCGGGCAGGTGCTCAACGGTGAATTGGGCCCCCAGATCGTGAGGCATGGAATCGAAGCCGCAGGCGTGGATCAACCGGGCGCCGGTACTGGCCGCGGTGGCGTGGTACTTCAGGTACATCAGGTCGAGGAACTCGGGCTCACCGGTGAGGTCGAGATAGTCGGTTCCGGCCGCGGCGCAGGCGGCTACCACCGGCTCCCCGTGTTCGATGTACGGCCCCACGGTGGTGATGAGCACCCGGGTCGATTCGGCCAGCTCCCGGACGCCGGCCGGGTCGGTCACGTCGACCCGGACAACTTCGATCCTTCGGCCCAGTCCGCCGGTCACCGACTCCAACTTGGCCGGGTTGCGACCGGCCAGAACGATGCGGGTGGTGGACGGCGCGTGCTGGTCGAGATAGTGGGCGATCAGACCCCCCGTGAACCCGGTGGCCCCCAGAAGAGCGATGTCGTAGGTACGGTCGGTAGTCGCCATGGGCCTCGATGCTACCGAGTTGCCCGGCGAGGACGGGTTCGCCGAGGATTCCCCCGCTGGCCATGCCGCCACGCTTGTCCCGCTACCACCCGGGCATGGTCAGGCCTATCCCCCGGCTTCGAAAGGGAGGCTGAGGTAACGCCGTACGAAGTTCCCCGGCGCGAACGTTCCCCGTTCGGCATCCACACTGAAGTCCGGACACCGAGCCAGCAGTTCCTCCAAGGCCACCTTGGCCTGAAGCCGCGCCGCGGCCGCGCCCAGGCAGTGATGGGGCCCGTAGCCAAAGGCCAGGATCGGGCGGGGGGCACGGGTCACGTCGAGCTCGCCGGCGTCATCGCCGAACCGCCTGGGATCCCGGTTGGCCGCGCCGTACATGAGCATCACCTTCCGCCCGGCCGGGATGGTGGTCCCCTCGATCTCCACATCGTCGATGACGGTGCGGGCCAGTCCCTGGACGGGTGAGGTGAGCCGGAGCAGTTCCTCGATAGCGCCCGGAATGGCGCCGGGGTCGGCGATGAGGAGGGCACGCTGATCCGGTCGTGCCGTCAGCAGCTCGGCGGCTCCACCCAGCAGCCCGGTGGTGGTGTCGTTGCCGCCCACCACCATGGTGAAGGCGAACCCGAGTGCCTGCAGCACCGTCACCGTCTCCTCGCCGGTCGCGGCCATCTGCGAGATGGTGTCCTCTCCCGGGTTGGAGCGACGCTCTTCGATCAGGTCGGAGAAATACGCGAACAGCTGGCCCACCGCATTGGATGCGCCCAGGGGATCACCAAGGGCGCTGGCGGCCACGATGGCTTGGGACCACGTGTCGAAATTCGCCCGGTCCGCCTTCGGGACCCCGAGATAGTGGGCCACCACCAAGCTCGGCAGCGGCTTGAACAGCTCTCCGACAACGTCCCCACCCCCTTGCCGGCGGAGCCGCTCGATGCGCTCGATGACAAACGCCCGGACCTCGGGCTCGACTTCGTTGACCTGTCTGGGTGTGAAGCCCCGCCCCACCAGCCGCCGAAACGCGGTGTGCTCGGGGGGATCGAGCATCACGATGGGCCGCACCTCGTCGAGCCCGGCCTGCTCCATGTCCCCATAGCCAGGGGTCAGCCCCTGTTCCGAGGAGAACCTCTCGGTATCCCGGACGGCATCGAAGACGTGGTCGAATCTCGAGAGCACCCAGTAGTCCCCGTGCTCAACGTGGTGGACCGGGTCGTGATCCCTGAGTGCGGCATACATCCCGAATGGGTCGCGCCAGGTCTCGCCGCTACGCGGCACGAATTCCACCGCAGGCGACATAGCTGTCTTCATGCCCAGACTCTAAGGGCGCGCGCCAGTAGGTAGCCAGTAGAGACCGCCCACCAGTCGTCGTGAAGGCCCGAGAAGGATCTCGGGTGCTTATCCCATCTACGACGATCAGGTGGAAGTACCTTCCATGCTCGCACTTTCTCCGACGGTGGTTGACGCCGTCTTCTCGGCCATCGAGGGTTACCTGCCCAAACACGCCGCCCATCATCCGCTCGGCTGAACCTTCGGGCATTGCCTCCTCGAACCTGAACCCCGCTCTTTGGGGTGGACCGCCAAGTCCCAGCCACTCCCAGATCGATCACCGCCTCAA
>PKXA01000020.1 GCA_003133325.1 Acidimicrobiaceae bacterium | reverse complement strand
TATCGCCGCCTTCGCCGTCTGCCATACCCCTTTCAGGTTGATGCCGACCACCTCGTCCCACTGTTCGGAGGTGATCTCCCAGCTGAGGTTGGCGCTGTCGATGCCGGCGTTGGCCACGACGATGTCGAGACGACCCAGTTCGGCCACACCGTCATGGACCAACGACTCCAGAGCATCGAAGTCCCTGACATCGACCTGCCGAGCAACGGCCCGTCGGCCTTCCTTCTCGATCAGGGTGGCCGTCTCGGCCAACTCGTCCGGTGCCGCGCCGGGATAGCTCGTGGTGNNAAGATCGGCGCCCTCCTGAGCCAGGCGCACCGCATGGGCGCGCCCCTGCCCCCGAGCTGCGCCGGTCACAAAAGCGACCTTTCCGGTAAGTCGACCTTCAGCCATGACGTACACCCCCTGCGCGTGGTCACCGAAGACAACTGCGCCCAATTCTGTCGCCCGCACGCTACCGGTTTGTTGCGGCCCGCGCCTTGGCTGACAGCCACGTTGCTGCTCGGGCCAGGTCGGGTGGTCCGAGCCCCACTCCCGGTTGATCTGCCATCGGGCAGGTGGACGAAGGAAATCGATTGACTTGCGGTCGAGGAGGGATCACACTTCCGATACAGGGTTGTCATGAAGTCATGAAACCGAAACACGANNGTCCTTCTTTGTGCCGGGATGCTGGCCGTGGTCGGACCAACGTCCGTGGCTGGCGCCAGTTCGGGCTTTCCCCCCATCCCCAAGGGGCCGATCTCCCTGGGGATCTCCGCCCCGACCAGCGGCGCCTTGGCCTCGTACGGGATCCTGACCAAGATCCAGACCGGGGTGGCGCTGCAACAGTTCAACATGATGCACCCCAACGGCATCGACGGTCATCAGGTAAAGCTGGACATCGAGAACGACGCCAGCGACGTGACCAGCGCCGTGCAGGTCGCCAACCAGATGGTGACCAACAAGGATGCTGCGGTCATCACCGCCAGCTACAACCCGGCCGCCGCCGGCCAACAGCTCGCCGTGTGGACCAAGGCCAAGATGCCCGTAGTGGCCAATCTGGAGCTCACCAACACCCTGACCCCCGCACAGCTGGCCAAGCAGTATCCCTACCTCTTCAGTCCCAACCCCTCGTTGCAACAGACCGGGGTGGCTGCCATCGCCTGGATCAAGAAGAAGGGGTTCAAGAACGTGGGGATCCTGAACGATGGGATCCCCTACGACACCGTGTTCGCCAATCAGATCGGCGCCGGGGTCAANNGCCAAGTGGATGGCCTCCAGGAACGTCAAGCGGGTGGCGGTGCTGACCGATGGCCTGCCTCAGGACACCGACGCGGTGAACCAGATCGAGGCGGGGATGAAGCAGTACGCCCCCAAGGCCAAGGTGGTCCAGTCGGTGACCATCCCGTCGGGCTCGGTGGACGACTCGGCGGCCATCGCCAAGGCCAAGGCAGCCAGCCCCGACCTGCTCGTGGTCTATCTAGGGGTGGGCTTCGGACCGGTGTGGCAGGCCATGCAGTCGGCCAGCTGGTCGCCCACCATCCTGTCCTCGGCCGGCGCCTGGTACGACGGGTTCGACGCCATGGGGTCGCTGACGGCCAAGGCGTACGCCCCCTATGTCGATTGCGCCGCCACGCCTTCCCAGACTTTCACCGCCGAGCAGCAGGATCTCTTCGCCAAGTACAGCGCGGTGACCGGAGCCACCAGCGTCAACTACCTGACCTATATCGCCTCTGACTCGGTTCCGGTCGAGATCATGGCCGCGGCCATCGAGAAGTACCGCTCCACCGACCCCAGCGCCATCAAGAAGGCGATCGAGGGCATCTCCAGCAAGCAGTTCCTCGGCCTGTCCTACAAGTTCTCGCCGACCAATCACTTCGGGCTGGTCGGCACCTTCGGACCGGCTGTGTGCAACATGGGCCCGCCCTACGCCGGCGGCGTCGGCCGGGTGCCGGTCAAGAGCAGCTGAGAACGACGCCGGCCTGGCCCGTCTCAGTTGGGCTCGGCCATCAGGCCGGTGAACGGGGGATGACTGGGGAACGGGAAGACGTCGCCGCGACCGGTCCGGGCCAGTGACTGGTAGTGGCGCTGCGCGAACCACCACCGCCCATCTACTTTACGGTACTGGTCGTGATAGACCCCGAAGGCGTTGGTCCAGTGACCACTGGCCCGGTCCTGTCGTAGTTCGCACATGAACATCCGAGAGGACGCAGCGTCCGGAGCCCTACCCCCGCGGCCCAGGACGGTGTGGGCGTTGAGGATGACGAACTCGAAGAACTCGAAGCCCTCGATCGAGCGGCCGATGAAGTCCCCGACCTGCTCGGGGCCCACGAAGTTCAGTGGCTCCTGTGACTGCTTGTCGATGGTGATCGAGCAATCGGGCAGAAACAGCTGGGCGAAGTCATCCCACGCCCGTCGGTTCACCACATCGGCATAGGCCGACTGCACCCTCGTCACGGCGACATAATCGACGGCTTCTTGCACGGCGTCCTCATCCATGTCCACGACGATAAGTCATCCCATCCAACCCATCCCGTCCATCCCATCCAACCCCCTCGACCCAGCCGGCATCGGATCGGGCCCGGGATCGGATGGGACCCGGCATCCGATTGACAGCCGTCGCCCGGTGGCAGATGCTTGGCCGGTCGCCAGCACGCCACTCACAACGGGGAGAACCCACCACCACCATGCCGTTACCGCAGCTGTCCGTCATGCTCATCAACTTCTCGGCTTCCGACCCCGGTGGCTGGCAGCCCCTT
>PKXA01000060.1 GCA_003133325.1 Acidimicrobiaceae bacterium | reverse complement strand
GGCACCAAGGTCTTCGCCATGGACTTTGTGGTGCCGAACGCCATGCCAACCATGGTGTGCCGGCCACCAACGATCAACGGCACCGTCACGTCAGTGGCCAACATGAATGCAGTCAAGAGCATGCCCGGCATCACCGACGTCGTCACCATCTCCACCGGCGTCGCCGTACGCGGGGCCACCTTCGGCCAGTGCATCGACGCTGTGGACGCCCTGAACGTCACCTGGGGCCATGGCACCGAGGACAACCAATCCGACGCGACCGTGCTGGCCGAGCTCAAGAAGGCCGAAATTCCGCTGCTCGCGCCTCCGCTCAACCTGCTCGCCGAAACAGTCGAGGGCGACTTCACCTTCTACTTCCGCAGCAACAGCCCGTTGGAGACCAACTGCGCCATCGCCGACGTGCGCGCCGACCGGGCCGAGATCTGGTCGAGTTTGAAGTCTCCCATCCTCGCGCAGCAGACGATCGCGGAGAAGCTTGGCCTGCCGCAGAGCGCGGTGGCGGTTCACGTCGTGCTGGGCGGCGGCTCATTCGGCCGGCACCTGTTCTTCGACGCCGCCAGCGAGGCGGCCGAGATCTCCCAGAAGCTCGGCAAGCCGGTCAAGCTGATGTGGCACCGCACCGATGATTTCCGGCACGGCCGCACCCACCCGATGGCCACCTCGCGCATCCGGGCCTCCTTCGCGGCGGGCAACGTGCTTACGTTCGAGCAGCGGCACACCGGCGTTTCGACCGACTTCACCCACGGGTTCGGCGAGATCATCACCTCGCAGCTGGCAGAGCTTCCCTTCGGCAACCTCGGCTACGCCGAGACGATCTTCGAGCTGACCCAGAACGTGCCCTACAACTTCGGGGTCACGAGCCAGTTGCTCAACGAAGTCGACATGGGCTTCCACACCGGCAGCATGCGCAATATCTACTCTCCCGACGTATGCACTGCGCTTGAGCTGATCGTCGACCAGATCGCCAAGGGCATGTCGATGGACCCATACAGGTTCCGCCACCAGTTCCTGAAGGACGCCCGGTCGCAAGCGGTATTGGACAAGGCGGCCCAAGTCGGGAATTGGGGCCGGACCATGCCGGCGGGCACCGCCCAGGGCATTGCTTTCCACGCTGAGTACAAAGGAGTGTGCGCAGCCCTGGTCGAGATCGACTGCACCCCGCAGACAGTCAACCGGGTGGTTCTGGAGGCCTACACCGGCCCTCGCGTCACCAAGGTGGTGTTTGTGGTCGACGTCGGCCTACCCATCAACCCCCGTGGCCTCGAGGCGCAGATGCTGGGCGGGATCATGGACGGGATCGCCCAGACCCTCACGTCGAGTCTGCACTTCGAGAACGGCATCCCGCTCGAGGGCAGCTGGGACAACTACTTCTACACCCGGCAGTGGAACGTGCCGCCGGAGGTGGAGGTGATCGTCATGCCACCCACTACCGGACAGCCCGGCGGGGCGGGCGAATTCGGCGTCGCCGCCTCGATGGCGGCGGTGGCCTGTGCCTACGCGCGTGCCACCGGAACGATCCCGACCAGTTTTCCGATCAACCACAACGGCCCACTGGGCTTCACCCCGACGCCGGTCATCCCGCCGCTACCCGAGTCACCGACCGACGGCCTGTCCAACACCTTCTAGGAGACCCGTGCCCACACATACTTTCAAGGTCAACGGCCAGACCGTCAGCGTGGACGTCGAGGACGATGTGCGGTTGCTCTGGGTACTGCGCGACCTGCTCGGCATCCACGGGCCCAAGTACGGCTGCGGCCTCGATGTGTGCAGGGCCTGCACCAGCCATATCAATGGACTGGCATTCACCCCCTGCTCGGTTCCCGTTTCCGATATAAAGCCGACCGACGAGATCACCACCATTGAGGGCCTTCCGGCGACCGTCGGCAAACCGCTGCACCCGATGCAAGAAGCCTGGCTGTCCTTCGACGTCCCCCAGTGCGGCTACTGCCAGCCCGGCCAGATCATGGCGGCCGTCGCGCTGGTCAAGGAAGTCCAGTCCGAGGGCCGGACCATCACCGAGGCAGATCTGGACGGCATCCGCAACATCTGCCGGTGTGGTACTTACCCCCGAATTCGCGAGGCGATTGTGGCCGGCGAGCAGGACATGTAGTCGACGGATGCACATTTCGAACGCATGGTGAGCTCTACGGTCCATGTGTTGTTGCCGATACGCCGGACGTCGCCGTGACGGCGGCGATCCTCCTGTGCGCCGGCGGGTCGAGCCGGTTCATCGGCGATCAGCCCAAGCTGTTGGCTCCATTCCGCGGGCGACCGCTCGTTACGTGGGCGCTCGAGCACGTGGCCGGTGCGTGGCTCGACGAGACCATCGTGGTCGTGGGTCCGGTAGACCTGTCCGGACTCCTGCCCGGCGGCGCGGTGATCGTCGAGAACCCCGCGTGGGCGTCGGGCCAGGCGAGTTCGCTCCTCGCCGGAATTGCCGCCGCCGAAGAGCGTGGACACGAGGTGGTCGTGGTCGGGCTCGGCGACCAGCCGTTGATACCTCCAGAGGCCTGGTCGGCAGTGGCCGATACGAACAGCCCCATCGCGGTGGCCAGCTTCAAAGGATGGCGCACCCCGCCGACCCGGCTGGCCCGCTCGGTGTGGGCGTTGCTTCCCCGAGACGGTGACGTCGGCGCCCGGGCGCTGATGTTGGCCCGACCCGATCTGGTCGAGGAGGTACCCTGCCCGGGGGAGGCACTGGACGTCGATACGACCGAGGACCTGATCCGATAGATCTGAACGGGACCCCCCAGGCATGCGGAACCCGGGGTTGGGGGAACTTCAGTCAACGGACTCATGGAACCCGGGGCACCTCATCAGGTTTGATCCGGTCGGAAACCACAGCGAGAAAGAGATACTGCCGTTGGGCGGCGTTTTCCACGACATCAGATGCCGCCTCAACGCTGACACCTCTGAGGTGAACCCGAATGCCACAAATCCACCGCGACCCTTGTCGTCTCTTGCATCGGTAGCGGAGCGCAAACGCTGCTCGAGCTCGCGATTGTTTCAGGCGACGGCCACCACCAGGTAGCCCGCCGGTCAGTCGACCTCGAGCGCCCGCTTCCGGTGTGAGAATAATGAAAGGCAGGCGACCTCGGTCCAATGGCAGTTGACGTCGCGATGCGGGTACGAGCCGCCGGGCCACCGCAGGTTCCAATATGGCGGCAGAACGGGTACCGGCACGTAACTGCGAGAAGCGCAGCGCAACAAGAAGTGGCGGTATGCCGAGGATCCATCGGAAGACGTGTTCGCCTATCCGCTGACCAACACTTCCGAGTAGTTCCATGGAGTCGATCGTTTGGGGCTGATTCGCGCCCGCCCGGGTGCCGTGGCGCACGCATCAGCCACCGAATCATGACCTTCCCCAGTGGAGGCAGGTGGCACGAAGACCGAAGGCGTGCCATCGCTGGTCAACCGGCACCCGTCTGCCCAGCTGACTCCTCTGTCCGGGAGGGTGATCGCCGCAGTAGTCGGTCGAGCGTTACCGGCTCGAGCCCCTTGTCCTCGAGTGATCTTCGTAGCGGTCCGAGGACTCTCCTGGTGAGGGCCCCGGTGCCGGTTCGGCATGACACGTCGTTGTCGTGGAGAAGCAGGATTGCGCCGGGTACGAGGCCGGGTTCCAAACGGCGCAGGACTGGCGCGGGTTCAGATTCCGCGAATTCCTTGCCCCATCGGCTCCACAGAACTACCTCCATGCCGTGGCGTCGAGCCTCAACGAGCGTCGCGACACATAGCTGGCCGTAAGTCGGGCGATAGAAGCGGGGAGGTCGACCGAGGATGTCACGATGGGTTTGGACTGCTGTTGCGAGGTCCAGGCGGATTGCTCGTGGACTCGAAAGCAAATGATGACGGTGTTCGAATCCGTGGCTGGCCACTTCGTGCCCTCGGGCCGCGATCTCCAACACGGTGTCCGGGTGGGAGCACATCTGCGTTCCGAGAACAAAAAACGTCGCTTGGATGTCCAACTCGTCCAAAACGTCAAGTGTCCGGGCCGTATCGACGGAAGGACCATCGTCGAACGTGAGAGCCACCTCAGGATGGGTTGTGGCGGCGTGCCAACGGCAGGTCTTGGCGGGCAGTGACTCAGGCGGATCCTTCCAGAATGTGGGGAGGACGAGAACCGATGGAATGAAGTACGCCAGTGCCGCGCCAGCGCCAGCACCTGCGACGGCGGCCACCGGGGGCCAGGAGAACGAACCCAGTCGGCCCATACCAAACATGACCATGTCGTACCCATCCAATGCAATGGACATCGTATCGATGGATGTCGAAACGATGAGATGACCGGCTGTGCGGCAACGACCGCCAGACGGGACAGTTCCGCGGCTATCTGGCTACTTCATCCACCCAGCGCCGAGTTCGGCTGCATGCCGGTCGGCCGGTCGGCCGACCGGCATCACATTCACGGTTGGGGGAGGGTTGTTGCGATGGTGAGCGGCACTCCGAGCACTGTCGACAGCTGGTCGACGAGGGCGTAAGGCGTCAGACCCTTGTCGATGAATCCGGTGGCGCCTGCGACTACCAATTCGGGGCCAGCGCTCCTCGAGGTATGCGACAAGATGACGATTCTTACGCCAGGAGCGACGCGGAGGAGTTCTGGCAGGACGAGAGCGCCGTCGATGTCGGGCAGCGACAAGTCGAGCAGGACGACATCGGGGCGGAGCCTCTCCGCCGATTCAATTGCCGTGCGCCCGCTGTCGGCCTCATCAACCACCTCGAGGGAAGGCACGCAGTCGATCACGGCCTTGAGGAGGCGCCGGGTGGACGGCGCGTCGTCAACGATGATCACTCGCAGTGGGGACGACTTGGGCTCTACGGCTGGCTGGGGATCCGGGGGCGTTGTCATATCGTTCCTTACGGTAGCGCCCCGCCCGATGGGTCGGGCCGGACGTCGTCGCCAGGGTCAACGACAGGCCGGCCGGTCTCTCCGGCCAGAGCGTCGAGCGCCCGCCGGCAGAGTGAGGCGACGTCGGCAGTCAGGGCCTGTGCCCCTTCGAGGTCTTCGGTCGCCGCCAGGCGCTCGAGTGTGGCTGCGGCGTTGGCGAGGCGGGCGGCGCCCATGTTGGCGCTGCTGCCGCTGATGGCATGGGCTGCTGTTCGGAGGGCCACCGGGTCATGGTCCTCGAGGGCGCGATCGAGTTCGGAGAGATGTCGGCCGACGTCATCGCGGAACAACGAGACGAGCTCATCGAGGAGGGTTGTTCCGCCGAGCTCGCGCAGTCCCCCGATGATCTCCTGATCCAGGTCGGGCTGCTGGTCGTCCGTCACGGAGACTTCATCAGATACCGCCTCGGCCGTGACGGCGACAGCCTCCACCCGGTTGGACAGGTCGACCGGCGCCCACCGTTGGAGGGCGGCAACGAGGTCCTCCACCTGCACGGGTTTGGCCAGGTAGTCGTCCATGCCGGCATCCAGGCACCGCGCTCGGTCCTCGGTCATCGCCAAGGCGGTCAGGGCGATGACCGGCGTGTGTCGGTCTGCTCCTTCAAGGCTGCGGAGACGCCTGGTGGCTTCGAAGCCGTCCATAACCGGCATGTGGCAGTCCATAAGGACAGCGCCGTAACGGTTGCGCCCCAGGTGTTCCAAGGCGTCGATCCCGTTGACGGCGACGTCCGTGGTGTAACCGAGCCGGGTGAGACGGGCAACGGCGACCTTTTGGTTGATCGCGTTGTCTTCCACAACCAACAACGCAAGTGATCCGGCCGGTGCCATGGGCGAGATCGAGTGTCCGTCGGAACCGTCCGGCTGGCCGTGGGTTCCGGTGGTTGCGGCGGTGATCTGGCCGGCAGGAACGGGATTCTGGCGATCCGGTTCGCTGAGAAGCGGCAGGCCGGTGGCCTGGTCGTGGGCCTGGTCGTGGACGAGATCGACCGCAGCTTCGAGTGCACTGCGGAGCTGGGCCGAGCGGACCGGCTTGGTCAGGTGCCGCACGATCCCTGCCTCCTCACTTTCCGCCTCTTTGAAGTGTTGCGACGAGTTTACGAGCATCACGATCGGGGTGTGGGCCAGGCGTGGGTCGGCACGCACCAGCCGGGCCACGCCGTAGCCGTCGATATTGGGCATGTCGAGGTCAGTGAGCACCACATCGAAGGTGTTGGCTTCTTCCACCGATTCGCTCAGGAGCATCAGTGCCTGGTCCGCCCCGCCGGCGGTGACCGCAGTGCCTCCCCACCCGGCAATCATCTCTTGGAGTACCCGTTGATTCGTCGCGTTGTCGTCGATGATCAGGGCGCGTATCCCATCCAGCTTTGCCGGGAAGTTCGGGATCGCCATGCCGGACCCGAGTTGGAACGGGATGACGGCCGTGAACGTGCTGCCAATGCCCGGTTGGCTGGTCACGTTCAATGTCCCGCCCATCATCTCGACCAGTTGATGGGAGATCGCCAAGCCGAGTCCGGTCCCGCCGTAGTGGCGAGTCGTGGAAAGTTCGGCTTGGGTGAACGGGTCGAACAAGTGCTCCAAGCTTGCCGCGGTCATCCCGATGCCGGTGTCGTTGACCTCGAACTCGACCTCGACGGTATCGCCGACCGCGTCGCCGATCAGCCGGGCAGCCACATCTACCTCTCCTTCAGAGGTGAACTTGACTGCGTTGCTCAAGAGGTTGAGCAGCACCTGCCGTAGCCGTCCGGGGTCTCCCTGGAGGTCGGACGGGATGCCGGGGTCGACCAGGCACGTCAGTTCCAGACCGCCTTGTTGGGCTCGCGGCGCCAACAGCACCGCACACTCCTCGACTACCGCGTGCAGGTCGAAGGTAACCCTTTCCAGATCGAGCTTGCCCGCCTCGATCTTGGAGAAGTCCAGGATGTCGTCGATGACCGTCAGCAGAGCCTCGGCTGATGAGATCGCCGTCTCGGCATAGTCCCGTTGCTCGACATCGAGGTCGGTGTCGAGCAACAGGCGGCTCATCCCGATGACCCCGTTCATCGGGGTGCGGATCTCATGGCTCATGGTGGCCAGGAACTCGCTCTTCAGCCGGGTGGCCTCTATCGCCTCGTCGCGAGCTGCCTCCAGTTCGGCCTGGGTGTTGACCCGCTCGGTGATGTCGTGGATGAGCCCGCTGTAGCCCTGGCCGTCCTCGTGTTGCCACACCGCCAGTTCGATGGGCATCTCGTGGCCATCGCGGCACAGGGCGGTCGCCTCGCCCCGTTTCCCCACCACCGTCGAGTCGAACCCCTTGATGTAGCCCGGCAAACTGTCGTCGTGCACTTGGGTTTCCGCCGGCGGAATGAGAAAGTCGGACAGCTGCCGGCCGAGTACCTCGGACGCGGTCCAGCCGAAGAGCACCTCAGATTGGGCGCTCCACCCGGTGATCGAACCGCTGCTGTCAATGGACGCGAAACCATCGCCGGTCGACTCCAACAACCAGGACAGTTCTCTGTCGCGGCGCCCTACCTGCAGCTCCGAGTTGCGTCTCCGCCGATCGGCCCGGACGACGAGACCCATCGCCATCAGCAGAATCAGCACCAGAACAGCGGTGATGGCCAGCACGGTCGTTCGCAACTGGACGAGGCCCGCCAATGCCACCCGCTCAGGCACCGACGCCGTCACCGTCCACCCGGTCCCCGTTACCGGTGTGTACGCCGACAGCTCCGTGGGGCCGCGTCCTCCTCCAGGGAGGGCCGGCGCGAAGTCCGCTAGGCCACTGTGCCCGGCCCGGGCGGCCTGAACGCGGGGATCACCGGCAATGGACACCAGCCCGTGCAAGCCTCCTCCGCTCAATACGGTCCCGTTCTGGTCGGTCACGGTGAGGGTGATCCCTTGAACCCGGCCGAGGTCGGCACTGAGCGCCTGGATGGAATCCAGGCTGTAGAGACCGACAAGGATGTCGATCGGTCGCCCGTCGGACCCCCTGACGTAGTCGGCTACGGCCACCACCAACGGGTGACCGGTCAGCGCGGTCTGGTATGCCGGAGACACGTACGGGCCTCCGGACGAGGCCAGACCCTTGTACCAGTCCCGGTAGGCGAAGTTGACGCCGACCACGTTCGGGCTAGGGGGCTCCACGGTGGTCAAGGTCCCGCTGAGGTCGCTGTTGAACGCGCTGCTGAGGCTTGGGCTGGTCATGACCAGACTGGCCAACTGCGAGTCGAGCTGTGCATCACCGCTTGGACCGGCGGTCAGGTCGGTGACCAGCGACGATCGGGTGGCGTAGCTATGCACCAGCGCCGCCAGAGCGCTGGTTTGCTCGTGGACGGCCACCGAACTGACCGCCGCCGTCGCCTGGATGCGTTTGTTGGCCTGGCTGCTGACCTGGCGGGAGGCCAGCACAATGCTGCTGACGCTCAGCAGGGCGACCGATAACGTCGCCGCCGCGGCCAACATCGCCATTTTGCGCATCGGCGACCCCGACGATCTTCTCCTTAGCTGCGAAAACGTCACATGAGCATATCGGCCGGGCCGGTCCCAACCTTGAGTATCCGGGCACGGTGGCTGACGCCACCGTGCCCGGATAGTGGACAGGGGCGATCGCCGTAGGGGGATTCCCCTACGAGACGTGGCGCCCCGCACTGAGGCACTGTATATGTCATCATAAGATGAGAGATGTAGTGCTTAGAAGGTGGTAGAGATGCGTACGACTCTCGTCTTGGACGATGACCTGGTCGCAGAGGCGCAGCGCCTCACCGGCACGACCGAGAAGACCGCGCTCGTGCGCAAAGCGCTCGGCGCCCTGATCGAACGTGAGAGCGCCCGGCGGTTGGCCCGGCTTGGTGGGACCGAACCCGCGCTCGCCGACATACCCCGGCGCCGGACCCCGGCGGAGTGATCCTGGTCGACACCTCCGTCTGGATCGACCACTTCCGATCGGGGAATCCGGCGCTCGCCCGACTACTCGACAACAACGCTGTCGTGGCCCATCCGTGGGTCACTGGAGAGCTCTCACTGGGGAACCTGAGCGACCGTGACGAGGTCATCGGGCTACTTCGCGCACTCCCTCAAGCGATCGTCGCCGACGACGACGAGGTCTTGCAGCTCATCGAGCACGAACCGTTGCACGGGGCAGGGATCGGCTACGTCGATGCTCAGCTTCTTGCTTCGACCAAACTCACCCCTGACGCCAGGCTGTGGACCAGCGACAAGCGCCTGGCAACTGTGACCGCACGTGCAGGCCTGGGTTTCCAGCCAAATCCTCCCCCCGACTGATTGCCGCGAGCCGGCTGCCGCATCCCGTACGCCGTTCCATGGTTGGGACGACGTCTTGCTGGGTACTGGTCACTCTCAGGCCGCTCATCGTGGAACTCATCTCCGCCGTCCGCAAGACGCCCAGACAAACCGAGCCCCGATTTGGGACACCCGTCTGATTCCGGGTGTGCGGATGGTGGAGCAGGACAGGCTCCTGCAGTCTCAGCAGCGAGGAACTATTTGACATCCTCCCCACGGATG
>PKXA01000103.1:25063-25513 GCA_003133325.1 Acidimicrobiaceae bacterium | reverse complement strand
CACCCCTGGTGGGAGACACTTTGGGACCGGTTCCCAGCGGAATCTAAGGTGCCTCTCATCCCTCTCCCAGGGTGGAAGGGGATGATCGATGGGTGGCACCTTCTACGTTCGTTGACCAACAACGTCCCTCCTCCGGGGACGGGCTCGGGGTCGACGACTCGGAACTCGAGCTCGGCGACCAGGACGCCGGTCCCGACGGCGCAGATCTCGCAAGACCCGACGGCGCAGATCTCGCCGGTCCGCAGTCCGGGCAACATCCTCCCGAGGTACACCTCCTCAGGCACACCCCTTCGCTCGACGGTCTTCGGGGAGCCGCCTGGTCCGGCGTCTTTCTCACCCACGCCGGCCTACTGAGCTTTTTCAGCACCGGGCAGACCGCCATGTTCGTCTTCTTCGGCCTCAGCGGGTTCCTCATCACTTCCCTGATCACCAACGAATTCGCGCTCCGGG
>PKXA01000103.1:0-25017 GCA_003133325.1 Acidimicrobiaceae bacterium | reverse complement strand
AGGGCGTGGGCGGGGCCATCGTCTACCTCACCAACTGGTTCGGCATCTACCACGTCTTCACCGGGTACATCCCGCTCGGCCATCTCTGGTCATTGGCGGTCGAAGAGCAGGTGTACGTGATCTGGGCACCGTTGTGCCTGGTACTGATGATGTGGCGTAGACGGGTCGCCATCGGGGTCGCTCTGGCGCTGGCCGTCGGATCACTGATCGAAGTGTTCGCACTCGTATTCACCCACCACACCGGCGACCATCTGTACATGGGGACCGACACCCGGTCCGGGGCATTTCTCCTCGGTGGGGCCCTCGCCATGATCTGGGCCCATGGAGGCCTCCGGGCATGGCGTCGCCGACTACCCAATACCGCAATGGCGGCGTTGGCCATCGCCTTGTTGGCCGCGGCTCTGGTCTGGTTGCAGGCGGGAGCCACCCCGTGGGTCTATGCGCTCACTTGGACGGCAGCCACCCTTGGTGGACCCCTGTTGGTTGCCGCCTTGATGGAACGCGGCGACAGCCTGCTGGGTCGGATGCTTTCCGGAAGGGTGATCACCTACCTGGGTCGGCGATCGTATGCCCTGTACCTCTGGCACTACGTGTGGCTCACCTGGCTACGGAGTCTCGGGTGGATGGGGGTACTCCTGGCGTTAGGGCTGAGCCTGGCCAGCGCAGAGCTCTCCTGGCGCCTGGTGGAGTCCCGCGTCCTGGCTCGCAAACGACGCAGGGAGGCTCTCCCGGACCCAGAGCACCGGCGCGCGAGCCCTCACCCCGTTGCCCTGGGCGCAACGGGCTAGCCTCACGGGCCACGGACAGGGCACACTGGCCGAATGCGGATCACCCTGTGGGTTCGACCCCGGTCAGGACGCTCCGCCGTCGGAGGCGATCACGGTGGGTCTCTGGTGGTCCGGGTGCAGGCCGCACCCGAAAGTGGCAAGGCGACCGAACAAGCACTCCGAGTGCTGGCTGACGCCCTCGGGGTGCGACGCAACCAGGTGTCGTTGGTATCCGGTCGCTCCAGCCGCACCAAAGTGGTGGAGGTCGACGCCGACGATGAGCAGCTGGCGGCGAGGGTTGCCACCCTGAGATAACGCCTCGGTCGTGATTCACGGCCCATCTGACACAGCCCGGCCGGGCATGGGACCACCCTGACCCTGACCAATGATGGCAGCTCGGCGACCCGTCAGGTGTTGGCGGTGGCCGCCTCCAGCAGATGGGCGAACCGCTCCTTGGCCGCCAAGCGGCGGGTGGGTACGTGCTCGGTGGGGACCTCGACCGGCGTATACAGCTTCAGGGTGTGCCGGGCCACGGTCACCTTGTGGACCTCGTCGGGCCCGTCGTAGATGCGGGCGGCCCGGGCGGCCCGGTACATGGACTCCAGCGGGAGATCGGTGGAGAAACCCAGCGACCCGTGCACCTGGATCGACCTGTCGATCACGTTGTAGAGCACCCCGGCCCCGTAGTACTTGATCATGGCGATCTCCACCCGGGCCGCCGAGGCACCCTCCCGGTCCATCTTCCACGCCGCGTACAGGGTCATGAGCCGGGCTGCCGTCATCTCCGCCAGTGAGTCGGCCACCCAGTTCTGGACAGTCTGTTTTTCCGCCAGCGTCGACTTATGGGTGGTGCGGGATACGGCTCGTTCACACAGCATGTCGAACGCCCGCTTGGACTGGCCCAGCCACCGCATGCAGTGATGGATCCGACCGGGCCCGAGGCGATTTTGGGCAAGAAGGAACCCTTCGCCCTCATTCCCGATCAGATTGTCGTAGGGGACCCGCACCTCGCGATAGATGATCTCGGCGTGACCACCGAATTTTCCATAGTGCTCCACCGGGTCTTCCATGGTGGGGACATCACGCACGATGTCGACACCGGGAGCATCGGCCGGCACCACGATCATGGAGCAACCGGCATAGGGGTGGACATCGGGATTGGTCACCGCCATCACGATCAGAAAGTCGGCCACCGACCCATTGGAGGTGAACCACTTGTGCCCGTCGATCACCCACTCATCCCCGTCCCGGACGGCGGTGGTTGAGATCATGGTGGGGTCGGCGCCCGCTCCGGGCTCGGTCATCGAGAAGGCGCTCCGCATGGTCCCGGCCAGTAGGGGCTCGAGCCACTGCTTGCGGTGGCCTTCCCGTCCGGAATTCTCGATCCCGACGGCCAGCAACTCGGCATTGCCGGAGTCGGGGGCGTTGTTCCCGAACACCCAGGGGCCGTAGACCGTCTGGCCGAGGATCTCGTGCATCAGACCGAGCCGGAGCTGACCGAACCCCCCGCCGCCCAGTTCGGGGGGCAGATGGGACGCCCACAGACCCTGTCTCTTCACCTCGTCCTGAAGCGGTTTGACCGCGTCGACCATGGCATCGTGCGACAGCGAGAGCGTCTCGAAGGGGAAGATCTCCTCTCTCACGAACTCACGCATCCACGCCAGCTTCTCTTCGAACTCCGGCTCGGTGGAAAAATCCCATGCCACAGCTGTCTCCTTGCCGTCTGGCCCAGCCAGAACGTTTCGATCCGTCGCGTGATTGCCGTGCCGCAGTCTGCCGTTTTTCGGCAGTCCTACCGAGCCAAGTACCGTTGTCCCATGCCCGGTGAAGCCACTGCCACCCCTATCCGTACCACCGTGACACTGTCCGCGCCCAACCGGGGCCCCGACAAGGCCACGCCGCACCACATCGAGATCGAGTCAATCGACGCCCGCGCCCGCCTTTCGGCTGCCGAAGTCGCCCTGCTCGACGAGAAGCGGCTCCTCACCACCGAGGAACTGGCCGGCCTGGCCGAACTACCCGACCAATGGGTCACCTCGCTGGCCGCCCTTGCCCACCAGGTACGCCTCGCCTGGTGCGGTCCCGAGGTCGAAATCGAGGGGATCCTGTCAGCCAAGACCGGTGGGTGCCCCGAGGACTGCCACTTCTGCTCCCAATCATCGAGGTTCGACACACCGGTGAAGGCCACCCCCTTCCTCGATGCCGGCGAGGTCCTGGCCGCAGCTGAGGAGACCAAGGCCCTGGGGGCGTCCGAGTTCTGCATTGTGCTGGCCATCCGTGGCCCCGATGAGCGAACCCTCCAGCGCATTCTCGAGCTGGTTCCCCTGGTCCGCGACACGACGGGCCTCAACGTGGCGGTCAGCGCCGGCCTCCTCACCGACGAGCAGGCTCGGCGTTTGGCCGAGGGCGGTGTCCACCGTTACAACCACAACCTCGAGACATCCAGGTCCTTCTTCCCCAACGTGGTCACCACCCATAGTTGGGAAGAGCGGGAGGACACCTGCCGCCTGGTCCGGGACCACGGGATGGAGTTGTGCTGTGGTGCCCTCATCGGGATGGGCGAGACCGACGCCCAGCGGGTGGAGCTGATCGGCCAGCTTCAGGAACTCGACCCGACCGAGGTGCCGCTCAACTTCCTCAACCCGCGCCCGGGCACGCCTCTCGGGGATGAGCAGCCGGTGCCGGCGTGGGAGGCGATCCGGTGGATCGCCATGTTCCGACTGGGGCTCCCCGGGGTCATCCTGCGGTACGCCGGCGGCCGAGAAGTGACCTTGCGCGAGCTGCAGGCCATGGGGATGACCTCGGGGATCAACGCACTCATCGTGGGCAACTACCTGACCACGCTCGGCCGGTCGGCCGACGAGGATCTCCAGATGCTCTCCGATCTGCGCATGCCGGTCGGAGCCCTCACCGGCGTACTGTGATCGGGGCCACTCGACCTCCCACTCGGTGCTGCACCGGCTGTGGTCGAACCGAAGCCGGCTGTGGTGGGTGCGCGCGGACCCTCGACCCACCCCGGTTCTGTTCGGTCTGTGGCCGCCGTCTGGCTGTCACCGTGACTCCCGGCGGATACCGGGCCCGGTGCCGTGATCATGGTGAAATAACCGGTCGCACGATCAAGTAGTTCAGCTAACGGGGTAGCTCCTCAGCTCCTCGTACCACTACATCTTGTGGTGGGGTGTCACTTGACGAATGAATGATGACTTGAACGATGGCTTGGTTGCGTGTTTGCGGCGCTTCCCGGTCCTTCGGTTCATCAGCCATCTACCTCCGATGACGGACATTACGGCCGACCCAGGTCGTCATTTCTCGAGCTGATCCTCAAGCTGACGTCGCGCCTCGATCTGCTCACCGGAGATCCCCTCCCCCCACGTCTCCGCGATCTTGGCCGGCGACACATGCGATCGGTGCTCGGCTCGCACCAACGAGGCGGGTACCCATCCGACCGTCGGCGCCCGGCAAGAGAGGCCCATCATCGCCAAGCCTGCTCGGTACGCTCCCTGCCTTGCTCCACCGCCTTGACAAGATAGGGCCGCAGCTCGCCCGGTAGGATGATCGCATCGACCGAGCCGACCTCCTTGGCCCGCTCGATGGTGTGGATCCGGTCGAACTCGGTGGCCACCTCGGCCTGCTTCTCGGCCCGCACCGTGGCTCGCAGTTGTCCGAGCTCCGCCCGCAGCGGGGCTGCATCTCCCCCGTCGGCTTGCTCGATCCGCGACCGCAGGTCGACCAGGCGGGGGTCCGCCTCTGTCCGCTTCCTCACTTCGCCGCCGAAGACGACTGCGGCGGCTGGCCCTCCACCGATCACCGATGCGTACGACCCGTCGACGGCCACTACTTCGAGACCGTCGTTGAGCACACTCGAGAACACCACAAACGCGCCACCGTGGTAGCGGGAGATCACGCAGAACACGATGGGCCCGTCGAAGTTGACCATGGCTCGCCCGATCTCGGCTCCGTATTCGAGTTGCAGCCGGCGCAGGGACTCGGGCGACCCGTCGAAACCCGAAAGGTTGGCCAGCACCACCACCGGTCGGTTCCCGCTGGCCGCGTTGATTGCGCGCGCTACCTTCTTGGAGGACAGGGGGAAGAGCGTGCCTCCCGACCACGATTCGGGCCCGTCAGGGGGCGGAAAGCCGAGGCGCGGCACCGAGCGCGATTCGATTCCGATGAGGGTTATGGCGTAGCCGCCGAGGAAGGCGTCGAAGATCACCGAGGTGTCAGCGTCGACCATCCCGGCCCACCGCTCGAGAGGGGTGCAGTCACTGTCGATGACCGCCCTCATCACGCTGCGAATGTCGAATGCCTTCTTGCGTTCGGCGTTGGTCTCGGGCGAGAAGATCTCACCGATCGAGGTGAAGTCGGTGCCCTCGTAGTGGTGCGGGCTGCGCCGCACATCGCGCTCGACGGGATCATTGGTGGGCACCCGCCGCCCGAACCGCTCGCCAGGAGCCACATAGGCGAAGTCGTAGTGAGCCATGAGGATCCGGCACGCCCCCTCCAGATTCGGGGCCCAGTACTGGCCCTGGCCGTTGGGGCCCATGATGCGGTCGTAGCCGCCGATGCCGAAGTTGTCCTCGGCGGCCACACCTCCTGAGTATTCGAGTGCTTGCTTGCCGGTCAGGACCATGGCGCTGTCAGGCGTCATGACCAGGATGCCCTTGGTGTGCATCAGCATCGTCGCCTCGGCGTTCCAGTACGGCTGGGCGCCGACGTTGATACCGGTCACCACCACGTTGATCTCGGCACCGGCTTGGGTGACCTCGATCAGGCGTCGCAACACCCGCGCCACCCAGTCCAAGTTCTCGGTACCGCTGTCCATGGCGATCTTGGCCCCGGAGGACACGGCGAACCATTCAACCGGTGCGCCAAGTGACTCGGCCAGGTCGATGGCTGCCACGATACGTCGGCACTCGGGTTCGGCGACGGAGCCCAGGGCCTTGGTGGGATCACCGAGGATCACCACTCGGGTCATCCCCTCGGGATAGCGGGCAGTCGGAGTGGTGACGGTCCCGAAGACAATGGCCGACTTGTTCTCCCCATAGGGCCGGTCGACGGCCCCAGCCTCCCCGTCGTCGCCGAGGTCGTACTCGCGGAACTCGGCTGTAGCCGGGTTCGGTCCTCCAGTGAGAGCGTTGAGGCCACGGGGGGGGCGTAGGAGCAACGGGATCAGCTCATACGGGTACACGGAGCCGCTCCGCCGGGCTCGCATCACCAGTTGGGTGTACGCGTCGCGGGGCTTCAGTGGCGCCTCGGGCGGCGGGGTCATCTCGACGGTCAGGCCGGAGCCCGCCGAGCGGGTCATCTGCAGCCGCATTTCCCGGGTCCCCTGAGGCCCTCGGATCTGGCCCTGGACGCTCACATGCTCGAGCCCGACGTCATCAGTGCGGGGGGCGAGGGCCCGCACGATCGAGAGCAACTCGTCCTGGTCGAACTCGATGGGCGGCCACACTTGAAGGACGATCCGGTTCCACTGTGGGGGCTCGGGCGTGGCCAGGTCCGCAATGGCCCTGCGTATCCCGTCCACGCAGCTGTCCAGCACCTGCTCGAGGGCGGGGACGGCCGTAACTGATCCTGTGGCATCCCGTAGCGGCGTGAGGTCACGCACCTCGGCGAGCGCCAACAGGCGCCGATCATCGGCATTGGTGCGGCTGGTGGCCTCGAAGAGGTAGACGTCTTCGGGTGCCGGAAGCCGTCGCACGTTGAACTCGGACAGCCGCCACAGGTGAAGCCGCTCGGCAATCATCGGGTGCAGGTCACGCAGGACCTGGTTCTCGACGAAGCCGGCGCCGTGGCGCTCGAAGGTGTAGCGGGACACGTGCATGGTCGTGGTCGGGACCGACACGGTCACGCGCCGCAGCCCGGCCGGGAGGGGCACAGCGGCCAAGGCGTCAGCGATGCGGGTCCCTAGGTCTTGGCCGACGGGCGGGGCCCCGCCTGCACTCTGCACGTACACGTCGGCCACCCCGGTGGTCGATGCGCCCACTTCCCCTCCGACCGCAGCGAGAACGGCGGCGAGATCGGCCAGCCCTGGCGTGGACGCTTCGCATCCCACGATAACGGCGCGCCCGCCCACCTCCTCGAAGGTTCCGGTGACCATCCGACGACCCTCCCGATCGAAGCAACGGACGTCAGCCAGGTTCCGTATCTGGTAGTAGCGGCGGGTCTGCACCTCGATCAACTCTCGTCGTTCCGCATCTTGCTCCTCGCCCAGCCCTGCCATCAGGCGGATCAGCGGCAGCGGGCAGGAAACGAGCACCTCCATGCTCGCCGCCCGCTCCTCCGGGCCGTGGGCGACGGCCAAGACCGAGAGCTGCTCGCGCATCACCCCCAACGTCTCATCGCGCCCGACCTGGATGAGCGGCTCGTCAAAGAGACGGAACCGGACGCTGCGGGCCAGCGCACCGACGACGGGATGGCGGAGCTGGGTGGCGAGGATCACCCGGTCGAGCGTGTCGAGCAGTTCCTGGCGAAGCTCCTCGGGAAGGTCGGGGTGATCAAGGTGGAACCCGAGAATGGCCAGCACTCCCGGCAGCAGCGTGGCGTTGCGCTGTTGGGCGAGGAACATCCATAGCAGCGCCTCCTCCAGCGCCGGCGTGCGCTCGAGCCCGTCCACCTCGTATTGCGCTACCGCGGCGCAAAGCTTTTCCTCGAAGCTCGGCGGCAGACCGGCTCGGGTGGCATCCATGGTCCGCAGAAATGCGTGGAAGAACTCACGGGGACTGTGGACGTCATCGGCAACATTGTCCGCGCCGGTGCGCCGGTTCCGACTTAGCAGAACGACATCGGCGAAGGCGTCGAGCACGGCCAACTCGTGCCGAAGGGTATCGGAGTCGCCCGGGGCCAGCTCCGACCGATTTCGCTGGTAGACGCCGACGGTTCGGCGCGCCTCGTCGTCGCTGTAGTCGTAACCAAGAGTCTGGGACCGCAGCTCGTCGAGTTCTCGGGCGACGCTGATGCGAGGGTCGTGGGAATCGGACGTCACAAGGGTTGAGAAGTCGGCGCGGTCGGCACCAACTGCGGGGACAGCGCTCTCCGGTTCTGTTTCGAGACGGAACAACGGGCTTCCCGCATCGACCGGCGCTCCGATAAACGCCAGCACCTCGCGCACCCGGCCGCCGACCGGCGCCAGAAGGGCTACCTCCATCTTCATGCTCTCGAGCGTGGCTAGGTGACTGCCCGCCTCCACCACATCGCCGTCGGAGACGGCGATGTGGACCAGCACACCGGGCGACGGGGCACGGATCAGGCCACCGTCGTCCTGGGAGACCCGGTGAGGCAACCCGTCGACCTCGACCTGCGTCTCGGCACCCTCGCTGTTCGACACCACCCGGAACAGGAGACCGGCTACGACCAGGCGCCGTTCGAACGGCCCGCCTCGCTCGACGTCGACATCGACCCGGCAGCGATCGACCAGTAACCGGTACCGGCGTGCCCCGATCTGGTACACGTCGAAGGTGTAGGACGCTCCGCCGAGGCGCAGGTCGACCCGGTGACCGAGTTCCATATCGGTTTGTGGCCGACCCCTGACCGCGGAAATGAAGAAACGCCCCCGCTCGACCTCGCGGTTGCTGTCGTAGGCGTCAATGGCGGTGGAGATGAGGGCCACCGCGCGCCGCTCCGGCGCATGGTGGTCGCCCTCGCTCATCAGTCGGTCCAGCCAGGTGGTATCGAAGCGGCCCGTTGCCACGTCCGGATGCTCGAGGAGCCCGGCCAAGAACGCCTTGTTGGTCATCCCGCCCCGGATGACGACCGTCGTCTCTCGCAGGGCGCGCAGGACCCTCGCGCGCGCTTCGGACCGGTTGCGCCCGTACCCGATGATCTTGGCGATCATCGAGTCGTACTCGGACGGGATGACGTCGCCCTGGGCCAGGCCGGTCTCGACCCGCACTCCCGGCCCCGAGGGCCACGCCAGGTGCTCGACGGTGCCTGGCGCCGGCGCGAAGTCACGCTCGGGATCCTCGGCGTTGAGTCGCACCTCGATGGCGTGGCCCCGCTGCGGCGGGGGATCGCCCTCAAGCCGACCGCCGCCGGCAATATGGAGCTGGAGCTTGACCAAGTCGACACCTGTCGTGATCTCGGTGACGGGATGCTCGACCTGGAGGCGGGTGTTGACCTCGAGGAACGCCAGGAGGTCTTCGTCGGGCTGATAGAGGAACTCGACGGTCGCCGCACCCCGGTAGCCAGTGACCTCGGCCAGTGCGACCGCCGCCGCTTTTGCTCGCTGCTCGGCGCTGGCGTCGAGGACGGTGGACGCCGACTCCTCGATCACTTTCTGGTTCCGGCGCTGGATGGAGCAATCTCGCACCCCGAGGGCCCACACTCCGCCCTGTCCGTCGGCGACGACCTGCACCTCAACGTGGCGACCCCCCGTGATGACCCGCTCCATGAAGAGGGTGTCGTCGCCGAAGGTGCTGGCTGCCTCTCGACGGGCGCTCTCGAAGGCCGTATCCAGCCCACTGACGTCCTCGACCCGACGGATGCCCCGCCCACCCCCGCCCGCCGCGGCCTTGACCATCAGGGGATATCCGATGGCCTCGGCGTGGCGGTGGGCCTCCTCGGGGCTGGTGACCGGGCCATCGCTCCACGAGGCGACGGGTACACCGACCTCCTCGGCCAGGCGCTTGGCGCCGATCTTGTCGCCGAGCCTGCGCATCACTTCTCCGCTCGGGCCGATGAAGGTGAGGCCCATGTGCTCTACCAGGTCGGCGAACTCGGGGTCCTCCGACACGAACCCCCAGCCGACCCACACCGCCTCCGCGGCACTGTCGCGCAGGGCCCGCTCGAGGACGCCGTGGTCGAGGTAGGCGATCCTTTCCTCGCTGTGGATGCGCACCGCCTCGTCGGCCTCACGGACGAACATGGAGTTACGCTCGGCGTCGGTGTACATGGCGATGGTCGTCAGTGGCGACCCCTGTTCGAGTCCGACCTCGCGAGCGGCCCGTATGAGCCGCATCGCGGCTTCGCCGCGATTGACGATGGCAACCCGGTTGAACACCCCGTATCCTCACTTCCCCGGTCATCCGCCTGGGCGGCCAAACCTTAGGCGAACCCAATGCGCACATCCTCGGAGGACGGGTCCCGCTGCTCGGCCCGCTCGAACGCGACATCTCGGACCGGGCCTCCACCCGGAACGACAATCCCCGCCGTTGCGTGTGCAGCAGGCACGGTCTTCGAGAAGACCCGAACGCCGCTCAGTACCTGGTTCGACGCGGCAAGGCACGTGACCACTGGGGAGAACGGCATGTCGTCCGGGACCCTCGCTGAGACCCTCGGAATGAGTCACCAGCTCGCTTGGCCGAACTGCACCGCTACCGGGTGACAATGGTCCGGGCGGACCGGGCTCACCTTGCCGGCGAGGTGAAGGTCGACGGGACGGTCGTTCCGGGCTCCGTCGTGCTCACCGATGGCTGGGGCGGCTACAAACGGCCCGTCCGGGCGTGGCTACGCCCACAAGGCGATCTCGCCCCCGATCTCGCCCACGTCGTCATGCCGAGCGTTCACCGGGTGGCGAGCCTGCTCACGGGGTGGATCTTCGGTACCCGCCGGGGCTCGGTCGATCCGTTCCACCTCCAGGCATACTTGGAAGTCCTCTCTCCGGTTCAACCGACCCACCTCACGGAGAGGGGGCATGTCTTCCGTTGGCTCCTTGAGCAAGCCGTCTTCACCGGTCCCGTTACCGAAGCCGAGGTCACCCGCAGGTATCCCTGGCCGGGCCCCCACAGGATGCCGGGGTAAGAGGAGCTCAGGCGCTACCCCGTTTCGGCTGATCAGTGACTTGGTGAACTCAACCGCCAGGGACCTTCCAACCTTTTCCCTCCGCGATCTCCTTGCAGGTGGGACAGATCCCATAGCGCTTGGGATCGCGCCCCGGCACCCAGATCTTTCCGCACAGTGCCCGCACTGCGGTGCCGTTCACCATTCCCTCCACCACCGAAGGACCGGCCGAGACGAAGTCTCCCTCCTCGGGCTTGAACCCTTCCAACACTATGTGGGACATGCGCTCGTGATCGCCGTCGAGTTGAGGATCGGATAACCGGGGGGAGAGCGTGGTTCCTGATTCGGGCATGCTCCCAGGATCGCGCATTTGGAGGGACCGGGTACGGCGCCCACGATCGGCCGGCACCGTCGTCCCCCTTCGCGCATGCCGACCAGGGACCTGTCGGGGTTGACGGCCACCAGCACATCCCGTTGAGGGATGACGATGTCGGCAAATCACCGCCTCACCCCGTCGTCGGTGTGCACAGGAGCGGGGATGGTCAACACCCCGTGCCGGCGCGCCCGTAGCCACGAATCTGTTATCGGTCGAGGTCCGATCCGGTGGCGGATCACCGGGGCGGAGTGCCGACCATGCCCACAATCTGACCTGGGTGCCTCCAACGAGTGCTCGCCGCTATCTGGGGCGGTGGCTACCCCTACGCTGTATGGATGCCGGACCGCACCCTCATCCTCGCTTCGGGGTCACCGGCACGCCTGCGCCTACTCAGAGAAGCCGGGTTCGACCCCAAGGTGGTGGTGAGCGGCGTCAGCGAGGATGATGTGGTGGCCGACGACACACCAGGAGTGACCCGGGCCCTGGCCGAGCGCAAGGCGTCGGCCGTGGCTGATCCCGACGGAGACGCCATCGTCATCGGGTGCGATTCGATCCTCGAGTTCGGCGGGCACCGGTTCGGAAAGCCCACCACGGAGGCCGAGGCGTTGGGATGGCTGCGGGCCATGTCGGGGCACCAAGGAACCCTCTACACCGGGCACTGTATGATCGACGAGCGGACAGGCGCACGGGTAGTCGATGTGGCCAGGACCACCGTGCGATTCGGCACCATCACCGACGACGAACTGGAGGCGTACGTCACTACCGGAGAAGCGGTGGAGGTTGCTGGTGCATTTACCCTCGACGGGAGGTCGGCCCCCTTCATCGACGGCATCGATGGCGATCCCAGCAACGTCATCGGGTTGTCCCTCCCCTTGTTCCGCTCGATGCTGACCCGCCTCGACGTCCCCATGACCGCTCTCTGGGCAACATGACCAGGGCACTGCCCCCGCTCAAGCTCGGCCCCATCGCCGTTGATCCCCCGGTGATATTGGCCCCGATGGCCGGTGTGACCAACGTGGCTTTCCGCCGGCTCTGTCGCACCTATGGAGCCGGTCTCTACGTGAGCGAGATGGTCACTGCCCGCGCCCTGGTGGAGAGCAATGCCAAAACCATGGGCATGGTGACCTTCGGCGACGACGAGCCGGTGCGCAGCGTGCAGCTCTACGGCGTCGACCCCGGGGTGATAAAAGAGGCGGTCCGGCGTCTGGTGGACGACATCGGCGTGGACCACATCGATCTGAACTTCGGGTGTCCCGCCGCCAAGGTCACCCGCCGAGGGGGGGGTGCCGCCCTCCCCGTGCATCGGACCCTGCTCCGTCACATCATTGCCGCCACCGTGAAGGGGGCCGGCTCGGTGCCTGTCACCACCAAGTTCCGGATCGGTGTGGATGACACCCACACCACGTATCTCGAGACCGGGCGGATCGCCGAAGGGGAGGGAGCAGTGGCAGTGGCGCTTCATGCCCGTACCGCCGAGCAGCTCTACTCGGGGAACGCCGATTGGCAGGCCATCGCCGCGTTGAAGGAGGCGGTCACCACCATCCCGGTGCTCGGCAACGGCGACATCTGGGAGGCATCCGACGCCCTGGCCATGGTGGCCGCCACCGGGTGCGACGGGGTGGTGGTGGGGCGGGGGTGCCTGGGCCGCCCTTGGCTGTTTCGGGACCTGGCCGATGCCTTCGCCGGTCGCCCCCTGGCCGACCCGCCTGATCTCGGCGAAGTGGCCCGGATCATGCACACACACGCCTCGTTCCTCCGGGAGGCCTTCGGGGATGAGCACGGGATCCGCCAATTCCGTAAGCACACCAGCTGGTACCTCACCGGCTTTCCCGTCGGGCCCGAAGTCCGTCGGTCCATGGCCACCATTGCCTCGCCCGACCATCTGGCCAGAATTCTCGAGCGGTTGGACGGAGCTGTGCCCTTTCCCCCCGGAGCGTCACGGATGGCCCGGGGGCACACCAATGGCCCAAGACCGGTCCACCTTCCTGCCGGCTGGCTCGAGACCATCGACGACCCGACTCCTCCCGAGGGAGCCGAAGAGCTGGTCTCAGGGGGCTGAGACCCCCGGCGTAGCGGACACAGCCGACGGGTGTGAGAGAATGGGCGCCGGGTTGATCACGCTGGGCATCATCGAAGCCAGCCCGTCGCCGCGGAGAATCTGCGTCCGACACTCTCACCCGAGTTCCCTCATGATCGTCGGCTCCTCCCTCACTATCGAAATCGGTGACCGCAACCTGCTCCATGACGCCTCGTTTGTGGTGGGGGCGGGTGAGAAGGTCGGCCTGGTCGGACGCAACGGCACCGGAAAATCCACCCTCATCTCGGTCATCGTCAACGAACCGGGGAAGACCGTGCGACATACCGGCAACGCCCGCATTCGCGGCACCTATAGCTTTCTGCCTCAGGCGCCCGTTGCCGGCGGTCTGGGACTTGACCCCAACGGCTTCTCCCACGTGTTGTCGGGCCGGGGGCTCGATGTCCTCGACGACGCCCTCAACAAGGCCCGCGACCAGATGGCCAAGGATCCCAGCTCGGAGAACATCGAACTGTTCTCCGACCTCGAGGAACAGTTCCGCGAGAATGGTGGCTATGAGGCGGAGGCCATCATGGCCAGACTGGCCGATGGCCTTGGACTGCGCCCCGATCTCCTGCTCGAGGACATCGACAGCCTCTCGGGCGGACAGCGTCGTCGGGTCGACCTGATCCGCATTCTCTTCCAGGGTCCGGACACAATGATCCTCGATGAGCCCACCAACCACCTCGACCTTCCGGCCAAACAATGGCTGATGGAAGAGCTCGAGGCATTTCCCGGAGCCATTCTGGTGGTGTCGCACGACCTGAAGCTGCTCGACCGGTCCATCAACAAGGTGCTCCACCTCTCGGGTGGACGTCTCCACGAGTTCAAAGGCACCTACTCCTCCTACATGGTGCAGCTCGAAGCCGACCAGAGCCAGCGCGAGCGGTCAGCCCAACTCGAAGGCAGGGAGATCAAGCGTCTCTCGACGGTGGCCGACTCCATGCGGGGCAGCACCAACCGTCGGGCCCGCATCGCCAAGTCGATCGACAAGCGGGTCGAACGCCTCGAGTCGTCGAGGACCGAGGTCCACGCACGCGACAAGAAGTCAGTATTCCGCCTGCCCACCCCGCAGCGATCGGCGGAGGTACCGCTCCGGGCCACCGGGGTGAAGGTCCGCTACGGAACGTCCACGGTGCTCAAAGATGTCAACTTCCATACCCGACGCGGGGACCGGGTCGTCATCATCGGCCGCAACGGCGCCGGGAAGTCGAGCCTGTTGCGGTGCCTGGCTGGTGTGCAGACACCGACCCAGGGTGAAGTCGAGATCGGGGTCAACGTGTCGATCGGCTATTTTGCCCAGGAGCACGAGCAGGTCAACCTCGAAGTGTCGGTCCTCGACAATATCGACGACACCATCCTCGTCTCCGAGACGGAGCGTCGCTCGTTGCTCGGAACGTTCGGAATTCCCGGGAAGGCCGCCCACCAGATGCCCGGGACTCTTTCGGGTGGAGAGCGGGCCAAGCTCGGTCTGGCCATGTTGGCAGCCGGACAAGCCAATGTGCTGTTGCTCGACGAGCCCACCAACAACCTCGACCCGTCATCGATCGAAGCGGTGGGCACCATGTTGAGCCGGTGGGCGGGCACCATTGTGGTGGTGAGCCACGACCGATCGTTTGTCAATGCGCTGGAGCCGACCCACTGCCTGAAGCTGCCCGAGGAGGTCTTCACCCACTGGGATGACAAGTACCTCGATCAAGTGGAGATGAAGTAGCCGGCGGGCGAAGCCGCGGGCGGCGGTGCGGGTGGTGCAGCCGGATCCGGCGCTTAGTTGCCCGGGTAGCCGGGAGGCGGCGGGCTGGCGTCCGTCACTTCGTGGCGCCCGCCGGCAGTGTCCGGCCCGTCCGAGGTACCTGCATCTTTCAGCGCATCGACCAGCACCTGAGCGGCACCCACCAAGCCGGCCGCCTCGTAAGGCACCACGACTTTGGCATTCTTCGACGACGCCACCCCTTCGAGGGCACGCAGTTGCATGACCGCCAGGGTGTTCGGCCTGATTGTGGCCCCGTCGATGGCACTGAGCGCGGCCGCCTCGCCTTCGCCGCGGAGTTGTGTGGCGCGCTTTTCACCATCGGCCCGAAGCTCGAGCACCTGCTTCTGCCCTTCCGCCGACAGAATGGCAGCTTGCTTCTGGCCTTCAGCTTCGAGCACAGCCGCCTGTTTGCGGCCCTGTGCACTGTTGATGGCTGACTGCTGATCGCCTTCGGACTTCAGGATGGCCGCCCGCTTGTGCTGCTCGGCTTCCTTCTGTTCCGACATGGCGTTGAGCACGTTCACCGGCGGGGTGATGTCGAGGATCTCGATCCGGTTGAGGCGCACACCCCACTTGAGAGTGGCCTCAGCCATGTGCTCCTGCATTTTGGTGTTGATGTTCTCGCGCTGGGACAGAGACTGGTCGAGGGTGAGCTCGCCGAACACGGCCCGCAGGGCGGTCCGGGACATCTGGTCGATGGCCAGGCTGAAGTCGTTGATCTCGAACAACGCCAGTTTGACATCGGTGACCTGGCAGAAGATGGTCGCGCTGACCTGCAGGGAGACGTTGTCCTGAGTGATCACCGACTGTTGATCGCCGGTGTGGGGGAACTCGCGGATGTCGACCTTGTCCATACGATCGGCCAGAGGCACCAACAGGTGCAACCCGGGCTGCTGAACGGTCCGGAACTGTCCGAACCGTTTGACCACGCCCAAACTCCCCTGCTGTACAACCTTCAGCGACGACTTCAGAAACATGGTGACGAGCACCACGACGACGACGCCACCTACCACTGCTATGGCGGCGGCGGCGGCCGCTCCATTCGAAGCGATGAGCATGTTGCCTACCTTTCTTCTGTCCAGTGTTGCAGTCCGACGGATGTCACACCCATCACCGGACTATGTCTCATCGGTCGGGAACACCACCAGCACACCCCGATCGACGTCCGCCACCACCACGGTGGCACCCACGTCGATGGTGGTGCCAGGGAAGAGGGATACCGCATACCACTCCTCGCCACGGGTTCTGACAGCACCCGGGTGATGCCGGACGCTGACCGGCTTGGTCACCACCGCCGTCTCGCCGATCATCCCCGGGACACCGTTCAACATCGACAACTCCGTTTCCGACTTCGACCCCAACTGCGCCAGGGCCCGGAGCAGAATCATGCCCCGGCTCGCCTGTCCGTCCGGTGCGAACGAGCATCCGTGCCCTGCTCGCACTATACGGGGTCAACTCAAGGGTCACTCCGGAGGATCACCCGTCACCGTCAAGGACACGATTGAAGAAGGCGGCAGCTCGGTCCTGGGTATCCCGGGCCTGCTTTTCGATGAAGCGCTCCACCACCGGCCCGGCCCCGAAGATCTTCACCTTGGCCTCGAGCGAAAAGATCTGCTCACACCTGGTCCCGGTGGAGTCGCGGTCGGTGTCGGCGTCGACGGCGGCGGCTTCGTCCCCAGCTGAGGGATCGGCATTTTCTCCGAGGATCCGCACCGTACGGGCGGTACGGGCAGCGTCTCGGACCCCAGGCCCAGCTTCAGCACCAGCCCCACCCTCGGTCGCAGCGATCTCCTTGATCTCAATGGAGCCGCGGATCTCGGTCTTTTCCCCCAGCGTCGCCGGTGCCAGGGTGAAGGACCAGATGCCGGTCTTCGGGTCGAAGGTGCCGTGCTCGGTAGTGATGACCTCTGACCCGAACAGTTTCTTGACGGGACCGGGGGCGTCGGGTTTCTGGCCATAGCAGATGGTCCGGTCGAGTCCGGTGGCAACATCCCCGGTCTGATCTTCGATCTCGACCGATGTGGACCTGAGGGCTTCGAGATGAAGCCGCCTGGTCACCTCGGGGTCGAAGAACACCTCCCAGAACCGCTCCGCCGAACCGTGGACGTCGTAGCGTAACTGCAGCTTCATGGTGGAAGCATTGCACGGGGAGGTCGGGTGATGCCCGACAGATGGTCGCAATAACCGAGTTGGGTTTACTCTCGGCTATGGCGTCCTTCCCATCCACTCTTTCGTCATCAGGAGCCGTGTCCCCGGTCACCGCCCGAAAGACCTGGCGCACGGTGGAGCCGCTGCACGGGATGATCTACTTTGCGCCCGAGGCAAATGAGTTCTATGCAGCTCTCGGTATCCCACCAACGGCCGGCTACTTCGCATCACGTTCGGCTCCCATGGGTCCCGTCAACGCCGAAGTGGTGATCGCCACCTTCTATAACTTCCACCCCCGGCTGGTGAAGACGGCGATCCCGTCAGTGTGGGAAATCGCGGCTCCGGCTGCCATCCTCGATGCTCGTCTTCGAGCCGCCGATGCCGCCCTGCGTCGCATGTTGGGGGACGCAGTTGATTCTCCCGAAGTCATCCGAGCCACGGAACTCACTCGCACCGCGGCAGAGAGAGCCGCCGAAATGGTCTGCGGGCGCCCACTGTTCGCCGGTCATGCCGGACTGCCATGGCCCGATCCCCCACACCTGGTGCTGTGGCACGCACAGAGTTGCCTGCGGGAATTCAGGGGTGACGGGCACGTCTCGGCGTTGCTGTTGGCAGAAATCGGGCCGGTCGAAGCACTCGTCATCCATGTGGCATCGGGTGAAGTACCGATTGCGTTTCTCAAGAGTTCACGCGGTTGGTCCGAGGTGGAGTGGGATGCCGGGGTCGAGCGGGTACGGGCACGGGGTTGGCTCAATGATCCGGCCGACGGAGACGGCACCCTGTCCCTGAGCCCGGCCGGACAGACCCTCCGCCAACGGGTGGAGGACGAGACTGACCGGCTGGCAGTATTTCCCTATGAGGCGTTGGGTGATGACGGTTGCGCCGAGCTTCGAACCCTGGCTCGACCCTTCAGCCGCATGGTCGTGGACGCCGCCGGTCTCGGAGTCGCCTCGTCCTGATCGGGCAATACACCCACTGGCCTGCAAGTCCACCAGTCATGAGTTCGACCGATGTGCTCGAAGGGGGTGTGGCCGGCAGTGGAGCCGGTGCCGGCAGTGGAGCCGGTAGCGGCAGTGGAGCCGGTAGCGGCCTTGGTGCTTGCCTGGAAGCCGCCACCTCGGTGCTTGCTGCCCTGGTGGCAGAGCTTGAGCCTGGTTGTCTGTCCGGTGCTGATGCCAAAGGGCTTTATGGGGCCTTCGTGTTGGCTGAACGCCAGTGCGTGGCGGGGAAGACCCTCTTGGCCCCCAGATGGCGGCACGGATCGGGCTGGAGGCCGCCGATGTGCAGGTCAGGACGGCATGGGCCTCTCGGTCGTACCCGAACAGCATGGAGGTGAACGAGCCCTGGTGGCCGTCCTCGTCAGCTCGGCCGGGGCGATCGATATCGACTGCAAGGCTCGCCTCACCCCACGGCACGCTGATCCGGGGCCGCTGTTCCGTGCCCTTCACTCACTGGTACGAGCCCGAGGCAGCCGAGGCGTTGACTTCGTGCATCATCTGAGATCGCTCGGCCGGGCCTCGGCCGCTACCGCTTCGGCGGACTCGTCGACCACCGCCCCTCGTGCGCGGCTAGGTCAGATTCGCTCCGGGACCATGTCGATGGCACCGCAGGGGCACTCTTGCACGCAGATGCCACAGCCCTTGCAGAAGTCGTAGTCGAACTCGTAGCGCAGCGACGGACCAAGCTTGATGACCGCGTTGTCGGGGCAGACGCCGAAGCAGTTGTCGCACTCGAAGCAGTTGCCGCACGAGAGGCAGCGACGAGCCTCGAAGAGCGCGTTTTCCTCGGTCAGGCCCCCGACGACCTCATCGAAGGTGCTCTGCCGCCGGGCCCGCTCGAGCTCGGGACGCCTGGTTCGCTGGGCGTCCGAGTAATACCAGGTGTTCACACGGTCGAACGTGGCGAGTTCGTGCCGGTCAGCATTGACTGCCGCACGGCCGGACACGAACGCGTCGATGCCGCGCGCAGCACGCTTCCCGTGCCCGATCGCCACCGTGGCCGTCCGCTCCGACGGCACCGAGTCGCCGCCGGCGAAGACGCCGCTCTCGCCCGTCATCATCGTCGGGAGTACTTCGACGACGCCGTCATCGACCGCAACGTCGGGTGCGTGGTCGAGGAGCGACAGATCGGTGTCCTGACCGACAGCGAGCACAAGGGAGTCAGCGTCGAGCTCTTCGATCTCACCGGTCGGCTCGGGGAACCCCTCATCGTTGAGGCGCATCTTCTCCAGCACGAGTCGGTCGCCGTCGAAGCGGCTCAGCGTTGAGAGCCAGCGCACCGTCACGCCCTCGACGAGTGCCTCCTCGAGCTGGTCCCCATGGGCAGGCATGCGCTCGCGGTTGCGGCGGTAAACGACGACGGCGTCGGTTGCGCCGAGACGGCGCGCCGTCCGGGCTGCGTCGAGGGCGGTGTCCCCTCCGCCGTAGACGACGACCCGGCGACCGAGCAACGGCGGATCATCTTCGGCAACCCGGTGGAGGAGCGAGACCGCGTCGAGGACGCGGGACGAGTCGCCGGCCGGGATCTCCACGCGTCGGCCGAGCTGGGCGCCGACAGCCAGGAAGACGGCGTCGAAGCCGCCGTCGTTGCGCTCAACTTCGATGTCCTGGACGGTGTGGCCCAGCTCGACGTCGACCCCGAGCGCCACGATGCGTGTGATCTCGGCATCGAGGACTGCGCGAGGTAGCCGGTAGGCGGGGATGCCGAAGCGCATCATGCCGCCGAGCTTCGGCGCCGAGTCGACCAGGCGTACCTGATGGCCGAGACGGCGCAAGTGGTAGGTGGCGCTCAGCCCGGCGGGGCCGGCCCCGACGACGAGGACCCGCTTCCCGCTTTCGGCCCCCGCCGGCGGCAGCGACCACCCGCGTTCGATCGCCAGGTCACCGAGGAACCGCTCGACGGCGTTGATCCCGACCGCCTCGTCGAGCTGGGCGCGATTGCACGCCGTCTCGCACAGGTGGTAGCAGATGCGACCCATGACCGCGGGGAACGGGTTGTCCTCGACGAGTTGACGCCAAGCCATCTCGTAGTCACCTGGCTCGGCTTGGTAGAGCCAGCGCTGGATGTTCTCGCCCGCCGGGCAGGCGTCGTTGCATGGCGGGAGCCGGTCGACGTAGATCGGTCGTTCGACACGCCACGAACCGGTCCGGTTGGCGTGGCTCGAGCCGACGTCCAGTGTGATTGCGAACGGAAGCTCCATTACGCGGTCACCTCCTTCTGACCTCGGCTGTCGGCTTCGTCGTCGATGAGGCCGTAGGTGGCGATGTTCTGATCGGCGATCGCCTGGATACGGGCGATGATGTCGGTGCGAGAGTGCTCACCGAAGAGGTGGGCGTAGCGGCGCTGGATCGACAGGTAGTCCTCGACGGGCGTCCGATGGCGGATCGGCGACACGGCGGTGACCTTGCCGTACTCGGCCTCGAAGACCGGGAAGAGCCCGGTCTCCTTCGCGAGCCGGGCCACGAGGATCGTGTCGTTCGGGGCCGAGCCCCACCCGAGGGGGCAGGGCACCAGGATGTGGAGGTAGCGGGCGCCGTGGAGTTGCATGGCGCGCTCGACCTTCTCCTCGAGGTCGTGGAGGTCGGCTACCGTGGCGGTCGCCACGTACCGGATGTCGTGTGCCATCGCCAGGCGGGGGAGGTCCTTCCCCTGTCCGAAGACGTTGCCCGGCTCCGGGCCGACCGCTTCGGTCGTCGCCGTACGCGCCGCCGGTGGTGTCGCGCCGGAGCGCTGCACACCCGTGTTCATGTACGCCTGGTTGTCGTAGCAGATGAAGAGCACATCGTCGTTGCGCTCGAACATCCCCGACAGGCATCCGAAGCCGATGTCGACCGTCCCGCCGTCCCCGGCCTGAGCGACGACGCGCACGTCGCCCTTTCCCTTCACCTTCATCGCCGCGGCGACCCCGGTGGCGACAGCCGGCGCGTTCCCGAACAGCGAGTGGAGCCATGGGATGCGCCACGAGGTCTCCGGGTAGGGGGTGGAGAAGACTTCGAGACACCCGGTGGCGTTCACCGCCACGAGGCGACCCCCGGTGGCGCGCATCGCGGCGTCGAGGGCATAGCGGGCGCCGAGGGCCTCGCCGCATCCCTGACAGGCGCGATGCCCCGAGTCGAGCGAATTGGTCCGGTTCTGGTCGGACTGGACGGTCCGGTCGTCGTCAGGAAGGAGGCGGTTGCCGACGGCAAAGCTCCCGACCTGGTAGAAGCGGACGGGCTGCGTGGTCACGATTCCTCCTCAGCCGATCCAGGACGCGACGGTCCCGAGGTCACGTAGGACATTCTCCGCCGATGGGCCAGACCTTCGCGTCGCGCCCATCCGGGCGCGCTCACGCTCGATAATCCCGTGGTCGAGATCGAGGAAGGTGACGGAGTCGAGCTCGTCCCGGGACGCGGCGGCGAGCATCTCCTCGAGCGAGCGGCGGGTGATGGCACGCCCGCCGAGCCCGGCCACGACCGTTCGCAGCGAGCAGCCCGCGTCATGCGTCGCCATGGCGACATCGGTCGAGAGCACGCCGCCGAAGCCGACGCTGAATGCCTTCTCCACGACGACGACCCGGCGGGCACCGGAGAGCGCGTCCCGCACCGCGTCAAGGGGAAACGGTCGGAATGAGGTGATCCCGACAACGCCCACCCGTTCACCGGCATCTCGGCGTCCGTCGACCGCGTCCTTGATGGTCCCGAGCACCGATCCGAGCGCGACCACGATGGTCTCCGCGTCCTCGGTCCGGTAGGGACGGACCAGACCGCCGCTCTGGCGACCGAATGCTTCGGCGAACGCCGCAGCGAGGGAGGGGATCCGCTCCAGCGCGTCGAGGTGGCGCAGGTGGGCTAGGTAGCGGACCTCCTCGAACGCCTCGGGGCCGACCATCGCACCGATCGAGACCGGATCGTCGGGATCGAGCACCTGTCGGGGCTCGTAGGGAGGAAGGAAGGCGTCGACGTCGGACTGCTCTGGCACATCGACGCCTTCGACCGCATGGGTGAGGATGAAGCCGTCCATGCACACCATGACCGGGACCGAGAGCTCCTCGGCCAGGCGGAAGGCCTGGACGTGGAGATCCGCGGCCTCCTGGTTCGTCTCGGCGAAGAGCTGGATCCATCCCGAGTCCCGGACGGCCATGGCGTCGCTGTGGTCGTTCCAGATGTTGATCGGGGCCCCGATCGCCCGGTTCGCCAGCGTCATGACGATGGGAAGGCCGAGCCCCGCTGCGTTGTAGACCGCCTCGATCATGAAGAGCAGCCCTTGGCTGGCGGTGGCGGTGAAGGCGCGTGCACCTGCCGCCGAAGCACCGATCGAGACGGACATTGCCGCGAACTCGGACTCGACGTTGATGAACTCACACGGCGAGAGAGTGCCGGCCTTCACCATCGCACCGATCGCCTCGATGATGTGCGTCTGGGGCGAGATGGGGTACGCGCAGACGACCTCGGGCCGGCAACGCGCTACCGTCTCGGCGACGGCACGGGAGCCCTCAATTTGTCGCAGCACGGACCAACTCCTCTTCTGCAAGTGTGACGAATCGATAGGCAGCCGTGGCGGCGGCGGCGTTGCGCTCACCGACTGCGCCCGCGAAGCGTTCGCGGACCGCCGTATCGATGGCGTCGAGTGTGATCTCACGGGTCAGTGCCGCGAACCCGCCGAGCAGCGCCGCGTTCGGCAGGGGGCGACCGAGCTCCTCGAGGGCGAACTCGGTCGCCGGGCAGGTGACCAGTCGATCACGGTGGAACTCGCCGAAGAACTCGCCGAGCCCGAGCTCGTCGAAGCTGCGGGAGGTGTTGACCAGCAAATAGCCTTCCGGCGAGAGTCCGGCGAAGAGATCGACCTGGTGGATCAGCGTAACGTCCTGGACGATGATGGCATCGGCCTCCATCACGGGCTCTCGCGTGCGGATCGGGCGATCGTCCATGCGGCAGAAGGACACGACCGGCGCGCCCATGCGCTCGGATCCGAAGCTCGGGAAGGCCTGCGCGTGACGTCCCTCGGCGAACGCGGCCACGGAGAGGATCTCTGCGGCGCTCACCACGCCCTGGCCGCCGCGCCCATGGATACGAACCTGGAACATGGTGACGCCCGCTCCCGTCAGCTGCCGGGGGCGGCGCCGACGATGGCGGCGAGGTCGGCGAGCCGGCTTGAGTAGCCCCACTCGTTGTCATACCAGCCGAGCACCTTCACGAGGTGCCCGTGGGCCATGGTCAGCTCCGAGTCGAAGACGCACGACGCTGGCGACCCGATGATGTCGGAGGAGACCAGGGGCTCCTCCGAGTACTCGAGCAGTCCAGCGAGGCGTCCCGAACCGGCGGCGGCACGGTAGGCATCCCTGATTTCGCCCACGCTCGGAGTGGCACGCACGTTGGCGACGAGATCGGTGATCGACCCGTCGGGCACCGGCACGCGCAGGGCGAGGCCGTCGAGGACCCCTTGCACACTGGGGAGCACGAGTCCGGTGGCCCGGGCTGCGCCGGTCGTCGTCGGCACGATGTTGATCGCCGCTCCCCGTGACCGCCGGGGGTCCTTGTGGAGCGCATCGACCAAGCTCTGGTCGTCCGTGTAGGCGTGCACCGTGGTCATGAACCCGTCGTCGATCCCGAACGCGTCGTCGAGCACCTTGGCCAGGACGGCCAGGCAGTTGGTGGTGCACGACGCATTCGAGATGATGAAGTGGTGGGCCGGATCGAACTCCTCCTCGTTCACACCGACCACCAAGGTGGCGTCGGCATCCTGCGATGGAGCCGAGATCACCACGCGGGAGGCTCCGGCCGCGAGATGGGCCTGGGCCTTGTCCCGACTGGTGTACTTGCCGGTCGACTCGATGACGACGTCGACGCCGAACTCGCTCCACGGGAGCAAAGCAGCGTCGGCCTCGGCGAGCATCCGAATCCGGTGTGGCCCAACGACCATGGTGTCGCCGTCGACGTGGACCGGTTCGGGATAGCGGCCGTGAACTGAGTCCCGGGCGAGCAGCCGGGCCAGCGCTTCTGGGTTGCCGAGGTCGTTGACGGCCACGATCTCGAACTGGTAGGAGGAGGTCAGCGCCGCTCGCAGGAACGATCGCCCCGTCCGCCCGAAGCCATTGATCGCCAGTCGGGCCGTCATCACCCACCCCTCGGTTGCTCGATGGGATCGGCTGATCCCGCGTTGCTTCCATCGTGCTGCCGTCGCTGCGTGCCTGGTAGGGCCAAACGTCCCGGTTGGACGGCAAACCCGCACCGGCGGGCGGCCTCCTGTCCCTTCCGACTGCGTACGGGCTCTGCTCCGTTGCCACCCCCGGACGCCTCCGGATGCCATCCACTGGTCCAACCGCACGATGGCGGAAGACAGCGGGCTCTCTCGGACCACGGTTCAGAGGGAATCGAAGGCCCGGGGATTGAAGCCCCACCTGGTCTAGACGTACAAGGTCTCGAATGACCCGAACTTCGAGAGCGAACATGATCGACGCGGTGGGCCTCGATATGAACCCACCACGCAACGCCATGGTGTTGTCCTTCGAGGGGCAATCGCAGAGCCTGAAGGGTCCAGAAACTCTTCAACCCGGCTTGACCAGCCGAAACCCGCTCAGCGAAGCTCACCCTCCATGGCCCTGTCCTTCCTCTACCGTCTCGTCCGGCGCGTCTTCGAGGCGGTTCGTGTCCACCGGTTAGATGCCGCGGCCAAGGACGCGGAGATCCTGGTACTCCGCCATCAGCTGGCCGTACTCCGCCGCCAGGTCGACTGTCCTCGTTTCACCTGGTCCGATCGTGCATTCGTGGCGCTCTTCGCTTGTCTTGTGCCTCGAGAGTGTTGGCGCTCATTCCTCGTCACGCCCCAGACGATCCTCGGTTGGCACCGCTCGCTGGTCAAGAAGCGCTGGACCTACCCGCATCGCGGACCAGGACGTCCTTCCCTTCCCGAAGAGACGGTCAACCTGATCTGCCGCCTGGCACGGGAGAATCCCCGGTGGGGATATCTCCGCATCGTCGGTGAGCTTAAGAAGATCGGCGTCACCGTGTCGAAGACGAGTGTCGCTTCGGTCCTGCGACGCCACGGCCTCCCACCAACCCCTCGCCGAATGGGCCCGACCTGGTCCCAGTTCCTCTCTACCCAGGCGAAAGGCATTGTGGCCACCGATTTCTTCCATGTCGATCCCGTCCCACTTCATCGCTACGACGTCTTGTTCATCATCGAGGTCCAGAGCCGCGTCGTG
>PKXA01000028.1 GCA_003133325.1 Acidimicrobiaceae bacterium | reverse complement strand
CCCGGACTATGTGAGGGTTGGCTGACCTTCATCTGCGAGAAGTGTGGGTCGCTGGCCCGACCCCCTGGACGGAATCAGCTGATCGCCGGAGAGCGTCACGATGCGCCTCCAAGGTAGGGGGCATCGCCGAAGTTGTAGACGCTGCCTGGCGAAGTGAGCATGTAATAGCCGTTACCGTCGGTGGAGGGGGCCATGCCGATGATCGGTGCACTCGGAGGGTTGGCGCCCAGGCTTCCGTAGAACGGTGCTCCAAAGCTGAAGATGCCGCCATCGGCAGCGACCATGCGGTACCCGCGACCGGCGGGGTCGGCGGTCATTCCCACCACCGGCTTGTTGAGAGGGGCGGCACCCATGGAGCCGAGGAATGGTGCGTCGCCGAAGCTGAAGATCCCACCGTCACTGGCAACCAGCCAGTACCCCTTGCCGTCAGGGGTGGAGGCCACACCCACGACGGGTCGGTTGAGGCGCATGGCGCCGGTCGATCCGTAGAACCGGGCGTCGCCGAAGCTGAAGATGCCGCCGTCACTTCCGACCAGCCAGTAGCCGCCACCATCAGGGGTGGTGGCCATGGCGATGATCTGCCCGTTGAGCTGATGGCCGCTCATGTCTCCAAACCACCCGGCGTCGCCGAAGGCCCGGACCGTGCCGTTCGCCGTGATCAGCCAATACCCGTTTCCGTCCGGGGTGGCAATGACGTCGATCACCGGAGAGGCCACACTGCCATTGAGGCCACCAAGGTAGGAGGCATCGCCGAATGCATAGACGTTGCCCCCGGTGTTCACGATCCAGTAGCCGGGGCAGCCGTTTGCTGCCCGCATGGCGGCCATCGCGGTCACCTGTCCTGCCGGGTGTCCGCTCGCTGGGGTACACCTCACCGGTAGTGGTGCCGTGGTGGTGGTAGTGGTGGTAGTTGTGGTCGTGGTGGGTGCCGTGGTCGTGGTGGTGGTGGGTGCCGTGGTCGTGGTCGTGGTGGGTGCTGTGGTGGTGGTCGTGGTGGGTGGGGGGTTGTTCGGGGGCGAGCCAAAGGTGATCTGCAATGAATGGTTCGTCGCGTCGATGTTTTGCGGATAAGCGATGACATTTCCTGCTGTGTTGACCATGGACACGGAGTTCGAGGTTGCTGAACTGAGACCAGTTCCACCGATCGTCAGATTGCTCATCTCAACTGTGCCGAAATCGGCCAGCGGCAAAATGTTGCCAGAACTGTTGGTCGGAGTCTCCTCGATCCATTCGGCCGATGTGCCCGGACCGCCGTAAGAGAACGCGCTGGAGAAGCCTTGGTTCGAAGTGGCGTCGTCGATGGTGATCGTCCACGTCCCAGGTACGTCTTGGACGACTGAGGCTTGGATCTGATCTCCAGGTGCGACCACTCCGAGTATGACTTCCGGCGCCGGGAGAATCTCGTACCACGCGAAGTAGCTGGTTCCACTGCTGGAGCTGTCTTGCCCAGTTCCCGTCTGTATGAGCGAGTTGGTGGTCCAGCCGTCGATACCGGTCCATGTGGAGGAATACTCCGACATACTTGACGGAGGCACCTGTGGGACCACCCACTGTGCGCTGACACCGGTGACCTGCGACCCGGTATCGACGAGGCCGGACCAGTTGGCGGAGAAGTACGCAGCATTGCTGTTGGCGTGAGCCAGGTGCGATCCGGCGATCCGGCGGGCAGGCTCGGAGTGCGGCAGTGATGAGCTCGACAACTGGGGTCTCCCCCATGACGCCGAGTGCATCGACGACGCGCTGGCGTTTCGGGTGCCTGCCACGACCGCGGTTGGGATACCGATCGCGAGGGCTGTGAGACAGAGAGCGGTCATTGATCGTCTCCGGGTCAGCCTGGTTCGTTCCACGACTCTGATACCTCCCCACGCAACGGTTCATGCGTAGCCTTGGATTCACATGTGTGGCCGACGGTACCCGAAATCATCGGCGACCGTTCGAGGAGACGGCGTACACAGGACGCGCCTGCGCTGGGGCCGGCGGGTCGATGGTCCGATTTGGACAATCGATTAGGACACCTGCACAACTCCATGGGCAAGCAGTCGTCTTCGTGCACGACGCGGGCGGCCACCCGGTCGGACTCGTACGGGCTGATGAGCGCAGCGATGGCCACGGTCCCGGCATGGGCGAACAGGCGGGCCACCTCGGCCACCCGCCGGACGTTCTCCCGGCGCGACACCCGGTCGTAACCGAGGTCGGCGTTGAGCCCCGTCCGGAGCCGGTCGCCGTCAAGATGGCAGGCGGGCACACCGGCCGCGGCCAGGCGTCGCTCGACCGCCGCGGCCAGGGTGGACTTCCCGGCCGCGGGCAGTCCCGTGATCCACACGGTCACCCCGGTCACCCCGCCGTTGCCGGTCACCCGTTCGCTCGGCACCGCCGCTGTCATGGTCGTGACCCTCCGTCGGCCGTCCGGTTCCCGCACTGGGATGCAGCCGAGTGTCTACCCGACCCGGGCGCCAGGTGCACGCTCCCGAGCACCGGATGCCCCCCGGGGCCGGTGCGCGGCCGGACCGGCGGGAAGCGATCGATTCACAGCCGGCCCACAACCGGTTCCCGGGGGAGGGCCGATCCTGGGGGGTGGACGCTCTGCGTGGAGGTGGAGCGGATGACCACGGCAGCATCGCTGGCCCGGAAACTGGTGGTGAACGACGAGCCGTCGATCACCGGCGCCGTGTTGTGAACGCCGGTCGCCGAACCACAACTCGGTGTACGAGCGCTTTCACGGCACCATTCTCCGGGAGGGCTGGCGTATGGCCTTCCGCCGCCGGCACTTCACCTCGATCCATCAGCTCCGGGCCGAAGCAGATGCATGGCTCGTGCACTACGACAACCGACGGAAGAACCACGGGGACTTGATGCGGGGCCGAACCCCGAAGCACGTCCTCGACAGCTTCAACCAAAGCAAGGCAGCATGATCATCACCACCGTGAACCACAGAGTCCATCTGTTCCCTCGGCCCTCGGTCCGGAAGAACCAGACTCACCGGGTCGGGGTGCCCGTCGAGAGACATACAACCGGAGGTACGAGACCCATGGATGCCGCATTGCCGCCAGCCGCGGTAGCCGTCGCCGTGAGACACCGGGCGACCGAAACCAGTCGGGCTGAGCGGTATCCGTGGCGGGTGCCGAAGGTTACTTGGGCAGTGGTGATTCCCATCGCCATCTACGGCATGCTCGGCTTGGCCGCCTACTTCCCCACATGGCCGGGCGATCCCAGCCGCATTCCCCAGTGCACGTGCGCCGACGCCGGTCTGAACACATGGTTCTTGGCCGCCACTGCCCATGCGATTGCCCACGGGCACAATCTCTTCTTCACCTCGGTGTTGAACTATCCGACGGGGGTCAACCTCACCTACAACACCCAGATGCCGTTGTTGGGCCTGTTGACCACGCCGATCACCTTGACCGCCGGTCCGATTGCCAGCCTCAATCTCCTGATGTGGTTGGCCTTCCCCATCTCAGCGTCGTCGATGTTCCTCGTGCTTCGCCGATGGACGTCATGGACGCCAGCGGCCTTCGCAGGAGGCCTTCTCTACGGCTTCTCTCCGTACATGGTCGGGCAGTCCACTGCCCATCTGCACCTGATGTTCATTCCTCTTCCCCCTGTGATCATGCTGGCCGTCTTCGAGCTGTTCGTACGTCGAACCGGCAATCCTCGACGGTGGGGGGTCGCACTCGGCCTGCTGGCCGCCGGACAATTCTTCATCTCCTCGGAAGTGCTGGTCACGACGGGCCTGGTCGCCGTCATCGGACTGGCAATTCTCGCCGCTGCCCGGCCGAGCCAGGTCCTCCTCGGCCTCCATTTTGGATTCGGGGGGCTACTCTGCGCGGTCGTCGTCCTCGTGGCCCTGCTGGCCTATCCCGCGTGGGTGTTCTTCGTCGGGCCCGAGCACTACACGGCGGGCCCGAGCACAGGCGGAGGTCTGCTCCTCCGATCCGACCTCCTCGGACCGGTGATGCCCACATCGCTCGAGCGATTCTCGCCGGCTGGCTGGGCGGCCACCGGAGACAACCTCACTGCATTTCGCGACTACTCCGAAAACGGCAGTTTCCTCGGCATACCCCTGCTCCTGTTTCTCGTGTATCTCATGGCGCGGAGTTGGCGCCATCGGTGGATCCGGTTCTCGTTCGCCATGGCGGTGGTGACGTTCGTTCTCTCGCTCGGCTCGCCCCTGAACATCGACGGGCATTCGACCGGAATCCCACTTCCTGATGCACTCATCAAGCATGTGCCCTTGGTGAATGACCTCGTGCCATCGAGGATCTCCATGCTGACCACATTGTTCGTGGGTGTCATCGTCGCATTGGGTGTCGATCGACTACGCCGCTTCGCCCGCACCCGCGGGATGGCAGATGCGACGGTGGGGTTGGACTCAGGTCCGGCCGGGCATCTCGGCCCGGCGCGATGGGTGGCCGTGCTTCTCGTTGCCGCTCTGGCGGTGGTCGTTCTGCTTCCTCGCTGGCCCAATCGGACCGTGCCAACCGACATCCCTTCGTACTTCACGTCGACCAAGCTCGACCGGATCGCTCCGGACACGGTGACGCTCACCTATCCTTACCCTGCAGCCGAACATGTGCAGCCCATGGTGTGGCAGGCCGTGACCGAGATGCGGTTCTCCTTGATCGGTGGCTACGCCCTGATTCCCGACGCCAGCGGCACCCCCTCGCTGTTCCCTTCCCCACTGCAGCCCCCAGCCGTGCAGCACTTCCTGATCAACGAAGCAGGTGGCGTCCCCTTCTACGTGAGTGCCCCGGTGGCTGACGACAACACCTTGGCCCTTGAGGTCCGTCACTTCGTCCTCCGGTACCGGGTGGGCGTGGTTCTGGTGGATAGGGCAACCCGACACTCCGCATTGGTGAGCCGGCTGTTTACCCGGGCCCTCGGTATGGCACCGGTGGTGGGTGGCGGCATGGATGCCTGGTACGACGTGCAGAGTTCACCGGCACTGAGGGAGCCGGGTTCCTGACAGCGCAGCGTTGGGCCGCAGTTGACGGAGCGACCGCCGTTGGCGTTCGGAGGCGACAGGTAGCGGTCACTCCGCCCCTTCAGAGACGGGTTCCCATCTCCCCGGGCAGGAGAATCAGCGTGGGCCGTGCACGAATGTCGGCCCTCAGCGCGGACACCGAACCCCGTCGGTACACTGTCGGTCAGCGAGGGTTCACGCAACGTCCACCCACCGGCAGGAGATCCGTGGTGCCGACATGATTGCCATCCTTTTTGCTGCTGTCGGTTCACTGTGTAACGCATCGGCGGCGGTGGTGCAGCGCCTGGCCCACGTGTCCGCCCCACCTGAAGTGTCAACGGGATGGCGGAAAGCCCTCTATCTGGTCCGACAACCCTTGTGGCTGCTGGGACTGCTCTTCCTGGTCGGCACCTTGGTGTTCACGGCCACCGCCTTGTATTTCGGACAGATCGCCGTGGTCCAACCGGTGCTGGTGGTCGAGTTGATCTTCATGCTGGCGCTGCGGAGGTTCTGGCTGCGCGACCAGATAGCCGTTCGGACGTGGGGGGCGGCGGCGCTCACCTGTCTGGGGCTGGTCGGCTTCCTCGTCATCGCCCATCCCCAGGAAGGCACCGGTCTACCGAGCACCAGCGGTTGGATCCGCGCCGTTGCCGGGCGACTCGCTGTCATCGTGGTCTTGCTGGCCCTGAGCCGGAGAGGGACACCGGCACGCAAAGCCGCCATGCTCGGCAGTTCGGCCGCCATCGTGTGGTCGATCGATGCCGGGTTCATGAAGTCGGCCACCGCGATACTCTCCCGCGACGGGTGGGTCCACCTCTTCTTCCATTGGCCGGTCTACCTGGTGGTCGTCACCGGGATCGTCGGCACTCTCCTTGTGCAGGCCTCCCTGAATGTCGGCCCGTTGATGGTGTCTCAGGCCGCCCTTCTGATCGTCGATCCGTTCTCGAGCATTCTGTTGGGAATCGAATTGTTCGGTGAGCACGTCAACCGTTCGCCCGGCGCCGTTTCCGCTTCTGTTCTTTCGCTCGTCCTGATGGGGGTGGGAGTGGTACTGATGTCGCGCTGGGCCCCTCCGGTGATGGAACCACACCAAAAGGCCGCGGCACCCCACGGGAGCCGGAAGGTGTTGCTCGATGGCTTCTGACCAGGGGTTTTTCACAACAGCTGATCCGCGCGCCGGCTGGTCGGGTTGTCGATTCCGAGGTGGCGATCAACGTCGGGGTAAGCACTCGATGTCATCCATGTCGACGATGTTCGATAGGGTTCCGCACATGCGATGCAATTGTCGGCTGGAACAACCATGGGTGCTCGGGGAGGACCGCAGGCTTCATGGCCACCGACTCGCTCGAATTTGATGAACCGGTGCGAACCGCTCAACTCCGATCTCGATCTCGATCTCGACACCTACCGATCCGTTGTCTCCGATCTGACCCGTGAGGTCGATGCCAGAGTCGGCCCAAGGGGGCCGGCGGACGTCGAGGCGCTACTGACCGAGTGGATCAGGCGCCCCGAACTGCACACCGTGCTGGCCTGCTCACCTGACGGGGAGGATGCCGCCGCCGCCAAGTTGCTCGAAGAGGTCCGCGATTACCGGCCGAACGACCGCAGCTCGGCGAGCGACGTGTCGACCCTGGTCCGCATCTACCTCCTGTCCCAGATCGACTCAATCTGGTGGGTGGGTGGGACCGCCTTTGCATCTGACGACGACGTGTTGCGCTCGCGCGAGCTGGTCACCCTCGAATCGCTCCGTAGCCGGCACCTCCTCAAGTTCAACTATCGGCTCCAACCCAAGGGATTGGCCGGCCGATCACGGGACTGGGCCATGCGGCGGGTGATGCCCCGGCGACAGCCTCATACCGCCGGCGTCAGTTTCACCAATGCTCGTCCGGAACTGGTGGTATTGCTGAACCAACTGGCCATCGACTTTGCCAACAAGGCACCGTCGGGCACTCCCCCACTGTGGGTGACCAGTCTGACCAGGAGCGTGCAGCACCAACACCGGCTCCGGGACCTGGGATATGCGGCCATGATCCCCAGCGCCCACTGTCGTGGATACGCCGCTGATGTCGAGATGCGCTGGTTCCGCCAATTCGATGCCGACCACACCTTGGCTGATCTATTGCTGGACCGCCAAGATGCCGGGCTCTGCAACGTGATCGACGAGGGACAGGCCTGGCACGTATGCATCAATCCGAGCGCCTGTGATGACCTTCGACAGGCATACAACACGCTCGTAGCTGCCTGACCGTCGTGTGTGGAATTGCGCTGATCGTCGGCTCGGCGGCCGACAGAGGTTTGTTCGACCGCATGATGGAGAACATCCGGCCGCGAGGGGACAGCGAGGAGACCCTGTGCGAAGACGGCCGCATGCTGGGAACGCAACGGTTGAAGATTGTCGATCGGGAACACTCCGTGCAGCCATGGGTGTCGGCCGATGGCCGCTGGGCCCTCTGCTACAACGGCGAAGTCTTCAACTACCGGGAGCTGCGCACTGAGCTCATTGCCCTCGGCCGCCAAATGCGCAGTACCGGTGACACCGAAGTCGTCCTCGAGGCGTTTCTCGAATGGGGCGAGGAGGCCGTGCATCACCTGCGGGGCGAGTTCGCCTTCGCAGTGGTGGAACGCCCTACCGACCGGGTCTACCTGGCTCGTGATCCCGTGGGGGTCAAGCCCCTGTACTGGTCGCACCTCCACGACACGCTGTACGTGGCCTCGGAGGTCAAGGCGCTGGTCGGGGCCGGTGCACCGATTACCGAGGTGGCTCCTGGCTACCACGGTTGGGGCACTCCCAGCACCACGCCGCAGTTGTCACCGTATGTGGATCTGATGAGCCTGGCCGAGGGGGAGGATCCCATTGACGACCCCGAGGAAGCCTGCCGTCTGGTACGGGAAGCCCTCATCGACAGCATCCGGGTCAGGGTGGACACCGACCTGACGGTGGGCGTCGTCCTCTCGGGAGGCCTCGACAGCACCCTCACCCTGCTGCACGTCCGTGAGATGCACCCCGACTGTGTGGCCTTCACCGTAGGAACAGATGACAGCGATGACCTCCGTTTCGCCCGCCGTTTGACCAAGGATCTCGGCGTCCATCACGAGATCATCGAAATGCGCCCCCGCGATATCCACCTCGATGACATTCGGACAGCCATACGCATGTCGGAACTCACCGAATACGGCGACGTCATCAACTCCGTCGTCACAAAGCCACTCTTCGAACGAGTGCACAAATGTGGTGTCAAGGTGGTGCTCTCGGGTGACGGCTCGGATGAACTCTTCGGCGGATACGACATGTACCGGCAAGTGAGCAGCACTCTCAGCCAGCAGCTCTTCCGCCACAACATCCGCAACCTGAGCCGCACCGAGTTGCAACGGGTGGACCGCATCTCCATGGGTCAGGGCGTCGAGGCGCGGGTCCCCTTCCTCGATCTGTCCCTGGTCAAGTTGGCCCTCCAGGTTCCACTGGGCCTCAAGGTCCGTGACGGCGTGGAGAAGTGGGTTCTCCGTAACGCCTTCGCCGACGTGCTCCCCGAGTACGTCCGGCAGCGACCGAAGAACCCCATGTCCCATTCATCGGGCCTCCACGAACGGATCCGCCTCTATCGACCCCTGTTCTCCCGCATGTACCGCTCCTTCGGGTACAACCTGGCCGAACCGATGCGACGCGACTTCTCCTACGTGCTGGAACGCAACGACCTGGACCTCGATCGCACCCTCACCGACGGGTCCATGCGCCACGATTACACCGTGCGGGAGCACTCCCGCGACCTCATCGGGGCCTTCCGTTGGAATGTCACCAACGAGGCCAAGCGGCTGGCCCGACCGCGGTAGTCACCGAACCCACGGGTGGGGGACGATTGCCGTCAAGGCTCTGGTGATCACTCCTTTTCGCCTGCCGTCACCCTTGCGACTCGGGGCGGAGCATCGGAAAAAGAATGACATCCCGGATGGCATCAACCTCCGCCAGCAACATCACCAGGCGATCCACCCCTATGCCGATCCCCGACGTCGGTGGCAATCCGTACTCGAGTGCCCGCACAAATGCCATGTCCGACGGATGGGCCTCGAGATCCCCCATGGCAGCAGCGGCCGATGCACCCCGGAACCGGGCCTCTTGCTCCTCGGGGATATTGAGCTCGCTGTATCCGTTGGCGTACTCCTTGGCATCGACCACCAATTCGAAACGGTCGGTCAGCGTCTCATCGGTCAGCTGATGGCGGGCCAGGGGAGATACCTCCACCGGGAAGCCGCAGACGAACACAGGTCCGAGCATGTTGGGTAGCAGCACTTTGTCATAGATCTCGAAGATGAGTCTTCCCGAGCCCCAGGGGTCCTCGAACTCGACCCCGAGATCACGGCAGGCGGAGCGGACGTCGTCGACGGGGTCGGAAGGATGCAGACGACGCCCGGCGGCCTCCTCGATCAGGCCCAACAACTCTTGGCGGGGCCACGGCGGGGTCAGATCGACCGGTCCCCCGGCCGTTGTGAATGTCATCCGCTCGGTAGCGACCCGGGCGGCGGCCACTACCAGGCGCTCGGTGAGACCCATGCCGTCGGTGTAGTCACCGAATGCCCGGTACGCCTCGAGCGCAGTGAACTCAGGACTGTGCCGGGTGTCGACGCCCTCGTTGCGAAAGTTTCGGCCGATCTCGAAGACCCGTTCAAAGCCCCCGATGACCAATCTCTTCAGGTAGAGCTCGGGGGCAATGCGGAGACTGAGATCGATGTTGAGGGCATTGGCATGGGTGACGAACGGGCGGGCGATGGCCCCGCCGGCCTGAAGCTGGAGTATCGGTGTCTCAACCTCGAGAAAGTCTTCCGCCACCAGCACGTCCCGCATGGCGGAGACGACCTTGAAGCGGATCCCGAACACGCGCCGGGTGTCCTCATTCGCCAGGAGGTCGACTTCGCGCTGACGATAGCGCATCTCCGCCTCGCTCAACCCGTGCCATTTGTCGGGAAGTGGTCGGAGGGCCTTCGAGAGCAGTTGCAGTTCGGTGAGCTCGACCGAAAGCTCGCCCCGCTTGCTCACGATCACTTCCCCGGTGGCCCCCACCCAGTCTCCGAGGTCGGACTTGTCGAGCACGGCGGCACCGGCCTCGCACAGATTGCTCACCGGGATTAGCAGCTGAATGGACCCCGAGACATCCTGCAGGGTGGCAAAGACCAACTTCCCGTGGCCCCGCACACTGGTGATCCTCCCGGCGACCTGAACGATTTCGCCGGTCCGGGCATCGGCGGGTAGGTCGCCGTGGCGTTTGCGCAACTCGGCGTTGGTGTGGGAACGATCGAACCGGGACGGATAGGGATCGATGCCTTTGTCCCGAAGAGAATCACGCTTTGAGCGCCGTTCGGCGGAAAGCGCGTCGACCGACCGTTGAGAACCGGTTTCTGCTTCCGGGTTCGCCACGTCGGTCACAACTGCCCCTTTCATTGGAATCCCCGGCCGCCCGATTGTGCCCTTGGATCCTACGCTCCCGATCGCTGGCGCGATGATGCAACTATGGCATGGGACGGCGAAAGCTACCAGAGACGGTTCGATACCCTGGCGACTTCGGGTGTGGCCGTACACGGTGAAGCTGACTTCGTGATGAGTCTGGCCCCGACCACCGTGCTCGATGCGGGATGCGGAACCGGTCGCGTGGCGATGGAGCTCGACCGCCGGGGGGTCGAGGTGGTCGGAGTCGATACCGAACCTTCGATGATTGCCACCGCCCGCCGGATCGGCTCCGGGCTCACCTGGGTGGAAGCCGACCTCACCGAGCTCGACCTCGGCCGGGTGTTCGACGTCGTGGTGATGGCCGGCAACGTGCCGTTGTTCACACCGGCCGGCACCCAGGCCGCTCTGGTCGGTGGTTGCGCCCGTCACCTCCGGCCCGGCGGCGCCCTGGTGGCCGGATTCCAACTGCAGGGAAGCTACACGCTGCTCGACTATGACCAGCACTGCAGGGCCGCCGGTCTCGAACTTGTCGAGCGGTGGGCTACCTGGGACCGGCTCCCCTTTTCGGGATCAGCGAACTACGCAGTATCGGTCCACCGGTCCCAAGCCTGATCGGATGCCGGCCTACCCGTCCACCAGTCGCTGGAACTCCTCGTCACGCACCCCGGCGGCCTGCTTGTCGGCGAGGGCCTCCAGCCACTGCTGTGCCGGCTCACTGTCCATGGCGTCGACCATCTGTTTTGGTATGGCTCTCATGACGTACCCGGGTGGCATCGATGGGTGATCGGTGGTCCGTCGGGCCAAGGCGGCTTCGACGATCGGCTCCCACTTGGCCGCCTTGGCCACACTGGCGGCCTCGTCCCGTTCGACGAATTCAGGCAATACCTGGGTACCGAACAACTCGATCGACTCCATGATGTGCTCGTGCCGATTTCGGCCGGCCTGCATCACGAAGATCAGTTGGTCGACCCCGGCGGACTCGTAACGCCGGAGGAACTCCCGAAGCTGTTCGGGGGTGCCGGTCGCCCCCCGCAATCCCTTGGCATCCCCCGAGGCCACCTGAGCACCCAGGGTCTGCTGTCGATTTGCCAATGCGGCTTCGGGGGAATAGCCCATCTTCCCCCGGCGCTGCTGGAACTCCTCCCACACATCGGTGGTGGCGGGGACATGATCTCCGAACACGTAAAAGTGGGCGAGTGAGTAACCGAAGAAGTTGGCTCCCTCCAGCCCCCGGGCAATGGCATCGTCCTCGTTGGGGGAGCACATCATGGGCGTGACACAGGCCACCTGTGGATTGACCGACAGGCCGACCGGGATGCACTTCTCACGCAGCACCGCCTCGTAGTCCTCCACCCACTGTTTGGCGTCCTCGGGCTCGATGAAGGCAAAACTGAGGGCCCCGACCCCCTTTTCTGCCGCCAACAAGATGGTGTCACGGCGGCTGCACGCCACCCAAAGGGGAGGGTGGGGCTTCTGAACCGGCTTGGGGACGACGTTGCGCGGCGGCATCTGAGTGAAGATTCCGTCCACCCCGCCAAAGGGCGTCTCGGTCATGCAGCGGATGGCAATCTCGAGACCCTCGAGCCACGCCTCCCGCTTGACCGCCGGATCAATGCCGAAACCACGGAGCTCAGCCTCCGAAGACGACTCTCCCGACCCGAACTCCACCCGCCCGTTGGATACCAAATCGAGCATGGCGATCCGTTCAGCCGTCCGGGCCGGGTGGTTGTACGCCGCCGCGGTTTGCACGATGCCATGCCCGATACGCATGCGCTGGGTCCGTTGGCTGGCAGCGGCCAGAAATACCTCAGGAGCACTCGAATGCGAGTACTCCTCCAAAAAGTGATGCTCCACTTCCCACAGGTACTGGATTCCCAGCTTGTCAGCCAGTTCAATCTGGTCGAGAGCATCGTTGATCAGTTGTTGTTCACTGTGCTCGTGCCATGGCCGGGGAAGCTGATGCTCATAGAAGATGCCGAACTTCATGGCGGTTCAGATCAACCGAGGAGAGCTTGGCCGGCGGTGTCGACGACCGTACCGTCGTCGAGCCGGGTGACAGTTCCAAGGCTGAGCATCTCCTCGATCAGATCGGCTCCGCCGGGTCGGCCGTCAACGGCTTCTTCGATCTCGCTCATGAAGAACTGCAAATTCTCCTGGCGGCGTAAGAGAAGCGAGTTCTCCAACGCCCGGTCCCACAGCTTCTCGATCATGGAGGTCCCCTGGTGCTTGCGTCCGTTCTCTCCCACCCAGGTACGGTCCCGCATCTCGGAGAGAGCGGTGCGCAGCCAGGCGACATGAGGTGTCTCGTCCGCTCGGATGTGGGAGACCAGGGTGGCAGCGGCACCGTCACCGGCCACCAACTCGGTATCACTGAGTACCGCCTCCGCCCATCGGAAACCGTGGAACGCGGAGATCTCGATCAACAGGAGGCCGATCATCCGGCCCACCACCATTTCCAAGGTGAAGTCGATGTCGTCAGGAAGCACTCGACCGGCAATGGCTGCCCGCTGCAGCCGGCTGATCTGTTCGGCGGATTTCGGGGAGGTGTCGATGCCCATGCGATCCAACATGCGCGCGGTGTGATCTTCGGTGGCCGGGTTGTCGAAGGCAATGTCCCGGGCCGCGAACCACATGCGGTCATGACCGGCCTGATCTCCGAAGCCGGATTCGTCACGGGCATGAGCTTCGAAGAGCCCGCCACCGATGTGGGCGATGGCGGTCCCGGCAATCTCCTCATCGAAGCAACCGGCAAAATCCGGGGTCGGAAGTAGGCGCAGCATCCCACCGAAACCCTCCACTGTCCCGATCCGGGTGAGCGAGGTGATCGTCGGCTCGGGGACACCATGGTGAAGAAGCAACTTCGACTGGGCGACATTGGGGAAACTCTCGGGCCAGGTGTCGAGGGGGACATCGAGAATCGGGGTGCCGAACTGGGCGAGCCGCTGCTCTTCCCAGGCACGGATGGCCGGCCACCGGTTCTTGGTCCGGGGTGACACGTAGTGGCCGTCCTCGTCGAACCCCCCGTGGCAACGCACACCATTGACGATCAAGGGCTCAGCGATGGCATGTTCGGCCAACAGCTCCGGCTCACTGAATTCGGTTTGCAACGCCGTCATGGCAGTCCCCCCTCGGGACGGTAGTACCGTTCGTCAAAGTGTATACGCATGCGTATACACTTTGACAAGTATGAGGCTTCTCCCGTGACCATTACCCCGACCCGGCGGCTGATGCGTCAAGACGAGCGGCACGAGCAGGTCCTCAGGGCCGCCGCCTCGGCCTTCGCCCGTGGCGGGTTCGCCGCCACCTCCATGGATGACGTCGCCGCCGAAGCCGGGATCACCCGCCTCATCGTGTACCGGCACTTCGATTCGAAAGAAGACCTGTACCGCGCCGTGCTCGAACGGGTGGCCGAGCGGCTCCGCGACGAATTCATCCAAGGCGTGGAGCACGCCCCGGGGCGACGGGGATACATCGTGGGATCGATGCTGTCGGTGGCCCGGGAGAATCCGGACGGTTTCCGATTACTCACCGGACATTCGCTTCGCGAGGCGCGGTTCGCCTCGTACTACGACAGGTGGTGGGCCAAGGCGGTCGAGGTCGCCGACCGCATGGTGGGAACCACCATTGCCGACCCGGTCATCCGGGCCTGGGCAGACCGAACCATCGTCGCCTATCTGGTCGAAGCCGTACAGGCATGGCTCCATGTCGGTGACGCCGGGCGCGACGCCGAATTCATAGAGCAGGCAACTGAGGGATTGATCGCCATGTATGTGGCATGGTCGACCCAGCCACCGCCGATGGGTCCCCCCTCCGGAGAGGTGACGTCCGGTTGACAATGCCATTGGGTACTGACACAGTCTCGAGTGATGACGATCTCCGCCGACTCCCGTAACCGGTTGGTTGCCTTCGGACAGGGGCAACCATTGACCCACGAGGTGGCCGAATCCGTGGCCGGAAACCTCCCGCGGCGGGGCCACACCGCCGATATCGGTCTCCGATGACCGAACTCCGCAGCCGCACCGTGGCCGGATGGGGAGGTCTGTCCCTGGCCGTCCACGAGCGCGGCCGAGCCGGCGCTCCCACCGTCATCCTCGTCCACGGCTACCCCGACAATCACCACGTGTGGGATCTGGTGGCCGAGAATCTCGAGGCCGATCACCACGTCGTGACCTATGACGTCCGCGGTGCCGGCGGGTCCGGCGTCCCCAACGGGCGTTCGGGGTACCGGATGGAAGCTCTCGTCGCCGACCTGGTGGCGGTCGCCGACGCCGTCTCACCCGATCGGCCCGTCCACCTGGTCGGCCACGACTGGGGCTCGATCCAATCGTGGGCCGCGGTCACCGATCCCGGTGCCGCTCCTCGTTTTGCCAGCTATACCTCGATGTCAGGGCCCAGCCTCGATCACGTCGGCGGGTGGATTCGGGCCCGGATGCGACCGGGTGCCGGGCACTGGCGGGAACTCCTCGATCAGGCCACCCACTCTTGGTACATCTACGCCTTCCATACGCCCCTCGCCCCGTTTGCCTGGCGCCACGGCCTCGCCCGTCTGTGGCCGATGATGTTGGAACGACGCGAGGGTGCGACCATCGACGAGAACTGGCCGGGACCCAGCCTCGCCACCGATGCGGCCCGGGGGGTCGACCTCTACCGGGCCAACATCTTCCAACACACCGGGCGACCGGAAAGGGTGCATACCGAGGTTCCCGTGCAGCTCCTGGTGGCCTCCGGCGACGCCTTCGTGACACCATCCCTGGTGGACGGCATGGAGGACCTGGCGACCACCTTCGTCCGTCGTGACGTCGGTGGCCGACACTGGCTTCCCCGGTCACGACCAGGCCAGGTAGCCCGATGGGTGAGCGAACACGTTGCCGCCGTCGAGGCGGGAGCCAAGCCCGCCGGTCGTAGCCCGGCACCCGTGGTGGTGGTCACCGGAGCCGGCTCGGGTATCGGGCGTTCCGTCTGCCTGGCTTTTGCCCAGCGTGGCGCACACATCATCGCCACCGACCTGTCGGCTGATGCCGCGGAGCACACCGCCGGACTGTGCCGGTCTGCCGGGGCCACTGCCGAGTTCCATCAAATGGATGTGACCGACGGTGCGGCCATGGAGGCGCTGGCGGCCAAGGTTGGCGCCGAACACGGCGCCCCCACCGTGGTGGTCAACAACGCCGGGATCGGAATGGCGGGGAGCTTCCTCGACACCACCTATGACGACTGGGAACAGATCCTCGGCGTCAACCTGTGGGGGGTCATCCGCGGCTCACGCGCCTTCGGGCGCCTGATGGTGGACAACGGAGAGATCGGCCACATCGTCAATGTGGCGTCGGCCGCCGCCTTTACCCCGTCACGGTCGCTGTCCGCCTACGCCACGTCCAAGGCCGCGGTACTGATGTTGACCGAGTGCCTCCGAGCCGAGCTCGCCGATCGTGGCATCGGCGTGAGTGCCATCTGCCCGGGGTTCGTTGACACCGGCATCGCCACCACCACCCGTTATGTGGGGTTCGATGCCGATGAACAGGACTCCCGGCGTCAGGCGGCTGATCGCCTCTACAAGCGTCGCCACATCACCCCCGAGATCGTGGCCGACGCCGTACTGCGAGCCGTCGATGGTGACCGGCCCCTGATGGCGGTGGCCACCGAGGCGCACCTCGGGTTGTTCAGCCTACGCTTCACACCCCGCTTGCGCCGGGCAATCGCCCGCATCGACCTCATTCCCTCCCCATCTCGCCACCCGGACCCATCGGCGGCTCGCACCTGATGACATCGGGGCGCCCGGAGAACCGGGCCGAACCGACGCCCGACGAGATGCGCATCGATGAACTGGCCCACGCCGGCGGCACCACCGTCCGCAATGTGCGTGCCTATCAAGATCGTGGGCTCCTGCCGTCGCCGCGACGGATCGGGAGGACTGCCTGGTACAGCCCGGCCCACCTGGTTCGTCTGCGTCTGATCGGGTCATTGCTGGAGCGGGGGTACTCCCTGGGCAACATCGGCGAGCTGCTCGACAATTGGAGCCATGGTCAGGACCTCGGCGACCTGTTCGGCATGGGCCGGGAGTTGATGGGCATCTTCAGCGACGAAGTTGGCGAACGCGGAACCATTGCTGAGATCCTCGTGCACTACGGCTTGTCGCTCGAGGATCCCGTCGTAATCGATCAGGCAGCACGGATGCGCCTCGTCGAAGTCGATCCCGACGGGGAGCGGGTTCGCGTGCCGAGCCCGAGGCTTCTGCGTGCCATCGTCGAGCTGGCCCGGTTGGGGATTCCCCTCGAAGACCTCTTTGCCGAGCTCCGGCAGCTCCGGTCCGACGTCGATGCCATCGCCGGTCGGTTCGTGCAGATGGTGGTGCACCATGTCATCGAGCCACACCTGGTCGACGGGGTGCCTTCGGCTCGCAATGCCGAGAACCTGGCCGGCATCGTGCTGCGCATGCGTCCGCTCGCCACAACTGTCGTTACCGCTGAGCTGGATCTTGCCCTGCAGCAGACCGCGGACATGGAGTTCGGGATACGCCTCGAGGGGATGCTGGCCCAGCCGTCACCGTCGGTGAGTGACCGAGAGTCATGAGCGACATGGAGCGCCGGGTGGCCGATACCTTCGGTGGTGCCGGGGTCGTCAGCAATTTCCGCGGGCCCTATTCCATGGGGCCCCCGCAGGCGGACCTGGCCGTTCTTACACCGGCCATTGATCGATTCGGTGGGCGTGAGCTCGGTCGGGTGGTCACCATCGGTCTCGTCATGGTGATGGCCCTGCTGCAGGTCTTCCCTCGCAAACTGGGCCAGATCCGACAGCGCTGGTCGGTCCTCGCCGCCGGCGCGGTGGTGGACGGCTTCGAGACGCTGGGCCCGACGTTCGTCAAACTCGGGCAACTGGTCGCCTCGTCCCCCGGCTTGTTCCCCGCTCCGCTTGCCGATGCCTGTCAACGCTGCCTCGACGAGGTTCCCCCCTTTTCATCCGACACTGTGCACCGTCTCATCCGGGATGATCTTGGTCGGTCGCCGGCCCAGCTCTTCCATTCGTTCGACGATCGGCCGTTGTCGGCCGCCTCGATCGCCCAAGTCCATGCTTGTGTGTTGCCCGACGGACGCGATGCCGTCGTCAAGGTGCAACGTCCTGACATCGCACGGCGGATGAACACCGACCTACGGATCCTGCACAAACTGGCGTTGGTGCTGGCCCGGACCAAGGCCGGATCCCGCTTCAATGCGCCCGCCATCATCAAAGACCTGCACGATGTGACCAACCAGGAGCTGAACTTCGCCCTCGAGGCGCACCGTCAGGCAACCTTCCGGGACCGTATCGGTGCATTCGGCGACAACCGCTGGGTGACGGCGCCAGAGGTCTACTGGGACTACTGCGGTCCCCACATGATCTGCATGGAGCGCATGGTGGGCATCCCGATGGACGCATTCGACACCATCCGCGAACGGGACATCGACGCCGAACTGGTCCTTCGCCGAGGGTGCAAGGCGTGGCTCGAGGCGGCCGTGGTCCATGGCCCGTTCCATGGGGACATGCATGCCGGGAACATGTGGCTCCTCGACGACGGACGGTGTTCGTTTCTCGATTTCGGCATCATGGGGGAACTGGACAGCACGTGGAAGCAGTTCTTCTCCGACTTGCTCTTCACCATTCTGTTCGATCGCGACTACACCCGCATCGCCCGAGCCTTCCGCCGGGTCGAGATCTTCCCGGCTGCCATGGACATCAGCGATGAGGTGGTCGGGGAGCAACTCAGCATGGTCCTCGACCCGCTTCTGGACCAATCGGTGTCCGGCCTCAACCTCGGGGAATTGCTCAAACAGGCTTTCGACATTGCGGAATCACTCGGCGCCACCGCACCGCGGGAAATGGTGCTCATCGCCAAGCAACTCCTCTACCTCGAGCGCTACACCAAGGCTCTGGTGCCCGACTATCTGATGGTGAGAGACCCATTTCTGGTCAGGAACATCTTCCCCGCAGCGGCTGTGGCCAAAGCCGCGGACCTCGGCATTCAACTGCCGCAGTAACCAGGCTCCCCGGATTCACGGGTGCACCCACAGGGGCATTCCCCTCGCGCCGGCCTAACCGCGTCGGTCGTACGCCACCATCTTCGGCCGTTCCATTTCGGCGCGGAATCGATCGAATGACCAGGGCCATGTGGCCGGGATCCCGCGGTCGTCGAGATACCAGCTACGGCAACCCGTGCTCCAGATGGTGGTGGCGGCGGCCTCCACCCGTTCGGTCTCGAACTGGTCCATGGCGACCTGGGTGGCACTGATCTCCCGACACTGACCCGAGTGGACGAGATCGATCAACTGCATGATGTAGTCGAACTGCATCTCTGCGACCTCGATGAGGGAAAAATTCCCGACCGGCCCGTTGGGCCCGTTCAACATGACGAAGTTCGGGAAGTCGGGGATCGATATCGACAGATAGGCGTTCGGGCGGTCGGCCCACACCTGCGACAGATCCTTGCCGTCACGCCCGATCACCGACATCGGCCGCATGAAGGCATCGACTTTGAAACCGGTGGCGAGTACCAGGACGTCGAGGTCGTGCAGCCGTCCGTCGTCGGTGCGAACGCCCCGGGTCTCGATGCGTTCGATGGGCTCGGTGACCAACTCGGCATTCGCCTTCTGCATGCTTTCGTAGAAATTCGGAGAGATGACGAGACGCTTGCACGCGGCCCTGTAGTTGGGCCGGAGTTTCTCCCGCAGGACCGGATCGGTCACCTTCACCTCGAGGTTTTGCCGGCAGAGATCGGCGATCATCGTCATCTGTGGCGACTCGGCATCCACGATGCCATTGGCAAAGCCGGCGAAGAGCTCCGAGAGGTTCCCGTGGAGTTTCTGCAACTTCTGCGGATTCTGGATCCAGTCCTCTCTCTCCTCCTCGCCATAGGCCGGGTTCTCCTGGGGCATGATCCACTGGGGAGTTCGTTGGAAGAGGGAGAGCTTCTGGGCCCGATCGACGACTGCCGACACCATCTGCACAGCTGTCGAACCGGTCCCGACGATCCCGACCCGCGCACCGTCGATGGCCACCCGGTGATCCCATCGCGAACTGTGGAAGATGGCACCCCCAAAAGTCTCGATGCCCTCGATTTCGGGGTAGTTCGGATGATGGAGGACACCGGTGGCGGCGATCACGAAGTCGACCTCGTCATGAAGACCGCTGGAGGTCTCCAGGTGCCACTGCCGATCCCTCCATGCACATTCGATGACCTCTTCGCCGAACCGGATGAGCCCGTCGACCTGATGGGCACGCGCCACGTCTTCGAGGTACGCCTGAATCTCCTGACCCGGTGAATACGGATGGCTCCAGTAGGGGTTGAGGTGAAACGAGTAGCTGTAGAGATGAGAGGGAACGTCACAGGCGATCCCGGGGTAGGTGTTCTCTCTCCACGTCCCACCGAGACGATCGGCCTTCTCGTAGACGGTGACGTCCGTCAAACCCGCCTCGGTCAGTTTGACGGCGCTCAGGATTCCGGCCATCCCGGCCCCGATGATGGCGATTCGCATTGTCATCCGTCTGCCGGCGGGGCCGGTCCACTGATCACGGTCATCTGCCCCCACATGGTCATCCCCGGCATGGGCGTCAACGATGGCTGATTCCCACCACCGCACAAATAGAAGGTTCCCAACAGTTCTTCGTCGGACGCTATCGCACAGGCGGACCGTCCTCGTAGCCGGGGCCTGGGCCGGGGCCGGGCCGCTACGCCTTGTTTCAAACCCGGTTTGACCGGGGACGATGACCGGGGAATCCTGGGTGTTCCAAAGGCCCGACCCAATTGGCCGGGCCCGAGCATTCCCTCAGGATTGTCACCGCACCGGGAACCCACATCGCATCAACACACCAACCGCCCTGGCGGTTCAGCAAGGAGTTGGCCATGTTCAAGGGCTTCAAGAATTTCCTCATGCAGGGCGACTTGATCGTCATCGCCGTCGGCTTGGTCGTGGCATTGGCCTTCAGCACTCTGATCAAGGCTTTCACTGACAACATCATCACGCCCCTGGTCAACTCCGTCGCCGGGAAGTCCTCTTCCAGTGGGCTCGGTTGGGTCCTCAACGGCCAAACCATCAACGTGGGCGCGTTCATCTCCGCCATCATCTACTTCATCACCTTCATGGCCGTCATCTATTTCGTCCTGGTCGTCCCGTACAAGGCTCACATGAACAAGCAGGGTACGACCGTCTTCGGCAATCCGGCTCCGACCAAGAAGTGCCCACACTGCCTGTCGGGCGATCTGCCGGTGGACGCCACCAAGTGCAAGTACTGCGCCAGCGAACTTTCCGCCAACAGCTGAACTGATCCCGATCCACAAGGAGCGGCTCTCACCACGTTGGCTGCTTTCGTGTCATGCCTCGAGGTGGCGCCTCACGTGGGCGATGGCGGCAATCCGGGCTCCTGGCGCGGCCACGCGAGCGGCGTGACCTACCTGTCGCTTGGCTCGCCGACTTCAGTTGGTTGCCACGAAAAGCGGGCCTTCGCGCCCCTTTTGGCCTTGACCGACCAGGCCGTCGGGCATCTGGCAGTGCTCGCTGCCGACGGACAAGACGTGACTATTGGCCCTATAGGGAGATTGCGAGACGGGCCATGATGGCTGCTATGAGCTTTGGAGCCTGGGCCGCCAACGAGACCGACCAATCCATTGATCGACAAGAGACGGGGCCAATGCCACAGCCCAATCGCGGTCGGCATCTCGAGGCCTTCGCGGCGCTCCCACCAAACCTGGTGCCGCTCGGCGTTGACGGCTGAATGGCCACGATTTTGTACACCAAGCTCCTCGAGACCGCTCTCGACAGGGTTCATGACTCCGATCGCCTTCCCACCAGCGGTGAGGCGTTAGCGGAACTGCTCCGATGCCGGGGCCAACTCGGTACGGGTGCGTTCCCGCGCCTTGGTTCGGGCGGGATGGTGGGCACTGTGTCCGACCAACTGGCCTACGACATCGCCCTCATCGAGCTCGCTCGATGTCTTGGGATCGACTGCGATTTGCACAAATTCGGTCCACCACAACACGAGCGGGAACTTCTTGAGGGAGTTCTGGCGGCTCAAGGAATCCTCTTGGATGATCTCGACGAGCAAGCCCAACCCAAATGGGGAAGCTCGTGAAGACTCTTTGCCAAGGCCCAATGGCATGGGTGTCGAATGCTCACGATGAGAACTGGTCGAGCCACCCCGCAAATGCCGCCTGGGTATGCCGCTCACTACCGACGAACTGCCCAGAGAGCTCACCGGTATCGGGCAGGGTACATGCCGAGCAATGGGCGTTCATCGGAGCTGCGTTGGCAGGTGCCTCGTAATGTGTGCGAGCTTCGACACCATGGTCGATCAAACAACACTGGTGGTCTGCGAAGGAGACGAGACGGGACAAGAGCTCCTCGAGCAGGCATTACGCGTCCTCGACGCCACTGTGCTCGGGGTTCCGATCGAGCTCCAGCGGTTCGATCTCTCATTGGAGAATCGGCGGCGGACCCACAATGGGGTGGTCAGCGAAGCCGCCGAGGCCATGCTCGCGGTCGGGCTCGGATTGAAAGCGGCAACCATTACGCCCCCAGAAGTTGGAGACGTTGGTTCACCCAACCGCATCCTCAGAGAAGGAGTCGGTGGTTCGGTGATCGTGCGGACAGGACGGCGCATCCCCGGTGTCGTTCCTCTGGCGCCTGTTGTGCACCCGATCGTCGTTGTGCGTATGGCGGTCGGTGACGCCTACGGTGCAGAGGAGAAGCGAACTGGGACTCCAGGCACCAAAGACGAACAGGCGTGGCGGACCGAGCGTATCGATCGCGGGACATGCCGAGCGGTGGCTGAGTACTCGTTTCGGACCGCAGCCTCCATGGATGCATGCGTCTATGGAGGTCCGAAGTGGACGGTTTCGGCACTCTACGAGGGGCTGTTGAAGGAGGAGATGGATGCCGCCGCAACGCGCCATCGTGACGTTCGGTACCGCCCTACGTTGATCGACGCTGCCTATGCCGGTCTCTTGACAGAGGCGAGCGACCAAGCGCTCGTGATTCCGGCACTGAACCGAGATGGAGATTGTCTGTCCGATCTCGTGCTGGCCCTCTTCGGCTCGATTGCGGGTTCCGAATCAGTTCTTCTGGCGCTCGACGAAGATCTCCGTCCGTCGGTGGCCATGGCCGAGGCGCCACACGGCACGGCACCATCCCTTGCCGGCAAGGATGTCGCCAACCCGATGGCGATGCTGCTGGCCTGCGCAGCCGTCTTGGACCACGCGGCCACCCGAGGAAGCCCCGCCGTCGCCAACGCGGCTCACGCCATTCGCGACGCCACCCTTGGTGCTGCTGCAGATGGCATCCGGACCTTTGACCTCGGAGGCGATGCCTCCACCACCGAGGTCGTCGACGAAGTTCTTGCGAGATTAGTGAATCGTACGGCGGCCCAACCGTGATCGGACGAGATTGGCTCACCCGTCGAGGAACCGTCGCTTACATCCACCGGGGACCCGGTGACGGCCATCTCACCCTGCCACATATATTATTAGATTATAAATTGATGATATCATCAGTCTGTTATTCGATTCAACGATAGGGGATCATGCGGACCGACTACGACGAGAACGAGCTTGCCGTCCAGCGGGGGCATCACCAGCGAGACCCATCCGGGTGGCCGGAGGGTTCATCCCGTGGACGAGAAGAAGCGGCTGCCGTGGTTTGTTCGAGCTGCTGGCGTTGTGTATCGCGCTCGGTCAACCCGGGCGGCTCCAGTTGTCCCCGTTGTGGCGAACCATTGCCACTACTCGGCGGTTCGACGGACACCCCCCGCCAGATTTCGGGTGCGGCCCTCTCCCGCGATCGTGGGTGAACATACAGCGGACGAAGCGCCATCGCTGCGGACAAGGACGTCGGCACAAACACGTTGGGATGATAGATTGACGTCCTGACGATAATGTCAGTTTAATACTCACCTGCTCAGGGGGCACCGGCACCGATGACGATTCGATCAGTCCTGCAGGCGATGATCCACCCCCACACCGCCACCGATGGCTTAGGCGCCCCGCCGGCCCCCGCTGTCGGCGTTCGCCATACGCTCGGCGGATCACTCCAGCTCCGCCACGTCGATGCCGGCTCATGCAACGGCTGCGAACTCGAGATTGCCTCCGCCTTCGGGCCGGTATACGACGCGGAGCGCTTCGGAGCCCGCTTGGTTGCATCACCCAGACACGCCGATGCGCTCGTGGTCACCGGCCCCGTCACCAAGAACATGGTCGGCCCCCTCAAGAAGACCTTTGAGGCCATGCCGGAGCCGCGGATGGTCTTCGCCGTCGGCGATTGTGCACGCGACTGCGGAGTGTTCAAAGGCGGCTACGGCGTCGCCGGCGCCGTAGCCGATGTCGTGCCGGTCGATGTACAGGTTGCTGGCTGCCCTCCCCACCCCGAGGCGATCATTCGAGCACTGCGGAGTCTTACCGGGCGGTGAGCAACGTCAGCTTGGTCATCACGGCGGCCGCTGGTTCTGCCGCGGCAATCGCCGGGGGCGCACTCCCCGCCAAGACCCGAGTTTGGGCCGCGGTAGTACTCACCTGGGGATCGTGCATCGCCGCGCTCTTCGGCGCTCTCGCGGTGCTGCATACGGGGCAGTCGTTAGTGCTGAACTCATCCCAGATCCTTCCACTCACCGGCGTGACCATGGTCCTCGATCCGCTCGGAGCGGTCTTCGTCGTGGTGACCGCTGTTGTGGCCATCGCCTCGACCCTCTACTGGCTCGGCTATGCGAGCCACGGCCTGTCAACGCGCACAACCTCGGCCGCCCTGCCACTGTTCGTCACCAGCATGCTGTTGGTACCAATGGCAGGGAGCGTGGCCACCTTCCTCGTGCTGTGGGAGCTCATGGCGTTGGCGTCACTCGTGCTCGTGCTCGTCGATCATCGAAGGAGCGAGGAGACGCGCAGCGCTGCACAGTGGTACGCGGTGATGACCCACGTCGGGGCGGCGACCATCCTCTTCGCCCTGGTGTTGCTTTCTGCTCATGCCGGAGACCAGACTTTCGCTGCCATCCGTGTCCATGCCCGCCACCTACCAGGTGTCGTTCGCAACACGGCGTTCGTCCTCGCCATCCTCGGATTCGGTTCGAAAGCGGGGGCGGTGCCCTTGCACGTTTGGCTTCCGAAGGCTCACGCCGAGGCGCCGAGCCCGGTCTCAGCGCTGATGTCCGGAGCCATGGTCAACCTCGGCATCTATGGGATCGTCTTGGTCGGCGATCGGCTGCTCGGCGGTGGCCCGGTCTGGTGGTGGCTGATGGTGACCGCCATGGGGGTCGTTTCTGCTCTCTTCGGTGCGCTCCATGCCGCAACCAGCACCGATTTGAAGCGATTGCTCGCCTACTCGACAGCAGACAACATGGGTCTCGTCCTCATCGGCGTGGGTGCATCGGGAATGTTCGCAGCCAGCGGCCATCGAACGATTGCGGCGGTTGCCATGGTGGCAGCCCTACTCCTGACAGTGAATCATGCTGCCTTCAAGGGAAGCCTCTTTCTGTCCGCCGGCTCCGTCCAAGTGGCCACGGGCACCCGCGACCTCGACCAGCTCGGCGGCCTCATGCGCCGAATGCCGATCACCGGGGCGATCTTCATGGTCGGAGCACTCTCCATCGCTGCCCTGCCCCCACTCAACGGATTCGTGGGCGAATGGCTGGTGTTCCAGAGCTTGCTGCACGGATTGCCGACGTCGTCCACGGCTGTCGCCATCGCCATCCCCCTGGGGGTGGCCGCGTTGGCTCTCACCGGGGGACTCACTGCCGCCGCGTTCGTGAAGGCGATTGGGGTGGGTTTCCTCGGCCGCCCTCGATCGGTGGAGGCCGCCGCCGCTCACGAGGTACCTCGCTCGATGCAACTGGGCGCCGGGATGCTCGCCGGATTGTGTGTGGTGCTCGGCCTCGCTCCCGTGATCATCCTGCCCGCACTCGGGCGCGCTGCGGCAAGCGCGGTCCCCGGCGCTCCACTCGCCACCGTGCGCGGTTCGGTCGATCTTCATCTGGCAGGCCTCCAGGGCATGCTGGCACCGGCGCTACTCGCCGCCGGCTTGGCCTTGGCCATCGGAGGCGTCATTGCCCTCCGTCAACTTGCACGACGCCGATTCACCCCTCAGCCCGCACTTCGGCGAACTGAGCCATGGGGATCAGGTCGTGAGCTGCAAACGGCCAGAATGCAGTACACCGCGACCTCGTTCGCCGAACCGCTGCAGCAGGTGTTCGACGACGTGGTTCGTCCCGATCGTGACCTCGATGTGAGTCACCTGGCCGAGTCCCGCTACTACGTCGAGAAGATCACCTATCGGACGTCCATCGGCGACATCATCGAGCAGAGCATCTACCGACCGGTGATCCGCGCCGTGCGCTGGTGGGGACAGCGGGTCCGCGGTCTGCAGAACGGTAGCGTGCATCGCTATCTTGCCTATGGACTCGTTGCCTTGGTCCTGATCTTGGCAGCCATCACATGACCGGTTTCGAAGAAGTGGCTGGGGCTGTGCTGGTGGCAGGTGCCCAGATTGTCACGGTGGCCGTGGGCGGTCTGCTGCTTGTCGGCGTGATGCGCAAGGTCCGCAGCCGTCTCGAAGGCCGCATAGGACCCCCGGTCCGCCAGCCGCTCCTCGACCTGCGCAAGCTCTTCACCAAGCAGCGGATGCGTCCCGAGGAGGCCAGTTGGGTCTTCGTGGCTGCGCCGGTAGTCCTGGTTGCCACCGCGATGGTAGTTGTGGCGATCTCCCCCCTGGCCACGACTCGTCCACCACTCGGGCAAAGTGCGGACTTCTTCGCCATCGTCTTCGTGTTGCTGCTGGGCTCGGTATCGCTGGCCCTCGGCGCTCTCGACACCGGAACCCCGTTCGGCGGCATGGGCTCGAGCCGGGCAATGACGATCGGCGCACTGGCCGAGCCCGCCCTGCTCGTCGCCATCTTGGCCATGTCGATTCCGGCGCATACCTCCAACCTTCCGGTTCTCGTCCACATGGGATTAGCCCACCCACAGATGATCGCCAGCCCAGAGCGGATCCTGGCCCTCGGTTCATTCGTCGTCATTATTCTGGCCGAGAGCGGCCGCCTCCCCGTCGACAATCCGAACACCCACCTCGAACTCACCATGATCCACGAGGCCATGGTCCTCGAGTACGCCGGTCCCGACCTCGGGCTCGTAACCCTCGGCGAATCCATGCGCCTCACCCTGCTCCTCGGCCTGCTCGTCAACCTCCTTGTTCCTTGGGGGGTAGCGGACCGATCCGGAGCGGTCAGCTTCGTCATAGGGCTCGGAGCGCTCGCAGGCAAGGTGGCACTGGCAGGAATCGCCATCGCCACCTTCGAGGTCTTCAGTGGAAAACTCCGGCTCTTCCGGGTGCCCGAACTGCTCGCCGGTGGCTTTGTCCTGGCCATGCTCGGCGCCGTCACCGCAATGGTGGTCCGATGAACGGACCCGCCTACGCCAGCACACTCGAACTCATGTCCGGAGTGATCCTTGTCTGCGCGGTGGTCACGTTGTGGCGCCGCTCGCTCTCCGCGGTCGTAAAGGCGCTCGCGGTCCAGGGTTTCGCTCTTGGGGCGGTCGCTCTCATCCTCGGCATTCGCCAGCACGACGCCGTCCTCATCGTGGTGGCCTGCCTGGTCATGGCATCCAAAGGTGCGGTGATCCCGACCCTGCTCGGACGGGTCGTGACCAGCAGCCCGACCGGTCGGGAAGCATCTCCGATCGTGAACGTCCCCGCGTCGCTGGTTGGTGCCGCGGCGCTCACCTTCCTTGCCTATGGTGCCACCCAGCCCGTGGTCGCGCTCATCCCGACAACCGCCGGCCGGTTCGTTCCCCTCGGCTTCGCCACTCTGCTCATCGGGTTCTTCTCCATGGTGGTCCGACGCAAGGCCGTCTCCCAGATCGTCGGCCTGCTCCTCGTCGACAACGGAATCGCCCTGGTCGCGTTTCTCGCTACGGCCGGCGTCCCCCTCCTGGTCGAACTGGGCGCATCGCTCGACGTCCTTCTGGCCGTCGTCGTCCTGCGGGTACTCGCGGCGCAGATGTGGTCGGAGTTCGGGGTCCTCGACCTCGACCAGCTACGAGAGCTGCGCGACTGATGCTGGCCCTCGTCGCACTCGCTGTTCCCTTCGCCGCCGGCATCGCATCGGCCATGGCGCCATGGCGTCGCTGGGTCGGCTGGCTCTCCACTGCAGCGATCGGCGTCGTCCTCCTCTGTGGAGTGGGCCTGGCGGTGCGGGTAGTGCACGGGTTGCCGGTTGCCGCGCTCGGCGGAACCCTCCGCGTCGATGCCCTCAGTGCCTTCATGGTCATTGTGATCGGGATCATCGGGGTCCTGGCCACGTGGCAGAGCGTGCGCTATCTCGACGCCGAGATCACCACCGGCCGTTGCAGCCGTCGTCACGCCTCGCTCTACAGCGTGCTCGTCCTCGGCTTCATGACCGCCATGCTCCTCGCCGTGTTGGCCGGAAACGTGGGGGTCATGTGGGTGGCAGTCGAGGCCACGACGATCATCACCACCTTCCTGGTTGGACACCGCCGAACCCGAGGATCGCTCGAGGCCTCGTGGAAGTACATCGTGATCTGCTCAGTCGGTATCGCCATGGCCTTCCTAGGCACCGTGCTCGTCTATCTCGCCGCGCTCCACGTAGGGCACCACCTGCACGCCAATCTGGACTGGACGTCCCTGATGGCCGTGTCCCATCAGCTCAATCCGGGGGTCATGCGTCTCGCTATTGCGCTACTCGTCCTCGGCTACGGCACCAAGGTTGGCTTGGCCCCCATGCACAGTTGGCTCCCTGACGCTCACAGCCAGGCACCAGCCCCGGTGTCCGCCCTCATGTCCGGGGTGCTCCTCACGGTCGCCTTCTACGCCCTGTTGCGGTTCAAAGCGATCGCCGATGGTGCCCTGGGCGTCGCCTTCCCGCGCACTCTCCTGGTGGCGGTGGGCTTGCTTTCTCTGGTGATCGCCGCTTCTCTGTTGCTCAGCCAACGCGACTACAAGCGAATGCTCGCCTACAGCAGCATGGAGCACATGGGACTCATTGCCCTCGGGGCCGCGGCAGGATCTCGTCTTGCCATCGCTGCCGTGCTGCTGCATATCCTCGGGCATGGCCTTGCCAAGGGGGTGCTCTTCCTCACCTCGGGTGAAATCCTCCACACCGAGGGGACCAGCGAGATCGCCCAAGTAAGGGCCCTCTTGGTCCGGCGACCCGCTCTTGGGGGCCTTTTCGCCTTCGGGCTCGTCGCCCTGCTCGGGCTGCCGCCGTTCAGCCTCTTCGTGAGCGAGCTAAATATGGTCCGGGCCGAGACCGAAGTCGGCCTCGGGTGGGCGGCAGCCATTTCCCTCTTGTGCATGGCGGTGATCTTCGCCGCCATGATGTCCCACGGTCGCCACCTACTCTTCGGCGCGGGACCCGATGGAGAGCGGGCGCACAAGACACCGGCAATTGTCACCGTTCCCCTCGTGGGCGCACTCGTCGGCTGTGCTGTCCTTGGCGTGCTGGCGTGGCCCCTCGCCGGCCTGTTGCGCGCCGCCGCCCAGGTGGTCGCCAGATGACTGCGGGCAGCTCGCTCACGGACCATCTCTTGATCGAGAGACCAAGGCGCGCTGTCTTGAAACTGGCGGCCGATGAACTTGTCGACGCTGCCGCCGCGTTGTTGGCAGCCGGATACCGCCTGGCCTTGGTTGCCGCCCACGACAGCCATGGACCGCTCCGGATCGTCTATCTCTTCTGCATTGGTCCGCCGGATCAGCGCGTCGAGCTGCATGTAGAGGTGCGGCGCGATCAGCCGCGGATTCCGTCGCTGGCACACCTGTCCTTCCCTGCCGGTCGATTCGAACGGGAGATGCGCGATCTGTTCGGCATCGAACCGGTCGGCCATCCCCAACCCCGACCGCTGGTGTTGCATCAGCACTGGGCCTCCGACTGGCACCCGATGCGCTCGGACGCCGGGCCTCAGCCCCCCATGATCGATGATGCCAAGCCCTACCCCTTCGTGAACGTCGAGGGTCCGGGCATCTACGAGATCCCGGTCGGCCCGGTCCACGCTGGGCTCATCGAGCCCGGGCACTTCCGATTTTGGGTGGTAGGCGAAACCATCGTGAAGATGAAGGCGAGGCTCTGGTTCGCACACAAGGGGATAGAGCGTCTCTTCGAAGGTCGCGATAGGGAGTCCGCGACGGCCCTGGCCGAACGGATCTCCGGGGACAGCGCGGTCAGCCACAGCCTCGCCCACTGCCTCGCCGTCGAAGAGGCCTGCGGAATCGAGGTACCGCCCAGGGTCAGTGAATTGCGCGCTGTTCTTCTCGAGCTCGAGCGTGTGTACAACCATGTGGCGGACGTGGGCGCACTGTGCAATGACGCCGGTTTCGGCTTGGCCAACGCCCATGCGCTCACCCTCCGCGAGCAACTGCTACGGCTCAACGAAGCGGTGACCGGCCACCGTCTGCTCCGTGGAGGGATCACCCCAGGGCGCGCTGCACTCCGCTCGCTGCCTCGGACCGACCAGCTCCGAGAGATCGGCGACCGGTTCCACCGCATCGTCGATTTGGCCCGCTCCAACAGCATCGTCATGGATCGCTTCACCGGCACGGCCGTACTGACTGCCATGCAAGCAGAAGAGATTGGCGTCCTGGGTGTGGTCGCCCGGGCATCCGGCTTGGTTACCGACGCCCGGATGTCGCATCCCTTCATCGATCCATCAATCGATTTCCGGCCTGCTCGGTGCGACACCGGGGACGTGCTCGCCAGATTCCTGGTGCGCTGCGACGAAGTCGATGCCTCACTGGGCCTCCTTTCCGACTACGTGTCCCGTGAAGGGCCGTTGGCAGCCTCCGTGTCCGACCGAAATGCAGAGGGTGCGGGCTACGGGACGGGCATCGTCGAAGGATGGCGGGGCACCGTCGTTCACCGAGTCGAGATCGACGGCAATGGGACGCTGCAACGAGTCAAGATCGTGGACCCATCCTTCCTCACGTGGCCCGCTCTCCCGGTCGCCCTGGCCGACACGATCGTCCCCGACTTTCCCCTCGTCAACAAGAGCTTCAACCTCTCTTATGCCGGAAATGACCTCTAACTCATTGGGCGGCCTGATCGAGAAGGGCCAGCGAGGCACGCCAGTATATGACATCTTGATGAATCCGTTAGCCTGTCAACCCTCGGGCGCCCTGAGGTGGGACGGAGACCCGATGTTAGACAAAACGAGCGCCTGGACCGAAAAGGAGAAGACCAACTGTGGCAACCGCACCGATCTATCAGGTGAAGGCAGATTTCTTCAAGACGCTGGGCCACCCTGCGAGGATCCGCGTGCTCGAGGTGCTTCGCGGAGGGGAGCGGGCCGTGAGCGAACTGATTCCCGCTGTGGGAATCGAGTCCTCGCATCTCTCTCAGCAGCTGGGCATCATGCGACGAGCCAAGCTGGTCCAGGCGCGCAGAGAAGGCGCCAGAGTGGTCTATTCGGTCGGCAATCCATTGCTCTTCGAGCTCCTCGATGTGGCCAAACAGATCCTCAGCTCCTCTCTCGCCGAGACCCAAGGCCTTCTCGCCGACCTCGAGGCGGTCGAGGTACCCCCACCGCTCACACGAAGTTCCTGACGGGGATCGACCAGCTCGTTCCTCGAGTGGATGAGTCTGGTCACCGAGCCGCCAGGGCAGCGGGTCGGCACACTCGGTCCCAGGGCTTCGAATCCCAGAGTTGGAAGAGCCGGCTCGGTGGCTGTCACCGAACGGATGTTGAGTGACACCTGCTTGGCCCTCGTCGGCCCCATCAAGCTGACGAGCGTCGAAATGTGCGGCCATGCCAACAGAGCGGACGAGGCGCCGTCGTTGAATCCCTACAAGGCTATTCGGACAACCGACGACCGACGACCGTCCGATGGCCGTGGCCGACTCGGCGAGCATCCGGCCCGGAACACTCTGAACCGCGGATAACGGGCGGCCGTGGCTCGGTGTGGGGTTACCCACACCGTCAGTTCCAGGGTGATGTCGTCAACTACCACGGCTGGTCGCGCTCTCCAGTTCTTGTGGGCGCCGAAGTGCGCGCCAGCGACAAAGATACGGTGCTCGGTAAGCGTATGCGGGCGTGTCGCCTGGTTGCTTCTCACCCGCCTACGGCTCTTGCGTACTCACCGGCGGCACCGACTGTCTCGATCAGGTCTTTGGGGCGAACGGGCTTCTTCAGGTACCTGAAGACTCTTGTGCCGATGTTCTGCCGAAAGTCGGAGTCGAAGTCATAGGCCGAAGCCATCACGATCACCGGTGGCGGAGGTTCAGGGCACATGGTTCGGACAACTTCAGTGCCGTTCAGTTTGGGCATGCGCTCGTCGAGCACAACGACATCGAACGGCTTCTGGTTGATCTCCTCCAGAGCGGCCTCCCCGTCTTTCGTCTCGGTGACGGTGTATCCGACGGACCTCAGGACGGCGGCGGTGGACTCGCGTATTCCGTCGTTGTCGTCTACCACCAGTACGAGAACCTTGACATCGTCGGTCATGGTGTCGCCCCGGCTATGGCGTGAGGTAGCCGAATGGTCACCCGCGCCCCGCCTGTTGGTCCGCCCTCGATGGAGACGGTGCCGTTATGCCCTTCGGTGAAACGCTTGACGATGGCCAATCCGAGGCCGGTCCCGGTGGGCTTGGTCGTGAAGAAGGGTTCCAACAGACGTTCGGCAACCGCCGGGTCTATGCCCACACCGCTGTCCTCCACCGTGATCTCGACGAAGCCATCGCTCTTCGAACCGGTCACCCGGAGCGGTCCCCCATCAGGCATGGCCTGATAGGCGTTGGTGATGAGCTTTGTCAGAATCTGGACCAGTTGGCCCCGGTCGGCCTGCAGGTCGACTCCGAGGCCCTCTACGGATACCTCGATTCCCGGTGGTGGCGGAGTCAATTCGAGGACTTCGGCCACCACGGCACCAAAGTCGAGGGGGACGATGACGGGATCGTGTTCTTGCATATATGCGATGAGGTCATCGGAGAGCGCCGCGGCCCGGTTCGTCTCCCTCTCTATCCGATCGAGGTAGCCGTCGAGCTCGGGGTCGTCATGGTCGGTGAGTCTGTTGCGGGCAAGGAACAACAAGTTGATGACAGCCCCCAGCGGGTTGCGAAGCTCGTGGCCGATCACGGTCGCCATTTCCCCGACAGCAGAGAGCCGCTCCCTGCGCACCAGGGTCGCCTGGGCCTCCGCCAGCTCGTCTTCGACGCGCTTGCGCTCCGTGATGTCACGGGCGATCGTCGATGCTCCGACGATCGAACCCGCCTGATCATGGACAGGGGAAACTGTGAGCGACACCCACACCTGGCTCCCGTCCTTGCGGAGCCCTTCGGTTTCATAATGGTCCACCAACTCGCCGGCCGACACTTCGCCGAACAGTCGCCCCTCGCCCCGGCGATGCTCGGGGATGAGCAGTTTGACCGGTTGCCCCACTATCTCCTCGGCGCCGTAGCCGAACATGCGTTCAGCACCGGCGTTCCAACAGCAGATGATGCCATCGGGAGCCCTTGAGAAGATGGCATCGTCGCTGGATGCCACGATGGCCGCCAATAGCTCCTGAGTGTCCCGCTTTCCTCGCAGATTCCAAAAATGTCGAGCCACGATGAGACCTCTCGAGGCAGTCTAATCCTCGATCCACGTGCGTCAGAGCTGCTGGACGCACGTGGATCGAGGCTAAGGAATGCGATCGACCTTTTGGTGTCCTTCACCTCGGTGGCCGAGCCCTTCGCCTTCCTGGGCACGGAACAAAGGCTGAACTCCTGATCGTGCCGATGGGAATACTGGCACGATGAGACCGCCGACGGGCCAGCCCTCAGACGGCCCCCAACCCCGAGGTGCCGACCCTACTCGGGGCCGTGATGGCATCGAACAGTTCGGGAACGATGGGTGCGGCCTGGCCGGATTGGACGTCGCCATGCGGGAGGCGGGCCTTCGGGTCGAAATGCCCGACCACCTTGCCGTTGTCGACAATGAACACTTCGTCGAACGCCGCCAACTCGTCGGCCCGGTGGGTGACGTAGAGGAGGCTGGTACCGGTGGTGGTGGCCAGGACGTCATGGACAAGCCGTTCGGCGGTCGGCTCGTCGAGGCCCGAGGTCGGCTCGTCGAGGACGAGCACCGGCGCCCGGGCCAGGAGGGCGCGGGCCAGGGCCAGGCGTTGGCGCTGGCCACCCGAGAGCTGCGCTCCCTCTTCGCCGACCGGCGTGTCGAGGCCGCGTGGCAGCGAGTCGACCCACGGGCCGAGTTGTGCCGCCCGGGCGGCGGCGGCGATCTCCCCGTCGTCCGCGCCGGGCCGGGCCAGGGCGATGTTCGCACCGACGGTGGTGTTGAACAGGTGGGTGTCCTGGGCCACCCAGCCGATCAGACTGCGAGCCGTCTCCTGGCTGAGGTGGTCGAGCGAAGTCCCCCCGATGGCGGCTTCGCCGTCCTCCAGGGCCCAGAAGCGCAGGAGGACGTTGACCACGCTGCTTTTGCCGGCACCACTGGGACCGATGAGGGCCACTCTGCGGCCCTCCGGGATCGACAGGGTGAGCCCGTTCAACGCCCGGGGATGGTCCGGTCCGTAACGGAGCACGGCACGGTCGAGGGACACCTCCGTGCCGGTGGGGGCGGGCGCCGGGTCGGTCGGGTCGCTGACCGGTAGGGGGAGGTCGGCGATGTCCAACAGGCGGCGAGCCGCCTCCACGTGATGGGAGAGCCTTGACACTGCGTCCGCCACCGGGGTCACCACCTCGAAGGCACCCAGCGCCACCAGAGGAAGGACCGCCACCATGTAGCCCGGCAGCCGGTGGGTGCCGATGGCCGGGATGGCGACGGCCAGCAATGCGACCACGGCCGCTCCGGTGAAGACGACCGAGATGGCCGACATCGCACCTTCGGTCCACGAGCGCCGGCACGCGAGCCGGGTCAGGGCGGCGTCGGTGACCAGGGCCCGCTCGAGATACTCTTCGTCCCTTCCCAGCGCGATCAGGTCCGGCGCGGCCCGGAGGAGTTCCACCACGTCGGCTCCGAGCTCGCCCCGCAGAGCTTCCTCCGTTGCCCCGAGACGGTGCTGGCGGGTCCACGCCACAGCAGACGAGAGGCCCACTCCACCCGCCAGGCACGCGGCGAGCACCACGCCTGCCGCCGGCAGCACGATAGCCACGACGACCACGGCGAACAGCGAGGTGACGGTGGCGACGATGACGGGTGAGATGCCGCGCAGGTAGAGATCCTGCAAGAGGTCCACATCGCCAGTGGCCCGCGTCAGGAGATCGCCGCTGCGCCACTGGGAGAGTCCGGCAGGGGATCGCGGCTCGACCTCGTCGTAGAGCCACATCCGGATCCGGGCAAGTGCTCCGAGGGCGGCGTCGTGCGAGACGAGGCGCTCGCCATAGCGGAACGGCCCGCGACCGAGGGCCAACAGCTGGACGGCAGCCATCAGAACGGTGAGGGTGTAGAGCGGCGGGCGGAGCGCGGCCTTGTCGATCAGCGCACCCGAACAGGCCAGAAGCGCAACCGTGCACATGGCCGCGGCGCTCCCGAGGACCGTGCTGAGGAGGAAGCGGGCTCGGGGCGGGGCACCGATCCGCAGCACGGTGCGAAGGGTGGCCCAGGGAGAGCGCGGCTGGACGGGCTCCGGGCTCGCAACTGTGCTCATGGCCGGGCCCCGATCGGTCGTGTCCCTTGGGGGCTGGCGTTACCGACCTCGACGATCTGCCCGCCGACCAGCGTCGCCGTGCGGTCGACCCGACCCACCAGGCCGCGTCGATGAGCAGCCACCACGACCGTCCGGCCGTCCAGCCACGGCCCCAGAGCGTCACGCAGTGAGGCTTCCCTGTCGGCGTCGAGGTGGGCGGTCGGCTCGTCCAACAGGACCAACGGGACGTCCCGCAGAATGGCCCGCCCGAGGGCGATCCTCTGGCGTTCACCGGCGCTCAGCGTGATGCCCCCTTCGCCAACCGGGGTATCCAATCCACCGGGCAACCGCTCGACCAGCCCGGACAGACCGGACAACTCGATCGAGCGGTACAGCGCCGGACTGTCGGCATCGGGGTTGCCGAGGAGGAGGTTTTCGCCGATCGTCCCACGGACCAGGTAGGGCCGCTGGGGAACCCAGGCGATCTGTCGGCGCCAGTCACGGAGGGAGAGGCTGCGAAGATCGACGCCCCCGACGGTGACCGCCCCGTGGCTCGGCTCCACGAATCCCATCATCACCGAGAGCAGCGTCGACTTTCCCGACCCGGACTCGCCGGTGATCGCCAGGTGCTCACCGGGTTCGATGGTCAGGTCGACGCCATCGAGAACAGGAACGCTGCGCCCGGGGTAGCGGACCTCCACGTCGGTGAGGCGGATCGTGTTGCCGGCGACCACAGGGAGGTCGTGTTCCCCGCCGGCTTCTCGGGACGATCGATCCTCCGTGGCCTGGTCGCCATCGTCGAGGATGTCGAGGATGCGCTCGGCGGCGGCCTGCCCCTCCGCACTGGCATGGAACTCGGCGCCGGCACGACGCAGAGGAAGGTAGACCTCAGGGGCGAGGACCAGGATGGCCAGCGCCATTCCGAGTTGCACGGTGCCGTCGAGCAGTCGGAGCCCGAGGAAGAGCGCGACCAGGGCGGTTCCCACCGAGGCGAGGACCTCGAGGGCCAGCGAGGAGAGGAACGCCACTCGCAAGGTACTCATGGTGGTCGCCCGAAACTCCTCGTTGGCCCGTTCCAGTGTGCGCCGTCCCGAACGGGCCCGGCCGAAGGCGCGGAGGGTGGGGAGGCCCTGCAGCAGGTCGTAGAACGTCGCCGACAGTCCGGAGAGTCGAGCCCACTGGTGCGACGCGGTCCGCTTCGCCTCGAGGCCGAGGAGCACCATGAAGAGGGGGATGACCGACACCGTGACGGCCAAGATGATGAAGGAGGGCCAGTCGGTCCACAGGATGAAAGTCAAGAGGACCACTGGTGTCAAGGCCGCCAATACGGCGGTGGGCAGATAGCGGGCGAAGTAGGCGTCGAGAGCTTCCACCCCCTGCGTCGCCGACGCGGCCAGCTCGCCGGTGCGCTCGGTGGCCAGCCACGATGGCCCGAGGGCGACCGCACGGGCGAGGAGTTGCCGCCGGAGCGTCGAGGTCACCTGGGCGGAGGTCCGGTGTGCCGCCAACTCGCCCGACCACGAACAGGCCGCCCGGAACATGAATGTGCCGCATAGCCCGACCAGTTGGGGGACGACCCGGTCCCGCGGGGCGTGGTCGAGGAGGACCTGCTGGACGATGGAGCCCAACAGGACGGCCTGGGCCACCAGGCACACCGTCGTGCCGATACCCACCGCCACCGCGGCCACCAGGTAGCGGCGGGTGATGGCGACTCGACGAGCCAGGCGGGGATCGATCAGGCCCCGAGACCGGGTGCCGCCCGAGATCAGGGGGTTCCGCTTTCAATGGGCGGCGTGGTCGTGTCACCGGAGGATGTCAACGCGTGGTTGCCGCTCCCTTCGGTATCGCCGGCACTCGATGAACCGCGGGTGGAGCCGGGCGGGATGGAGGGTTGGCTCGGCCGACGCACCCGCTCACGGAACACCCAGTACGACCAGCCCTGGTAGACCAGCACGATCGGCGTGAAGATCAGCGCCACGATGGTCATGACCTTGAGGGTGTACGGCGCCGAGGCAGAGTTGCCGATGGTCAGGTTGAAGGCAGGGGAGATGCTCGACACCATCACCCTCGGGTAGAGATTCAGAAAGATGGTCGCCACCAGGCCGAGCAGGCCGATTGCGGTGGCTACGAAGGCCCAACCCTCCAGGCGTTCGCGGAGGAGCCAGCCGACCACGGCTACTGCGACGATGGTCAGGATGGGGAGGAACGGAGGAACCAGTCCCGTGTCGTGCGCGTTGTGGGCGTTCACGTAGGTCCACACCAGAAACGCCACCAGGGCGGCGGCGGCGACCGGAGCGAGGATCTTGGCCACACGGGAGGCTCGATCGTGGATCTCGTCGGTGGTCTTGAGGGACAGGAACACGGCACCGTGTAGGGCGAACAGGAGCAGCGTGGTGATCCCGCCGACCAGCGCGTAGGGGTTGAGCAGGTTGAAGAATGACCCGTAGTAGCTGTAGTTCCGCCCGATCGGTACCCCGCGCAGGATATTGGCGAAGGCCACGCCCCACAGCAGGGCAGGGATGAGGCTTCCCCAGAAGATGGCGTGGTCCCAGGCGGTCCTCCACGCCGGCAGGGCGCGCTTGGCTCGGAACTCGAAGGCCACTCCCCGAAAGATGAGTGCGGCCAGAATAAGGAACAGCGGCAGGTAGAAGCCGCTGAACAAGGTGGCGTACCAATCGGGGAAGGCAGCGAACGTGGCGCCTCCTGCCACCAGCAGCCAGACCTCGTTCCCATCCCACACCGGGCCGATGGTATTGATCATCACCCTGCGGTCGAGGTCGTTTTTGCCCACCACCGGCAACAGCATGCCGACGCCGAAGTCGAACCCCTCGAGCACGAAGTAGCCCACCCACAGAATGGCGATGATGATGAACCAGAACACTTCGAGCCCGGTATACGGCGGGACCGTCGTGGCGATTGCGGAAACCATCAATTCTCCCTGTTGGCTCAGTAGACGAGAGCCCGAACCCGGTCTTCACCGGGCTCGAGCTCGTTGTGATCGTCGTGGTCGTGTTCGTCGTGCTCGTCTGTGGCGTCGGGATCACGACGCGCGTAGCGGGCCATGAGCCCGAAGTCGATGATCGCCAGCAAGCTGTAGATGGCGGTGAATCCGATCAGGGTGGTGACCACGTAGCCGGTGCCGACATCGGAGACGGCTTGGGAGGTCTTGAGCAATCCGTAGACCACCCAGGGCTGGCGTCCCATTTCGGTGAAGATCCAACCCGTCGCATTGGCCACGAACGGAAGGGCTGTGGCAGGGACGGCCAGCCAGAGGAACCATTTCGAGCGTTCCAGCTTCCGTCGGTACATGAGCCAGAGGCCGGTGGCCAGAACGACGAGCATGAGGATCCCGCAGCCCACCATGATGCGGAAAGTCCAGTAGGTGACCCACAGGATCGGCTTGTAGTTGCCCGGTCCGTAGGTGGCACTCTCCTTGGCCTGGATCTGGTTGATTCCCTGGACCGAGCCGCTCCAGCTGTTGTCGGCCAGCACCGAGAGCATGTGGGGCAGGCGTATCTGGAAGATCGGATCGCCCGAGAGGTTCCCGATCGTGAGCAGCGAGAAGCTGGCTCCGCTCTGGGTGTTGTAGATGGCCTCGGCCGCCGCCATCTTCATCGGCTGCTGGGTCTCCATCAACCGTGCCTGATTGTCGCCGAAGAACATGGTGGCCACGATGGCAATGGCCCCGATGATCAGCGCCAGTTTGGCCGAGGCGGAGAATACCGGATGGGGTGACTCCCCGGCACGGTGGCTCCGGAGCAGGTGCCACGCGCTCACCCCGAGCATCAGCATGGTTGCCGTCACCAACGCGGCAGTGAAGACATGGAGGAAGGAGCTGATCAGCGTGCTGTTGGACATGACGGCCCAGAAGTTGGTCATGACGGCGCGATTGCCGCTCACCTTGTAGCCGACCGGATGCTGCATCCAGGCGTTGGCCGCCAGAATGAAATAGGCGGACAGCATGGTGCCGATGCTCACCAGCCAGATCGACGCCAGGTGGATGCGAGCGGACACCCTGTCTCTCCCGAAGATCCACACTCCGAGGAAGGTCGACTCCAAAAAGAAGGCCAGGAGGGCCTCGACGGCGAGGGGGGCGCCGAAGACGCTTCCCACGTAACGCGAATAGGCCGCCCAGTTCATGCCGAACTGGAACTCCTGGACGATGCCGGTGACCACCCCGATGGCGAAGTTGATGAGGAAGAGTCGGCGCCAGAAGACCGTCATGCGTTCCCACTTCTGGTGTTTCTCTTCGTCGTGCCGTGTCCGGTAGGCCGCCGTCTGCATGATGGCCAGCAGCAGCGCAAGCCCGATGGTGAGCGGGACGAAGATGAAGTGGAAGACCGTGGTGATACCGAATTGCCAGCGCGAAAGATCGAGTGTCATCCAGTTTCATGAAAGCAGGCGACCTTGGACCGCGCCAGAGTCGAAAGTCCCATTGTGATTCTCGGCACACAGGGGCGCGGCACCGTCCGGTGAGTCCCCATCGCTCGTTCTTGCCAGGGTGCTGCATTCTCCCCCGGGGCGCGGTGACCAACCTCGACTGCTGACCGGTCAGTGATGACCCTTCTTGACCATCCGCAGCATTCGGATGTTGAAGGCCACGAAACGCAGCACCTGGAACGGGAGGCTCGAACGGGCACGCAAGGTCCTCCGTGTTGGCAGGGGAGCCTCCGCAATACTGCGTGCTGCATCATCCATCGATTCGAACCTTTCAGAGTTGTCGGATTTGTCGGGGACTGAGCTCACTCAGGGATGAGGAACCAGCCGGGACGACCCTTCGCCTTGTAGATGAATAGGTAGTGCAAGAGCAGCTTGGTCCAGTGTGCACCGAGCCCGATCTCCCCGGTGGTCTCCTTGAGACTTCGACCGGATACCGGGAAGCGGGCAGTGTCGGGAACGATCGGGTACATGGTCATCGCCGCTGCCGATCCCGTTCGCATGCCGGCGCCGGCCGAGGCGATGCACGCCGCCCCCATCGACGCCATGGATGCCGTCTGCAGCGGTGCTGTCTCCCCCCGTTCGATCCGGTCGGCAATGGAGTGGGCCACCACCCGCCCCATGACGCCCGACGGCATGCCGGTGCGGGGCGGCGCCGGGGAGATCACTGTTCCGTCCGGACTCGATCGGGGTCGGGAGATCGGGTGGGGAGGGGCAAATGCGATCCCTACCCCGAAGACATTGCGGTAGAGCGGGCACTGGTAGGTCCTCGGCCAATCCTCGGCCTTCCAGTCTTCGAACGGCTTTGCCGCGTAGTCGGCATCGACCTTGAGGAACCCGTTCGGGGCGAACAGGTCGGCGGTGATGTCGCCACCTTGGCGGTCGTAGGCCTTGAGGTCGGCACCCCGGAACGGTGGCAGCAGCATGGCAAAGTCGAACTCGAGGCTGCCCTTGGTGCCGTCGAGTTGCTCGTAGTGGATCACCCCTGGGTCGACCCGCTCCACGTGAGCCTGCAGGATGGCGCGGACGTTGCGCTCGCGGAAGAGGGACTCCGTCCACATCTTGCTCGACGTGACGAAACCATTCTGGGCGAAGGACATCCCCCCGACGCCGAAGTCGCCAAGGTCGTATTCGTTGGTGAGGTAGACCACGTCGGCCAGTTCGCGCACCCCTCGTGCTCGCAGTTCGTTTTCGACGTTGAAGGTGTACTCGAATGCCGCTCCTTCGCAGGTGCAGGCCCCATGGCCGACCCCGACGACGAGCGTCTGGCGCTCACCGCGTTGGAGCGCTTCGACGACCTTGTCAAACGCTGCTGCCGTCTGTTCGGCGTGCTTGGCGGTGCACACCGAAAGGGAGTTGCCGTCGGGTCCCAACCCCGGAGTCGCGGCGAAATTGAGCTTGGGCCCTGTGGCGTTGATGAGGAAGTCATAGGTCAGACGCTCCTCTTCGCCCAGGCGCACCGGATCCGTATAGGCGATGTCGACCGATCCGGAATCGCTGTCTCCATCCCCCTCCGGACGGATGGCCGCAGCCCGCGCCTGACGGAAGTCGATCCCCTTGCGCCGGTAGATCGGCCGGAGAGGAAAGGTCACCTGCTGCGTGGTCATTCGCCCCACCCCGACCCAGATGTTCGAGGGAATCCAGTTCCAATCGGCATTCGGGGAGACAACGATGACCTCGTGGGCACGCTTCAGCCGGCGCTTCAGGTGGAGCGCCGCCGTGTGACCAGAGATACCTGCACCGAGAATCACTACACGAGCCATGGGAACCTCCCCATAGTGTTGAGATTCACCGTCTGCTGTTCCCACAGGTGCCAGATGTTCGCCTCATGCGGCCCTGCGCCCGACAGCTCCCGGAGGGAATCCTCCGACCGCGCCTCGGTCATGGCAATCAGTTCCCCTCGAGTGCGTCGATCACTGCCGCAAGCTGGGCCGCAGCCTCGTCGGCCAGTTCGGCCAAGTCCTCGCCGGGCATGAGCTCCCGAGGGTCGGCGATCGCCACATGGGTGCCGCCGCCGACCGTCTCGAGTACGACGTTGCAGGGCAGCAGCAGGCTCACGGCGGGATCGACCAACAGGGCACGATGGGCGAATCCTGGGTTGCAGGCCCCCAGGATCTTGAGTGGTGCTCGATCAACGCCCAGCTTGTCCTTGAGAGTGGCGGCGATGTCGATCTCGGTAAGCACGCCGAAGCCCTGGTCCTTGAGGGCGGCACGGACGACCACCTCAGCGTCGGACAGTGGCAGGTCGATCGTGGTCTCGATTGCCTTCACGATGGCCTCCTCATGCCAACTTCATGAACATGCGCTGCACCTCGTCGAGGGCATATCCGTCGGCGGCGGCTTCGTCTGGGTTCTCCAAGCAGAAGAGGAGCCCGGAGGCCACCAGCTTGAAGCCGGCTTGCTCCAGTGCCTTGGTTGCCGCTGAGAGCTGTGCAACGACGTCTCGGCACTCCCGACCCTCCTCCAACATGCGCTCGACCCCTTGCACTTGGCCCGCCACGCGCCGCAGCCTCTTTCGTACGTCGGCCACGACATCATCCGGTAGTTCCATCGCCGGCTCCTCTCTCGTTCGATCCAAACCGTCCGTCCTTGCCAACGTTCGGCCTCGACGGTCTTCCCGTCCAGTTGTGTACGGCTACTACGGTGCCAACATTGCGCCGGGTCATAATGCGCTCTGGTCGGCCTGATGCGCCGCCGCCTGGCGATGCACGTCGGCCATGTCGAGCTCGCCGGCGCGGGTGATCAACTCCTCGAGTGATCCGGCGGGAACAGCACCGGGCTGTGAATAGACGATCACCTGGTCCCGAAGAATCATGAGGGTGGGAATCGACTGGATGCCGAACGAGCCAGCCAACTCGAACTGTGCCTCGGTGTCGACCTTGCCGAACACGATGCCGGGGTGCTGCTCGGACGCGGCATCGAAGATGGGCCCGAACATGCGGCAGGGACCGCACCACGAGGCCCAGAAGTCCACCAGCATCGTGGCATTCGATCCCGCCACCTCGTCGAAGTTCTCCTTCGTCAGTTCAACCGTCGCCATCGTTCACTCCGCTCTGCGGACTTGTACCCACTACGACCAGTATACCCAGGGGGGTATTTCGCCATTCACGAATCGGGCATTGCTTATACCCTACCCCGTATGGTTTACTGACGCAATGGTTCATCTCCCGACCTCATCGACGGCCGCCGTCAATGATCCGGCCCGTCCCGACGAAGACGCTCTCCACCCGGCGACCGATGGCACTCCACCGCCCAGCGGTGCCGGCCCGCTCGGGAGACTCGGCCGATGGTCGGCGTCCCATCGAGGATCGGTGTTCTTGTCCTGGCTGGCCATCGTCGCTGTCTTGGCCGTCTTCGCTCCGAGCGTCGAGCACGCCCTGAGCGGTGCCGGTTGGCAGGCCGACGGATCGCAGTCGGTGCAGGTCCGCAACCTGGCACAGGAGAACTTCGGCGGACAGGCCAGTTCGGCGATCGAAGTCGTTGTGCATGCTGATCGCCCGATCTCGAGCCCGCCGGTGCAGGCCGTGGTGGCTCGCGCCGAGAAGATCCTGGCCGCGGACCCGCGTATCAGCCGTGTCCTCGCACCCCAGCCCGGGGTCTCGATCAGCGCCGATGGGAGGACCGCCGTCATCCTGGGCGGCGCGGCCGCCGACCCCAACACCATGGTGCGGGCCGCCGACGCCCTCCAACAGCCACTGCGTCAGCTGAGCGGGAGTGGAGTGACCGTCGCCGCCACCGGTGCGTCGGTGCTCTGGTCGGATTTCAACACGGCCAACCGTACCGCCATGCTGCGCTCGGAAATGATCTCATGGCCGGTGACCCTGGTGATCCTGCTGCTGGCCTTCGGATCTCTGGTTGCTGCGGGATTGCCACTCTTGTTGACACTGGTCGGACTGTTGAGCGCGGCGGGCCTCCTCGACCTGCTCACCCACCTCACCCCCATCTCCATTTGGGCCATGAACTTCGCCCTGATGTTCGCTCTGGCCCTCGGGATCGACTACGCGCTCTTCATCGTGGTGCGTTTTCGGGGTGCGCACTTCGGGCGCCATCGCCACGTCAGAGAATCAGTGGCCGAGACCATGGACACTGCGGGCAAGGCGGTGCTCTTCTCGGGCCTCACCGTGCTCATCGCACTTTCGACGGTGATGCTGGTCCCCGCCCCCGCGTTCCAGTCGATGGCCGCCGGCATCATGCTGTCGGTGTTCTTCGTGCTCCTGGCCACCTTGACATTGCTGCCGGCCGTTCTGGGAAAACTTGGTGATCGGGTCGATGCCCTTTCCCTCCCCTGGGTCCATTCCGGTGAGCACCGCTCTGAGCGGTTTGCGCGGTGGGCTGACCTGCTTTGGCGCCGCCCCTGGCTCTTCGGAGGAGTGGCGCTCGCCGTTCTCGTCCTGCTGGCGGCGCCGGTCATCGGCCTGCGGACCGCCATGCCGTCGATCAAGGTGGTGCCGTCGTCGGACTCCGCCCGGGTCGGCTATGAGCTCGTGCAGTCCGCGTTCGGCCCCGGTGCCCCCGGGCAGGTCCAGATCATCACGACGCAGGCGCACGCGGCAGCAGCCGAGGCCGTACTGGCCCATGACCCGGGCATCGCCGCGGCTCTGCCCGCCCAACAGTCGCCCTCTTCGGATCTGGTCATGATCGGAGCCGTGCCCAACGCCGACCCCTCGTCGCCCTCGGTCGGCACCACCATCGACCGCTTGCGGGGAACCCTGCCCCAGGGCTCGCTGGTCGGCGGGGCTGCCGCCGAGAGCCACGACCTTCAGGCAGCGTTGGCCGCCAAGACGCCCTTGGTCATCGGGCTGGTGCTGCTACTGGGCTTCCTGGTGCTGCTGGTGGCCCTGCAGGCGCCGCTGATCGCCGCGCTCGGGGTGCTCACCAGCCTGTTGGCCACCGGCGCCGCCTTCGGGGTGGCGCGGTTGATCTTCCAAAACGGGTGGCTCCACCAGTTGTTGGGCTTCACCCCCCAAGGGTTCCTCGACGCCTGGGGACCGGTGTTCTTCTTCGCCATGATCTTCGCCATCTCGATGGACTACACCGTGTTCCTCCTCTCGAGCGCCAAAGAGCACTACGAGCGATCCGGTGATCCCAAAGATGCCATGGTCAACGGCTTGGCCCACTCCGGACGGGTGATCTTCGCGGCGGCGGCGGTGATGGTGGCGGTGTTCTTCACCTTCGCCCTCTCCGGCCCGCTCCCGCCCAAGGAGATGGGCATCATTCTCGGTGTCGCCGTCCTGCTCGATGCCCTCTTGGTCCGTCTGCTCCTACTGCCGGTGCTCCTTCGTCTCACGAAGAGCGCGGCATGGTGGCAGCCGGCGTGGTTGCGACGAGTGCTCCCGCAAGTGCGTTTTGCCCACGATTGACCGGGTCCGACCGCCAGGACCCGCCAGGACCAACGACCTGTCACAATATCGACCAATAAGGAGCTGAAGAAATGGGAAGTGCAAAAGAAGTCTTGGACGAACTGCGAGTGCCAACCCGCGAGTTGCGCAAGGCTGCGCCTGATGCATGGGCCGGCTTTGCCCAGATGCACGACGCCGCCATCGCCGACGGTGCCCTCAGCCGTCGGATAAAGGAGCTGATGGCGCTGGTGATCGCCGTGGTGAAGCAATGCGACGGGTGCATCGCTGCCCACGCCAAGGCGGCCGCCGCTCATGGGGCGACGCCCGAGGAGGTGGCAGAATCGCTGTCCGTGGCCCTGCTCATGGATGGGGGCACCGCCACTGTCTATGGACCCCGGGCCTGGGCCGCCTACCACGAGTTTTCCGCTTCCCAGCCGGAGTGATGCAGGATTCGGCCTCCGAGTCGGGCACCGGTCCGCCGAGAGGCGACATGGCGCTGTCGGAGGCTGAGTTCCACTCCATCTATGCCAGGGTCCCTCGCCTGACGGTGGAGGTGGTCGTCGAGTCCTCGCAAGGAATTCTGCTCACTCGACGCGAGCCCGGGCCATGTGCGGGTCTGTGGCACATCCCCGGTGGCACCGTGCGGTTCGGGGAGCCACTAGTCGTCGCCGTCAAGCGGGTCGCCGCCAACGAACTCGGTCTCGACGTCTCGGTGGGGCCATTCTTGGGCTACATCGAATACCCGAGCCACTATCTGAACGGTTTGGACTCCCCGGTCGGGTTGGCCTTCTTGTGCCACGTCGAGGAAGATCCGCTCACCACGGTCGGAGACCGGCGGTCGTGGTTCGCCGCGCTACCGGACCGGATGCACACTGAGCAGCGAGACTTCCTCCTCAAGCACCGACTGGTGCGTTCGTAGCACCAAGGCACGGCCCGGCACCGGCTCGCTCGTGATCAGACTCCTCGTAGTCATCGCCAGCAATCGGTTTCGACCGGCCGGAGAGCGAAGGCGGGAAACCAAACCGTGGCACCCCTCAACGGCCGAGCCAGCGGAATGCCTCCTGATTGCCCTGCAGTTCGAGGCGACGCCAGAGCACGGGGTTCTCGTTGGACTGGCTGGCATGGCATCGAATGGCCCGATGCTGGCGAACACGGTCGACCTCGACGACCATGTCGATGTCCTCGGATCGACGCCCGACGAAAGACGTCTCGAATTGATCGTTGAGCTGATCGGCGACCGCTTCAGAAAGGGTCCATGCCAGCACCGGGATGCTGACGTCGCTGGCGACAGCAGTGGCGACCTCGGTGGCCCGGACATGATCGGTGTGTCCGGTGATCCCGCCTTCGTCGAACACCAGAAGAAGACTCGCTCCAACCAGTGCGAGAGCTCGGCGGAGCTCCGAGGACAGCTGTTCGATCGGCTCTTCGGTGAGTCGGCCATCCGGGTGCTCGAGAAGACGGACCGTCGCGACCCCGAGCTCGTCGGCGGCCACAGCCAGTTCCTTCTCCCGAAGCCGATGCAGATTGCCGTCCGCGGTTCCGAGGGTGGAGGCCTCGCCGTGGGTGAAGCACAGGACGGAGGTGCGGGTGCCCTGCTCAGCCCACGAGCTCAGCGCTGCTCCCAAGCCGAAACTCTCATCGTCAGGATGAGCGCAAACGGCGAGCACCGACGCCGTCGGAGGTAGGTGATTCTCGGCGACACCATAGAATTCCATGCTGGGTCCTCCGCGACTGCCCCTTGTGGAACGAGACACTGCAGGTCTCAGCTCTCTTTGACCGGCCCGCTGGTGGTTGCATCACTTCACGCTGGCCGCTTCGCCCTGACCAGGGTGTCGATTGCCTCCTTGGGCCCCGCATCGGTGTCCACAACCCGGATCACCTGGTCGGCTCGCTGCACGGTCAAGCCGGCCGCAACAGCGACGTCGGTGACGTCGGTGACGCGGTAGAGAACGTCGGCATTGGGCGGACCACCGAAGCCCCTGGTCAGATTGTCGTGATCGTGGGCCACGACCAGCAGCGTGCCTCCGGGCGCCAGGGCCGAGGCAGCCACCTCAAGCGCCGCCGAGCGTTCCGGTTGTGGCAACTGTAGATAGAAGACGGCGACCAGATCGAAGCCCTCTGGCGGGGGTGTCCACTCGTCCACCGCGGACTCGGCCCAGGCAACCTCGACGTTCCGCAGTTCGGCGAGCCGCCGGCCTTTGGCCAGCCCTACCGGCGAGAAGTCCACTCCCGTCACCTGCCAACCCTGCTCGGCGAGCCACACCGCGTTGCGGCCCTCACCACGGGCAAGGTCCACCGCCCGACCCGGTGGGAGGCCGACGACCTCAGAGACGAGGAACTGGTTGGGCGTACTCGTCCACACCAACTCGGCTCCGCCGTAGCGCTCATCCCACTGGTGTCGATCCACCGATCAAGTACCCGGCGAGCCGGTTCCACGCAGCGGCAGGTTAAACAGCGGCGCGAGGAGACACAACCCGAGGGCGCTGGCCGCCAGTGGCACAAGGCCGACGATCGACACTGCCAACCACCCCCCGCCCATGACCAATCCGATGGCAATCATGGCCAGTCCGACGACAGTCCGGGCCGCCCGGCCGGTGCTGCCTCTCATGAAGTCCACCACGGTCACGTCAGTCTCCTTTGCCCTTCTCATATACCCAGGGGGGTACTTGAGATATAACAGTTCAGCTGCGGTCCTATTCCCATGTGCCGCGTGGCTTCGCCCGAGGAGAATTGGCGGCGGTGCACTAAGTACCCCTCGAGCCTGAGTGACCATGCCTACCAGGTGGGTGACAGCCCGACGGGCGCCTGCCCTTGAGGCGACCCACCGTCCGCCGAGCCAAAGAGGTGACGAAGGACCCTACCCCTCGGTGTAGCGCTATCCCACGATGGGATGGTGACCAAGCGAATCGTGATCCTTGGCGGTGGCACTGGGGGCACCCTCAGCGCAAACCGCCTGCGGCGCGTTTACCCAAAAGAAGAAGCCGAGATTGTGGTGGTCGATCAGAACGACGACCACGTGTACCAACCGGGGCTGCTCTTCGTTCCGTTCGGATTGGCGCACCCGGAGGAGATCGTCCGCTCCCGACGTCACCAACTACACAACGATATCGAGTTCCGCCAGGTTCCGGTCGACCGCGTAGACGTGGGTGGGGACTGCGTGCACCTCGAGGACGGGACGGTGCTCGACTACGACGTGTTGGTCATTGCCACCGGCTCCATCCTGGTCGAGGAGGAGACCGAGGGTCTCACCGGGCCAGGGTGGATGGAGAAGGTCTTCACGTTCTATGACGTCGCTGGAGCTGCTGGCCTGCATAACGCCCTTGAGGCGTTCGATGGTGGGCGGGTGGTGGTCAACGTGGTCGATATGCCCATCAAGTGCCCGGTTGCCCCTCTTGAATTCTGTTTTCTGGCCGACTGGTTCTTCCAACAGGTCGGTATCCGTGAGCATGTCGAACTGACCTACGTGACCCCGCTTGACGGCGCCTTCACCAAGCCGGTGGCGTCCCAGAGGCTGGCCGGGCTGCTCGAGGAGAAGGGCGTGGCACTCGTGACCGAGTTCAACACCGGCGAGGTCGACGGGCCCGGCGGGCGCCTGGTGTCCTACGACCAGCGCGAGGTCGGTTTCGACCTGGCTGTGGTCGTGCCTCTGCACGGCGGGGCGAGCTACGTGGGGAGATCTCCGGGCCTCGGGGACGAACTGGGCTTCGTGCTGGTCGACGAGCACACGCTGCAGTCCGCCGCCAAACCCAACATCTTCGCCATCGGCGACGCCGCCGGCATCCCCACCTCCAAGGCAGGATCGGTCACTCACTTCGAAGGGGAGGTCCTGGTCGAGAACATCCGGCGCTTCCTGACCAACGAGCCCCTCGACGGCAGTTTCGACGGGCACACCAACTGCTTCATCGAGACCGGGTTCGGCAAAGCATTGCTGATCGACTTCAACTACGACACCGAGCCGCTCCCCGGGCACTTCCCCACCTCGGTGGGCCTGCCCCTCCTGAAGGAGTCCCGGCTCAACCACCTGGGAAAGCTGATGTTCCAGCCGCTGTACTGGCACAGCCTGCTTCCGGGCCGTGACCTCCCCGGTGTTGGCTCGGCAATGCCCGTCCGGGGCAAGGACATCGAGGCCGCTCGATGAGACTGCGCACCACCCGATCGACCGACGGATAAGGAGCCGCCCATGCCCATTGCCAACTACGCCGGAACGGCCGTCACGCTCAATGACGAAGGGTTCTTCGAAGACCCCAGCCAGTGGACCGAAGCCATGGCGCCCGAGATCGCCCGAGCCCAAGGTGTCGACGAACTCACCGAGCCGCACTGGCAGGTCATCAAGTTCATGCGGACCGAATACACCGAGAAGGGAACCGGGCCGACCGTTCGTGTCCTCGGCAAGACCTCCGGGGTGTCGGTGAAGGAGCTCTATCAGCTGTTCCCCAAGGGGCCGGCCAAGATGGCCGCAAAGATTGCCGGTATTCCCAAGCCACGCGGCTGCATCTAGCCGCTCATCGAGTCTCTGCCCACAAAGGAGGATGCATCATGAGCGATCCGATCCAAAAGGTGTCGATCATCGTCTCGAAGGGCTCACTGGAAGGTGTCTATCCGGCGCTGATCATGGCAAACGGTGCCCGCGCCGAAGGGATCGAGGCCAACTTGTTCTTCACCTTCTTCGGCCTCGATGTCGTGCATCGCTCCACGATCGACCACATCAAAGTGGCCACCGTCGGCAACCCCGGACTGCATTTGGCCACGATGGCCGGTGGTCTGCCCGGTGTGTCCTCGGTGATGACCCACTACCTCGAGAAGAAGATGGAGAAGCTCGACATTCCCCCCATCCATGAGTTCGTCGAAATGATCGCGGACACCGGTGCTGGGATCTACGCGTGCAAGGCGTCGACGGATCTGTTCGAGCTCGCCAAGGATGACCTGATCGAACAGGTCATGGACATCATCACCGTCGGTGAGTTCTACGCCATGGCCGCCGGAGGCGAGATCATCTTCACCTAGTCCATCAAGACGCGCACCGCATCGGCCGAACCGCATCGGCCGAACCGCATCGCCTGCCGACCGCAACCGTGCCCGGATGACCCTTCCCTGGCAACGCCGCCTCGATATCCTGGCAACGTGGGCTTCTACCGAGAACGGATCCTCCCCAGGCTGGTGGATCGGGCGTGCGGTACAGCCGGACTGCGTCGGTGGCGTGTCGAGGTGACCGCAGGGTTGTCGGGACGGGTCCTCGAGATCGGATTCGGTTCGGGCCTCAATATCGACTACTACCCATCGTCCATCGAACGAGTCTTGGCCGTCGAGCCCTCCGCCATAGCCTTCCGGATTGCGGGAAAGCGCATCAGTCGGTCAGCAGTCGCGATCGAGCGCGTCGGGCTCGACGGCCAGTCGATTCCCCTCCCCGATGACAGCTGTGACAACGCCTTGTGCACCTTCGCTCTGTGCACGATTCCCGATCCCGGCGCCGCGCTTGCAGAGGTGCGGCGCGTGCTTCGCCCCGGGGGCCAGTTCCACTTCCTCGAACATGGCCTTGCCCCCGATCCCGGTGTGGCGGCATGGCAGCGCCGGTTCGAGCCACTGCAGCGTCGGCTGGCCGATGGCTGCCACCTCACCCGGAACCCCGTCTCCCTGGTGGAACGCGCCGGCTTCGTCATCGAGGACGTGGCACAGCAGTACGGCATCGGCCCGAAACCCTGGAGTTGGTTCACCCGGGGGGCCGCGGTCAATCCCGAGTAGCACTGGCCCGTGGTTACAACGATGTGTCGCCGAGGGCCAGGGCGGCGGCACCGCTCGTGATTGCCTCGTAGAGCGAACGGAGTTCCTCGGTGATCCGCACTGCGTCTCCGATGAGCGGCGAAGGGTCAAGCTGACGAAGGACCAGATCGGGAGCGACGGCCAGGCGTGGCCGAATCTCGATGGCTCCCAAATCCAGATCACCTCCCCACAGAAACATCGGGTCAGCCTGCTGCTGGGCGTCGATGCGCCCGGGATCAGCTACGGGCCACCCGAACCGCCCGGCGTCAGGAACCTCGGTCATCGCGTCCGGATCGGGTCCGTCGCTCGAGTCCGAGCTACGCCGGCGTGCCCTCAAGCCAGCGAGGAGTTCTTCTTTGCCTCGGCCGCGCCAGGCAAAAATGAGAAATGGATCGCGATCGAAGGCTTCCGCCAACAAAAAGAAGACCGCCGCAATGTGCTTGCACGGGTTCTCCCAGTCCGGGCACGAGCATGCCGAATCGAGCTCGTTTGCCGACGCGGGGAACAGCGAAACCGACGAGCTGGCGCATGCCTCCTCGATCTCCTCGGGCATCTCGTCAGCCAGGAGCATGGCCACAAAGATCGCGCTCGACGCCATGACGGCCTCAACCGCATCCCACTCGGCCGTGGTGAGGGCGTTGGTCTCGATGAAGACCCGGTACGGCTTGGCCCGCGAACCTTGTACCGACGCGGTGATCCGACCTGGAGAGATCTCCATACCGAGCACCTGGCCGGCGCGCGCGTACCGCTTCCCGCGCTGGAGGCGGCTCCCGATGCCAAACGACTCGAGCACGGCGATGAAGCGTTGCGACCACCAGGTGTCACCGATCCTCCCGCGCTGGCTGCGTGCCTGCAGCCCTCCCTCGACCGCGATCGGCGTAGAGGGAGGTGGCCACCATCCGTCGATATCTCGTCCGGATCGGCCTGGTGGACGGCGAGGCGGCATCAGTCATCTCCCACGGCGTCGGCCGACAGGGCGACAACCTCACGGAGCTGCTCGGTGGACATTTCGGTGATCCAGCCCTCACCGGCGCCGACGATCCGTTCCGCCAGAGCGCCCTTCCTCTCGATCATGGCATCGATCCGTTCCTCGAGGGTCCCACCACACACGAATTTTCGAACCTGAACGTTGCGATGTTGGCCGATTCGGAAGGCCCGATCGGTCGCCTGGTTCTCCACCGCAGGGTTCCACCACCTGTCGAAGTGCACCACGTGGGTCGCCGCCGTCAGGTTCAGACCTGTACCACCGGCTTTCAGGGACAGCAGAAACACCGGTGGGCCATCGTCACCCTGAAACTGCTCGACCATACTGTCGCGGTTCTTCTTCGAGACCCCGCCGTGGAGCCACAACACGTCGCAGCCGAGTCGGCGGCGAAGGTGGCGTTGGAGCATGCTCCCCATCTCCGTGAACTGAGTGAACACCAGGGCACGGTCGCCCTCTGCCACCGCTTCTTCGAGTACCTCGACCAGCCGCATCAGCTTGCCCGACCGCCCGGCAAGCGACGAGCCGTCGGCCAAAAAGTGCGCCGGATGGTTGCACACCTGCTTGAGCTTCATCATGGTGGCGAGGACAAGACCACGACGTTCGATGCCGTCGGACTCGTCGATTCTGGCCAGCATGTCATCGACGACGGCCTGGTAGAGGGTGGCCTGCTCGCGGGTCAGGTTGCAGAACTCCTTCATCTCGAGCTTTTCGGGCAGGTCGGCGATGATCGACCGGTCGGTCTTCAGTCGGCGCAGTACAAAGGGACCGGTGATACGACGGAGGCGGGCTGCGGCCTCATCGTCGCCATCGCGCTCGATGGGTTTGACGAAGCGCTCGCGGAAACCCTTCTCTGAGCCGAGCAGGCCCGGGTTGAGGAACTGCATGATCGACCAGAGCTCGGTCAGGCTGTTCTCCACCGGGGTGCCGGTCATGGCGATCCGCCGCTCGGCCGGGATCGCCCGGACACTCTGGGTGGTACGGGCCGCACTGTTCTTTATCTGCTGTGCCTCGTCGAGGACCATCCGCCTCCACGGCACCGTCGCCAGGAGCTGTTGGTCACGGGCGGCGAGGCCATAGGTCGACAACACCAAATCCGCCTTACCGGCATGGCGGGCGAAGGCCTTGCCGTCAAGCCGATCAGGTCCATGATGAATATAGACCGACAGCTTCGGAGCGAAACGGCTTGCTTCGCGTTGCCAGTTGCCGACCAGTGACATCGGGCAGAGAACGAGCGTCGGACCAAGGCTTGGGGTCATCGCCTTCGTGTCCGCCTGGTTGGTGGCGCGCTGTCCCCGGCGCGCAGGCCCCGTGGTGAGTCGGGCCCGCTCGTCGACAAGCAGGGCGAGAAGCTGTGCCGTCTTGCCGAGGCCCATGTCGTCGGCGAGGCAGGCGCCGAGACCGAGGTTGCCGAGGAACGCGAGCCACCCGAGCCCGCGCTCCTGGTAGGGGCGCAGTTCCCCGGCGAAACCGTCAGGGGTCGCAAGGGCCTGCAGCCGGCTGTCCTCGGCGCCGGCGAGGAGGTTCCCCAGCCAACCATCGGCCTCCACTTCGGCAATGGGCAGACCAACAGTGCTCTGCTCGAGTCCGATCGCCGTGCGTAGGACCTCGCCGGCCGACATGTGATCGGCGTTGGCACCCTTCTTGCCCACCGCGGCGATGGCCGCCGCGAGATCCTCTTGGCGCAGCTCCACCCACTGCCCGCGGACCCGAACGAGAGGCTGCTTCAGACGCGCCAGCCCGCGTAGCTCGGCGAGCCCGATCATGTCGTCGCCGAGCGCCGCCTCCCATCGGATGTCACAGAGTCCGTCGAGCCCGATGCCGCTGATCGATGCCCCACCTTTCGGGCTGGTCCGAGCCTTGAGCCGAAGACTCAGCCGTGCCCTCGATGAGCGCCACCACGGCGGCGCCAGCACCCCGAATCCGGCCTGCTCCAGAATCGGCGCACCATCGCGGAGGAATGCGAGGATGCCGGCGGCATCGGTCACTTGCTCGCAGGGGGCAGCCGAGGCCAGTGCCGAACCGAGAGAGGGGACGAGCCGGGCGGCCCGGCCCAAGCCTCGGAGAAGATGCTCGTCGGGGTGCGCCACGTGACGCTCCAAGGCGGTGAGCTCGGGACCGTCGGCCCATACAGTTGCGGCAGTGACGAGCAGGCTCGGGTCGTCTACCGCCTGCAGCGCGAACTCGATCCGCCATTCGTCGAGGGAATCGGGCTGGTCGGCCGAATGGCGCCGACCGGGTCGCCGGGGAACACCGTCTCCCTCGACGGTGCGGTCTTCGGTGTCGCCCCCAGGAGGGACGATCCGGAAATAGGTCCGTACCGCTTCCGCATCCGTGTTCTCCGTGGCGTACCAAGCCTCGAGCTTCTCGGCCAGTGAACTGAGCTCTTCGTTATCGGCCTCGACGATTCCATCGGGTGTGACGAGCGAAGCCAGCCACGATTCGACAGCGCTCGGTGCCGTTGGACGGCGTCGTCGGACGGCCGGCGGGCGATCCGCCACGAACTGCCGGGCCAGCGCGTCAGTGACACTCCACATGAAGGAGCGAAGCGCCTCGTCAGGTGCTTCCGGATCGGGGCCGACGCCCGTGCAGTCCTGACCCACATCGGATGTGCCCGCAGCCACGAACGATGGTGGAAGGGCCCACAACAGCGCCTCGATCCGACCACGGTCGTGCCCGTCGATCAGCGGGCGCCAACCGGCTCGCCAACCGTCGGCAGAGAGCTCGAGAGTGGGGAGCATTCGGCCGCGGGCAGTCAGCTCCAGAATCATCTCCGCCGCACGTGCGGCGAATCGGAGATCGCTCGCGAGGGTGATACCCGACGAGTCGGCGGTTGAGAAGTCCCCCGCACCGCCGGCGGCCGACACCAATGCCAAAAGAAGATGCACCGCGTTTGACGGTTCGAGGACAATCCCCGGTGCGGTCCATAAAGGGGATGAATGCGAGGAGACCGATGATGCGGACGGTGGGTCAGTGGCTGGGCCAGGTGGCTCATCCTCGAGCCACGGGGAGCCGATCGGACCTCCGCCGGCGTCGGGCAGTCGAAGATTGAGTTCCACCTCACTCGCCTCCAGTAGGTCTGCCGCTGCGATCCCTCCGAGCTCGGTAGCAGCGAGGCGAATGCCGTCGGCGTCGAGGGCGAAGGGGTGGGATTTCGGGCGTGGCTGCCGGGGTGGACGCCCTCGCCGAACCGGGGCCGTCCGAGTTCGGCTCCCGTCCTCTGCCCACACGGCGAGACGCCTGGCACGGGTGAGCCACGCCGAGTGGAGAACGATCATCGTGGCATATTGCCTCATCCCTATGACATTGCCGAAATCTGCGAGGTCCGATCCGAATTCGCAGCTCACCCCGGCCATGGGCGCAAGCGCACCTGCGAGCCTGGAAAGGCAGGCGAACCGGAGAAGCCGCACATATCGGCGTTCACCCGTTCGTTGCCTAAGGATGCCCCAGAGCCTGGGCGGTCACTCTCCGACCCGGGGTGCGCCGGAGGAGCGCTGCACGGCCGATCCTCTCCACGTCTTCGGAGTTGGGTGGATCGGCGAGCATGGTCCTTTGGATGGTGCGGGCCGCCCGTCGCCGCAGTGCCGCCACAGGAACGTTCACCGGGCCGGCGTGTGCCCAAAAAAAGTGCCGAGCAGGTCATGGACGGACGGTGTGTCGCCGGTATACTTGAATGGCCACCGGGGTGGCCGCTGAAGAAGAGGGGGCATCCATGCAAACGAATCGTCGGCCAATAGTGGGAGTGCTGGCCGGAGCATTGCTCTTCGCCACGCTGGTGGCCCTGCCGGCCGACGCCGCGGGTGCCAGCTCAAGCGGGAACCACGGCACCAACGGCGAGACCGATGTCAGCGTGTGCCCGAGCGTGGTTCCCGCCGGCCAGGCCACCTGTTTGGGGCGCAGGCGCACCGACAGCGCGGCCATGAGCCAGCGGCCAGCGCGGCCCGGTGTGCTGCGGAGCTCTGCGACCATCGGCAACAGCGGCGCGTACGACCCGTCGTACCTCCAGTCGGCCTACGCCACCCCGTCAGCCACCAACGGCACGGGCCAGATCGTCGCCATCGTCGATGCCTACGGCGACCCGTCGGCGGAGACCGACCTGGCCAACTACCGGTCGTACTTCGGGCTGTCCTCCTGCACCACGGCCAACGGCTGCTTCCGCAAGGTCGATGAACACGGTGGGGCCAACTACCCGTCGGGCAACACGGGCTGGGGCCAGGAGATCTCCCTCGACGTCGACATGGTCAGCGCACTGTGCCCCAACTGTCACATCCTGCTCGTGGAGGCCAACTCGGCCAGCATCTCCGATCTCGGGACGGCGGTCAACGAGGCGGTGGCCCTCGGGGCCAACGTGGTGAGCAACAGCTACGGCGGCCCGGAGTACTCTGGCGAGACCAGCGACAGCTCTTCGTACTACAACCACCCGGGCGTGGCGGTGACGGTGGCGGCCGGCGACGGGGGCTACGGGCCCGAGTTCCCCGCCGCATCCAACACGGTCACGGCCGTGGGCGGGACCTCCCTCCAGCAGGCCACCAACACGGGCACCCGCAGCGCCACTGAGACCGTGTGGAGCGGAACCGGCAGCGGCTGCAGCGCCTATGAGCCCAAGCCGTTGTTGCAAACCGACAAAGTAGGCTGCGCCAACCGCACGATCTCCGACGTGTCGGCAGTGGCCGACCCCAGCACGGGGGTGTGGGTCTACGACACCTACGGCGGCGGGACCTGGGCGATATTCGGAGGCACGAGCGTGGCCACGCCGATCGTCGGCGCCGTCTACGCCCTGGCCGGCAACGCCCCCGGTTCCACCACTCAGATGAACTCCTTGCCCTACGCGGATCCCGCCGCCCTCAAAGACCTCAACGACGTCACCTCGGGGAGCAACGGGAGCTGCAGCGCGGCCTACCTGTGCAACGGCGAGGTGGGCTACGACGGGCCCACCGGCCTGGGCACCCCCAACGGCGTCGCCGCCTTCACCGCGGTGAAGGCGGCGCCTACGGTCCCCACCGCCCCGACCAACCTGGTCGCCACCGGCTCCAACGCGCGGGTCGCCCTGTCGTGGTCGGTGCCGTCGAGCAACGGCGGGTCGGTGGTCACCGGGTACAAGGTGTACCGGGGGCCGACGTCGGGGGCCGAGACGCTCTTGGCGAGCGTGGGTATCACCACCTCTTACAGCGACACCCCGGTGACCAACGGCACGACCTACTACTACAAGGTCTCGGCGGTCAACGTGTTCGGGGAGGGCGCCACGTCGGCGGAGGCGTCTGCCACCCCGGCGACCACCCCGGCGACCACGCCGGGAGCACCCCAGAGCCTCACCGCCCAACCGGCGACCTCCAAGGGCGTGACCCTGACCTGGTCGGCTCCAACCTCCAACGGTGGCGCCGTCATCACCGGGTACAAGCTCAACCGGAGCACCCGTTCGAGCCGAGAGACGTCTTACGTACCCGTCAACTGCACGGCGATCAACGGGACCTGCAGCTACACCGACACGGGCACTAGCAGCCGCACCACCTACTACTACGACGTGGCCGCCACCAACGGAGTCGGTACCGGCCCGGTCTCCAACCAGGCGTCGGCCAGGGCCAGGTAGCCCGTAGGAGTGCGGGCTGCCCTCGGCCTGGTCGCGGTGCCGGCCCTGGTGGCCGCGTGCGGTGGCAACTCGACCCGGACGACCACGACGGTAGCCCCCACGATCGGGACCACGGGGGGGCCGACCACCACGATCGCGGTTACGCCTACGGCTACGGGCGCGTCCGGCGGCCTGACCGTCGCACTGATGGCCGACCCGTCCCATGGCCCGGCCAGCACCCCGGTCACGTTCACCCTCAAGGCAACCGAGAGCCAAGCCCCAGGCGCCCTCCGCTACCAGATCGCCTACGGCGACGGGGCCACCGATGCCAACGCCGCGCCCATGTACTGCACGGCCTGGCCCGGCCGGCCGGCGAGCCAGGCGTGGTCGCTGGCGCACCGCTACTCCGCTCCGGGGACCTACACAGTGACGGCCACCGTCGGGGTCAACTGTTCGCCCGACCGGGCCACGGCGACGCTCACCGTCAGCCCGTAGGTTGGCTCGGGCGCCGCCATCGCCGTCATCCCCGTCCTCTCGCTCTGTTCTCCGACTGGGAATCAGTCGCGACCCGCCGTTTCGTGACACCACTCGTGGCCTTATGCGGCTCGGCCGGGGTCTCACCTGCGCGGCCCTGCCTCAAGGGCACTCATCAAGCCTCGCCTTACCAGTCTGGAGGCTAAGGAGAACTGTGTCGACATGGAAGAAGTCACCGGCCGGCATCGTCGTCGTCAGGGCACGCAGGATCTCCGCCCAGGTCGGACCCGTGCATGATGTCAACTCAGCTCCGCCTCGGGCTGGACAGGGAACCGACCCCGGCGGACCTTGACCACGAGCCGACTCAAGCCGACGAGGACCGCACGGTCGCCTGCCCAGCCCACGTCTCGTCAGGGAGCGTCGGTGCCGAACAGGACCCGCTCAAGCCCTAGCTCCACGATCAGCTAGCAAACCGTAAGGGCCGATGATCGCTCAGACGTTTCCCACGAGCTTTCCTCGTCGGCTGACCGTCTGGTCCAGCCTGACCCGATTGTGCGATTCATGCAATGGAAACATTCCGTTCGATCAATAGAAATACACGGATAGTTGAATGGGAGCCAGGTCGATTCACGCTCCACTGGGAACCAGAACCCCCTTGCTTCCCGGTTCCGGAGAGCCAAGACGCTCTGCACAACGCCACACCCGAAGACGTCCGAGGGACAACAAGGAGCACCCATGCCGAAGCAGCCCATGATCGTAGGAAGACCGGCCCTCATCGTCGTGGACATCCAGAGGGACGGGGCCATGCCGATAGAAGTCGCGGGGATCCCACGGATGGCCGGCTTCGACCAACTCGTTGCGAACGCCGAGCGCCTGGTTGCATCCGCCCGCCAGGCGGGGGTGCCTGTGATCTTCTTCCAGGAAACGCACCGGCGGGACGGGGTCGACTTCGGGCGCGAGCTCGATGGCTCCGAGGGCCGGCACTGCGTGGAAGGTGAGGACGGAACGGCCCTGTGGCCCACCCTTGTTCCCGGGCCCTCCGATTACCTCATTGCCAAGCGTCGCTACTCGTGCTTCTTCGGAACCGACCTCGCGATCCTCCTCAAGGGACTGGGTGTCTCGACCGTGCTCCTCACCGGCGGCCTCACCGATGTCTGCATCCAGTACACCTTCGCCGACGCCCATCAACACGACTATTACGCCCGCGTGGTGGAGGACGCTGTACTCGGTTCGAGCGAGGCCCGGCATTGGGCGTCGCTCGACGCCATGGAGTACCTCCAGGCCGGCGCACGCCGCACCACCACCGAGGTCCTCTCGGCGTTCGTCGATGTCGATGTCACAGAGACGTCCCGCGCCATCGGCGGACTGGTGAAGGTGGCGTGATGCGCCACATGCGATCTTTCTCGACTACGAAAGGCTCCTCCGACATGCCCTCCCCCCGTGCCCTGCTCCGACGACTCGTCCCCGTTCTGCTCGTAGCCACGCTTGTGGCTGCTTGTGGGTCGAGCGGATCGACAGGTTCATCCTCCACGAGCTACCCGACGAGCCATACGCTTCAGCTCAGCTTCCTGCAGGATCCGGGCCAGCCACCGGACCCAGACGTCTACTACGCCGGGCAGGGGCTCCTACTCACCCGGAACATGTACGAGGGACTGGTGAAGTACCAGTCGGGAACATCCAAGCGCGTCATCGTCCCCTCCCTGGCCACCAGCTGGGCTATCTCCAACGGTGGCCTCACCTACACCTTCCAGCTCCGCCAGGGTGTGCTCTTCCATGACGGGACGCCCTTCAATTCGTCGGTGATCGAGCCCACTTTCCTCCGCCGTACCGCAGTAAACGGCGGACCGGCGTACATGGTCGCCGGCATCGCCTCGGTCCAGACCCTCGGTGCCTATACGGCGGTCATCAATTTGACTGCGCCCAATACCGCCTTTTTGGACTACCTGGCTTCTTCCTACGGTCCGATGATGGAGAGTCCGACGGCACTCGCCAAGTACGCGGGGACGGACAACGACCAGACCTACCTCCAGACCCATGACATCGGTACCGGTCCCTACACCCTGACCCAGGCCAAGGTCGGGGTGTCGTACGAGATGCAGGCGTTCCCTCAGTACTGGGGAACAAAGCCGTATTACACGACGGTGGACATGCCGGTGATCGACAACCTGTCGTCGCAGGAGATCCAGTTCAACAGCGGGCAGCTTGCCGGCATCCTTCACGACCTGACGGCCCCGGCGGTGGCCCAGTACAGGGCGAGCTCGAAGGCGACGTTCTATTCACTCCCGGTACTCGAGGAGGAGAGCGTCTACGTCAACGAGCACCAGGGGTTCCTGACCTCCCAGACGAACCGGCAAGCACTGCTGAAGGCCGTCGACAGTCAGGCCATCGTGGCTGGGGTATTCCCGAATCGGGCGACGGTGCCTTCCCAGGCCACTCCGGCGGGCCTCCTGCCATCGAACTACGGAAAACAGAACATCGCATACAACCCGAGTGCGCTGAGTGCCATCGTGAAGAAGCTGCCGTCGTCACAGAAGCAACTGACAGTGGGGTACGACTCGGGTGCCCCTGACGATCAGCTCGTCGCCGAGCAGATTGCCGCCGAGCTCCAGGCGCTCGGACTCACGACCAAGGTGGTCGGCTACCAGACGTCGGAGATCTACGGCTGGGTCGGCTCGGCCCAGTCGGCGGCGGCCCAGGGGCCGAACATTCTCGTGTACTACGTCTGGCCCGACGCCTACAACGCCTACATGTGGAATCACATCACTTACGATTCGACTGGAGGGCTCCAGTACCTGTCCTGCTCGGTGCCAGGCATCGACCCGGTCGACACCCAGGCCGTCACCACCGGCTCGAATACCGTCTACGACACCGCCGTTCAGATGGCAGTGAACCAAGGCTGCTGGATCAACGTCGCCAACCGGACCGACGCCATGGTCTTCCAGCCGTGGATGAAAGGGGTCAACCAGGCGCACGTCGTGGCGATGCCCTGGGCACTCCTACTCAACCAGCTCTACCCGGGTTGACCGGGTGTCCTCGGTTGACATTCGTGCCATCCGGCCCGAGCAGCAGGTGACGTGGATGGATGACGCTCCCCGAGCGGCCGAAGCGAGCGCACCGGCCGCTCGGGGGACAGAACGGCTCTTCGACGCCGCCTCCCCGGGGGCGTCGAAGAGCCCGCTCGTGGTGGTCGACGATCTGCACGTCTCCTTCGAGCGAGGGGGTCAGCAGGTGAACGCATTGCGAGGGGTGTCCTTCGAACTCCAACCAGGCGAGATCCTGGGCCTGGTCGGTGAGTCGGGCTCAGGGAAGAGCGTGCTCGCGCTCACCCTGCTGGGCCTCCTTCCCGAACGACCGCGACCGGTCATTACCGGCTCGGCACTGGTCTCCGGAACCGACATGGTGACGGCGAACCGCGAGCAGGCTCGCCTCGTCCGGAAGCAGCATCTCGGGGCGGTGTTTCAGGACCCGATGACGTCGCTGAACCCCACCATGCGGATAGGCAAGCAGGTGATCGAAGCCGCCGGCTCCACCCAGGAGGCGGTCCGATTGCTCGACGCGGTCGGGCTCCCCGACCCGGCCAGTCGCCTCCGTTCGTACCCACACGAGCTCTCTGGTGGCCTCCGCCAGCGGGTGATGATTGCCATGGCCGTGGCCGACAGTCCGGCGCTGGTGATCGCCGACGAGCCGACGACCGCCCTCGACGTCACGGTACAGGCCCAGATCCTCGAGCTGTTGGGCACCCTGCGCGACGAACTCGGCACCAGCTTCATCCTGGTCACTCACGACCTGGGCGTCGCTGCCCAAGTGGCCGACCGCATTGCCGTCCTCTACGGCGGGAGGCTGGCCGAAGTGGGCCCATCGGCCGACCTGTTCGGGGCACCCCTTCACCCGTACGCCACCGGGCTCCTGCGGTCACGGCTCGTACTGCGGACCGACCGGTCGAGACCGATCGTCACACTCCCCGGGGAACCACCCGATCCGAGGAACCATCCTCCGGGCTGCCCCTTCAGCCCCCGTTGCGAGCACCATTCCGGCGAGTGCGACGTGGCGCTCCCCCCGCTCGAGACGGTGACTGCCACCGGCGAGATCGCCCCCTCCCCCGCGGGCAGCGCCATGCACCAGGTGGCCTGCGTCCGCCTCGGCAGGTTCTCCACCGGGCATGCCGCTGCCATCGATGAACGAGCAGAACCCTGGGGGCCCGTGGCCTCGGCGAGCCGCGGCCGCAACCCTGCAGTCCTGGTGCACGGTGTCCACAAGCGGTTCACCATCGGCACTGGCCTCCGGAAGAAGCATCTCCTCGCGCTGCGCGGCGTCGACCTCTCGCTCAACGAAGGCGAGGCAATCGCGTTGGTGGGCGAGAGCGGGTGCGGCAAGTCGACCCTTTTGCGTTCCATAGCTGGGCTGCAAATGGTCGACGAGGGCGAAATCGAGTTCGGAAAGGGTGGTCGCCCCCAGATGGTCTTCCAAGATGCCGGCGCCTCCCTCACCCCGTGGCTGACGGTGGGCGAGCAGATCGGGGAACGGCTCCGCTCAGAAGGGCTCCGCCGGCAGCCTCGCGATGCGAGGGTCCTCGAGGCACTCACCTTGGTCGGCCTTCCCGCTGAAGTGGCCAAGGCCAGGCCGGCCCAACTCTCGGGAGGCCAGCGCCAGCGGGTCGCACTGGCCCGGGCGACGGTGGTTCCCCCCGAGGTGCTGCTCTGCGACGAGCCGACAAGCGCCCTCGATGTCTCGTTGGCCGCCACCGTCTTGAACCTGATCGGGCGCCTGCGCCGGGAGCTCGGAGTGGCGATCCTCTTCGTCACCCATGACCTGGCTGCCGCCCGCATGGTGGGCGATCGCATCGCCGTCATGTACCTCGGTCGCATCGTGGAGATCGGTGACGCCGATGAGCTCTGCTCAGCGCCGATCCACCCTTACACCAAAGCGTTGCTCGACACCGTGCCCGAAGTGGGCCGGGTGCACGTCCGGCTCAAGGGCGAGCCGGCCAACCCGATCGACCCACCCAACGGCTGTGCATTCCACCCGCGATGCCCATCCGCAGAGCCGACGTGCGCGACGTCGCCCGTCTCCCTCGATCCGGTCGAAGGCGCGTCGGGACGGCGGGTGGCGTGCCCCATCGCCCTCAGGCTCCGGACGCCGATCACAGGCGACCTCAACACAGCCGGCGTCATGTCTGCGAGGGACGACAGTGGCCGTCGCTGAAGCTTTCATCCCCTCGGCACCGCGGCGCGGGACAGCCCGGATCGGTGGGGCGCGACGGATAGTGGGACGGGCCTCGATCGCCGAGCGGGTGGGCTTCGCTCTCCTGGCCGTCCTGGTGCTGGCGGCCATCTTCGCTCCGCTCATCGCGCCCTATAACCCGATCACTCCCTCGGGACTTCCGTTCACATCGCCCCTCCACGGCGGGCATCTCATGGGCACCGACGAGGTCGGATTCGACATCTTCAGCCGCGTCCTCTACGGATTGCGCACCAGCTTGGTCGGGGCCGTGTTGGTGGTGACCTCCGGGGTGATCATCGGTGGGCTCATCGGACTGGTCGCCGGCGTCGCCGGCGGATGGGTGGACACCGTGCTCATGCGGTTCACCGACCTCTTCCTCGCCTTGCCAGGGCCCGTGCTGGCCATCGCCTTCGTGGCCGCATTGGGACCGAGCGGATTCCACACGCTCCTCGCCGTGGCCATCGTGTGGTGGCCCTTCTACGCCCGCATCATGCGGGGCGAGATCCGGGCCCTGGCAGCGCGCCCGCATCTGGAGGCGGCAACGTTGGCCGGCGCCGGACCGTTCCGCCGGGCGTTCCGGCATCTGCTACCCGGCGCCACCTCGGCGATCGTGGTCACTGCCAGTCTCGATGTCGGGAACCTCGTGCTGACACTGGCCGGGCTCTCGTTCCTGGGGCTCGGCGCGCCGGCGCCGGCCCCCGAACTCGGCGCAATGGCGGCTCGCGGTCTGCAGTACCTGCTCCAGGAGTGGTGGGTGCCGGTGATGCCGGCAATCGTGGTCTTCCTCTTGACACTGGCCTCGAACCTCTCGGGCGACGGCCTGAACGCCACGATGAGCGATTCATGAGCACCGGAGCCGGTGCACCCGGCCCCTCCGCCACCGAGATGTCGGTGCAGCAGGCGACCCGATCGATCCGAGCGACGACGACAAGGAGTTCGGGGTGATCAAGTTCGTCGTCAAGAGGCTGTTGTCAATGGTGGTGATCCTGCTCATGCTCACGGCCATCGTCTTCCTCCTGCAGAAGCTGAGCCACATAAACCCGGCACACGCCTACCTCGGCGCCAACGCCTCCCAGGCCGCGGTGAACCGGGAGACACACATCTTGGGATACGACCGCCCCTTCATCGCCCAGTACTTCCACTATGTGAGCGGCCTCCTCCGGGGGAACCTCGAGGTCTCACTGCGGACCCGACACCCGGTCTCGACGGACATCGTCGCGTTCCTCCCGGCCACGGTGGAGCTGGCGGTGAGCGGCCTCTTCCTCGCCATGGTCCTCGGCGCGGTCTTCGGATTGATCTCCGCTGCCCGCTTCCGAGGAGCAGGGGCCTTCCGGATGCTGCTCATGTCATTCGCCTCGGCACCGGTCTTCCTCCTGTCACTCCTCGGCATCCTGGTCCTCAGTGGGAACCTGCACTGGCTGCCGGGGACCGGTGACACCAGCTATACGAACGCGCCCACCGGGCCGACCGGCATCATCGTGATCGATGGCCTGGTGCACGGCCAGTTCGCCGTGGCCTGGGACGGCGTATGGCACCTGATCCTGCCGGCATTGGTGGTGGCGTTGGGCCCCGCGGTCTCAATCGGTCGAGTCCTGCGCGGCTCGCTCGAGGCGTCCATGCTCTCCGACTTCGCCCGGACAGCCCGGGCCAAAGGATTGAAGGAGCGGACCGTGGTCCTCCATCATGCGCTGCGCAACTCGGTTAGTGCGGCGCTCTCCATGACCGGTCTGCAAGTGGGGCTGATGTTCGCCGGCGTGGTGGTGGTCGAGACCATCTTCGCGTGGCCCGGCATCGGCCTCTATGTCGACCAGAGCATCCCCCAGGCCGACTTCCCGGCCATCGCCGGAGTCACCCTGGTCCTCGGCGTGGGCTACGTGATCATCAACGCCATCGTCGACATCCTTCAAGCGGTTGTCGATCCTCGTGTGGCGCTGGTGTGACACGCCGCTCGTCCATCCAGTACGCCTCGACCGAACGACCCAGGAGGAACCATGCCGACGGACTCCCGTGACCACGCAAGTCCTGATGTCCCACCCCGGCAACCCGGGCCGATCAACCTGAACCGCTACGAGACGGAGATGGCCTGGCAGGGCATCCAGACGTTCATGAAGCTGCCGGTGTGCCTCACGCCCGAGGATCTCCGAGCCGGGAAGATCGACGCGGCCATCGCCGGTGTCCCTTGGGACCAGACCGCCATGACCCGATCGGGGACCCATCTGGGGCCCAAGGCCATCCGCGCCTGTGACCACCTGCCGAGCCCACCGTGGAGTCGGCCCCACCTGCACGTGCGAGTCGACCCTTTCGAACATCTGAACGTCTGCGACTACAGCGACGCCGAGGTGATCATCGGCAATACGGAGCGCACGTTCACCAACATCCGGGCGTTCGTCGGCGAGATCCTGAGCGGGGGTGCCCTGCCCATCATCCTGGGGGGAGACCACGGCATCACCTGGCCGGTGGCCACTGCCATCGCCGACCACTACGGCTACGGCCGCATCGGGATGGTCCATTTCGACGCCCATGCCGACACGGCACCCGACATGCAGGGAGAACTCGCCGGCCACGGCACCCCCATGCGACGACTGATCGAGAGCGGTGCCGTGCTCGGGAGGAACTTCGTGCAGGTGGGTCTGCGGGGCTACTGGCCGGGGCCCGATGTGGTGGCCTGGATGGAGGACCAGGGGATGCGTTCCCACTTCATGGCCGAGGTGCAGCGCCACGGCTTCGACACCGTGCTCGAGCGGGCCGTCAACGAGGCACTGTCCGGCTCGGCCGACCTGCTCTACATCTCCGTCGACGTCGATGCAGTCGACCCGGCCTACGCCCCGGGCACCGGCTCTCCCGAGCCGGGCGGCCTGGCCAGCGCCGATGTGCTCCGAGCCGTCCGCCGGCTCGCGGCCGAAGTGGGCATGGTCGCCATGGACATCGTCGAGGTCAGCCCTCCGTACGACTCCGGCAACAACATCACCGCCCTCTTCGCGCACCGGTGCGTACTCGAAGGGCTCACCGGCACGGCCATGCGCCGGCTGGGGCTGACCGAGCCCGACTATCTCGATCCACGAGCCGCAGAGGGCCCCGGACCGATTCGGACCGCGGGCGACGTGTGACGGGCGACGTGTGACGCGTGACCTCTGACTCCGGGCTTCCCACTGGCTCAGATCTGCGCAACGGTGACGATGGCACACCGCCTATCTGGCTGACAGGGGCGTGGATCCGCCAGGCCCGCACCTTCGACGATGGTCAGCCCACTGAATGCAGCGACGTGGCCTGGCTCCAGGTGGGGCGATGGTTCGCCGACTTCCGCATCCCCCGCCCTGGACAGAAGGCGGTTCATCCCTTCGACGTGGCGCAGGCCTCCAGTGGGAGACTTGACGTCGTCAACGTGTCCGACCGCGGCGCATCCGTGACCTGGCGACACGATCTCGACACCGAAGACCGCGCCGCCAGTGATCCCGACACAGCCCAGGTTGCGCTCGGCGAAGGCATCCTGGTCGAGTCGGGTACGGGATACGTCGAATGGTGGCGGCGCCCGGACGGGGAGGAGTCCGACGCGACCGGCCTGGTCCTCGAGCGTCTGGGCTCGACGGCAGACGGAGACGCCTCGACGGGCGGGCCGGACGACGGTGAGCGAACCGTGACCGCCCGGGTCATATGCGTAGGACAGATGGCCGTCGCCGTCTGGGATACCCCCGAACCGGGTGGCGCCTGGTGCACTGCCGATGGAGATTGGGAACCGGACCGGCTCGTCGGGACGATGGCCGAGCACGCGGACTCGGTCCGGGCCCTTCGCTCTGGTGTCGCTGGCGAGACCCTTCCCGATAGCTGGCGCGAACAGAGGGAACGGTGAGGGTGAGACGGAATCCACAGGGACCCGGGATTCGCTGGGTCGTACGGCTCACCTTGGAGTCGGAGAACCTGCCGAAGTCGGTGTCGGTGCACAGCGCGCCGCCGTCCTCGCCGTCGTTGCCGAGCGCCCGTCGATGAACACCTCGCGGTGACGACTGCCCACGCACTCCTCCTTGTGGTCGCAGGGTTGGCCGCAGGGTTGGTGAACGGGGTCGCGGGCGGAGGCTCTCTACTCTCCTTCCCCGCGCTTCTGGTCGTCGGGTACCCGGCATTGACTGCCAATGTGACCTCAACGGTTGGGATCTGGCCGGGCTATCTGGGTGGGGTCATTGGCTTCCGCAGGGAACTGAAAGGACAGGGCGAGCGGGTCCACGCGCTTGCCGGTACGGCGATCGCCGGAGCCCTCATCGGCGCTGGTATCTTGCTGCTCACTCCGGACCGGGATTTCGCCGCAGTGGCCCCCTACCTCATTCTTTTCGCCTGTGGCCTGTTCGCCATCCAACCCCTCCTGACCCGGCGCTTTCGCCGACAGGCGCCCGAGGGTGGAACCGTCCACCGCGGCGCGCTCCATGTGGGGACGTTCCTTGCCGCGGCGTACGGCGCCTACTTTGGTGCGGGCCTCGGAGTCGTCCTCCTTGCCGTCCTGGGGGTCACCCTCCACGATCGCCTGGTCCGCTTGAACGGGCTCCGGACCGTCCTGGCCCTGTTGGTCAACACCGTGGCCATGGCCGTCTTTGTCGCCAGGGCCCCCGTGGCCTGGAGCGCTGTGGCTTGCCTCGTCCCGGCGAGTTTCATCGGCGGCTTGGTCGGGGCGAGGCTTTCCCGCAAACTTCCCGCACCGGCAGTGCGGGTGCTGGTCATTGCCTTGGGGTTGGCTGCGGGGGTGAAACTTCTGCTTGGGTGACAACCTCGCGCAGTGCCACGAGATCGATCTCCACAAGAGCGTCATGGATGGCAAACCCGGAGACCACCACGGTGGTGCGGCTCGGAAGCCGGAGGGGGAACCACGCTCGGTAGGCCTCGTTGTAGGCAGAAAAGTCCTCCTCGAATCGGAGGAACGATCGGGCTTGGACCACCAGGGACAGGGAGGAGCTGGTGAGCTCCAACACCCGGGCGAGGTTGGCCATCACCTGGTTGGTCTGAGCGGTGATGTCCCCGTCGATCAGTTGGCCGGTGGCCGGGTCGACCGGGAGTTGGCCGGTGACATAGAGGGTCGAGCCCAGCGAAGTGGCATGGGCATAGGCGCCGGCGGGCCCTGGCACCCCGAACCCGGGAGGGAAGGTCCAGGTTTCCAGGGATGTTCCTGCGCCCGACGGCGGACCGCTGTCCGGGAAGCTGGTCATCGGCGACCGGCGAGGACTGCCTTGGCGATGCCGGCGTGCACCCCCTGGCGTCGGTCCACAACCTGGGTCACGGTGAAGTCTCCACCGACGCTCATCAACGAGTAGGCATCATCCGCGCTGAGCCCGAAGAGACGCTCCAGGAAGCGGAGTTGGCCTCGGGCGGCGTCTGCCATGGCCTCGTCCAAGTCGTCCCCAAATCCGTGGACATACCAGTGGGTCGGTGTCTCGAGCACGGGGACATCCACCGGAAGGTCACGACGTGTCCGAAGCTGGATAACCACATCGAGCGAGGCTTCCAGCGCCGTCCCGCTGATCTCCCCATCGCCCTGGGACAGGTGCGGGTCCCCCAGGGAGAGCAGTGCTCCGGGACGGGCGACCGGGTAGTACATGGTTGTTCCGGGGCCGGCCCGCCAATTGTCGACGTTCCCCCCGTGGACCCCCGGCGGGACGCTGCTGTGGCGGCCCGGTGCCGCCGGGGCGACGCCCATGGTCCCAAGATGTGGGCGGAGGGGGACGACCACGCCGGCCAGTGCCGGCTCGCGTGGCACCGACCCCGGGGGGACGAGGGTTCCTGGGGCGTCTGCCAGCGGCGTCGTCTTCCAGTCAAAAGCGAAGGCGGCGCGGGCGGTCATGAGGTGGCGATCGATCGACCAGATCGTCACCCGTTCCTTGCCGAAGTCGCCGTAGAGGTGGCCCCAATGTGCGGCCAGGTTGGATCCGAAGTCGACGCGAGGTTCCAACGACAGGATCCGAACTTCCAGGACGTCGCCGGGACGGGCACCCTCCACCGCGATTGGTCCCGTGAGGATATGGGGGCCCGGCCCTCGGTCGGTAACCTGTTCGAAGAGGCGGGCGATCGGCTCGTCCATGAGAAGGTCCGGGGCGTCCCCGGCATGATGGGTGATTGCCTCAACGGAGACCGTTGCTCCCGATGGGACGACCAGGACCGGTTCGAGGCCCTGGTCGAAGTACCCCCAGTGCACCGTCGTCGGTTGGGCCGGAAGGCGGAATGCCGTGGGATCCGTGCCGGTCACGGCTCATCCATCCTCGGCCAGCGGTCCGTCAATTCGGCGGTGACGGCCGGCCACACGACCGGGTCGTGCCCGGGCAGGAGACGAAAGCCACGTTCGGCGGCGATGGCCTTCAAGCGGCGGATTGGTTCGAGGGTGTCCTCCGCCTCGCAGCCGATGAACCCACCCACGGGCCGTTCCATGTCGATGTTCTCGGCCAGGTCGGCGGCGTCAAAGGCAAAGACAAACCCACCACCACCGGCAGATTGGTCGATCTCCACCATGAAGCTCTGGTGCCCCGGGGTGTGGCCGGCCGTCAGCACCGCGGTGACCCCTGGGGCGATCTGGACGTCCCCGTCGGCGAGACGCCAATCCAGATTCGGATCGTCGAAGTCCACCCGGAAGATTCCATGGTGTTCGGGTTCCGGATGGTCGCTCAGCCCATAGGACAGTTCGGCGCGTTGCGCATGGATCGGTGCCTGGCCCGCAAAGTGGCGCAGTCCGCCGGCATGGTCGTTGTGGAGGTGGGAGACGGCCACCGCGCTGATATCGCCCAGGGCGATGCCGACCTGGTCCAGTGCTTCTTCCAGCGGCTCGTCGGGGCCGGGGAGGATTGCCTGGATGTCATGGTTTCGACCGTGGAAACGCCGATGGAGGGCCGGGTCCCGGATGAGGGCGGGATTGAAGCCAGTGTCCAGAAGCATCCAGCCGCCGTCACATTCCAAGAGCACCCCAGGCACCGGCTCGCAGAGGCGCTCCTCGGGTGGAGCACCATGCACCGACCAGGATTTCGGTAGGTCTTCCCAGCCCAGCGTGAGGAGAATGATGCGGCGCACCCCGCTCGACCTGGTCATCCTGACCGCATGCCATTGCGGCAGCGTTTCGGGTGAGTGAATGGACGGTGAAGCCGGTCGGCCTCCCTCGCCCCAATGGCAACCACACCGTCACAAGCATGGGCCAGAGCCGGTGAACGCTGCATGTCATCCCCCCGTTTGGTCGCGGTAGCTCGTGGCATGGAACGCTCCGGAGCTTCTCGAGCCGCTCGATCATCCATCGACCAGATAGGCCAGCCATCCCCCGTGGGAGGTGATGTTCCGCGCACCTTCGAGCGAAATCGGCTCGCAGAGGAAGCCGACCACCCTCGTACCGTCAGCCAGCGTCACCGGTCCGACTGCCATCGGTGGAGGCAGCGCGGCCACAAGCTCGGCGAAGCCGACCGGGGGCAGCTCCCAGACCTCGACCTCGATGGGCATTCCAATGCCCTCACCGGCAACACGGACCAGACCTGGCTTGGCTGGCTCGGTCTCCAGCGCGTAGAGCTGGTACTCGGCCGCTGTCGTCGTCGATCGAACCAGCCGTGCCCCGCGCTCGGTCAGCTCCCGGTTGAGTGGCTGGCCGGACAGATGGGCGCCGACCACCGCCAATGCGACAGCCGGCGCTGCGGGCCGGCGGTCCGACGACACCGGCTCGGCACCTGCCCCATCGCCCGGCAGGCCATCGGGACCGGGCTCTTCCAGCATTCGGGCCAGGTCGGCCTGCACCAGATCACTCCAGGCCGGCCCGATCAGGCTCACGCCGAACGGAAGCCCGCCTGCCGTACCGGCCGGGACCGCCACCGCGCACAGGTCGAGCAGGTTGACGAAGGTCGTGTACCGGCCGAGGCGACCGTTCAGTCCCACCGGGTCCTCGGCCACCTCGGCGATGGTCGGGTGGAACGGCGCAGTCGGTAGGAGCAGCGAGTGGGCGCCGACCGCTGCCATCCTCGCCTCCGCCGCCCTGGACAGCACGACCAGGCGATCGATGTCCGCGGCCAACTGGGTCGCAGGGATCCCACTGGCGGCGGAGATCATGGGCCCCACCACCGGGTCCACCTCACCGAAGTGTTCGTCGACCCACCTGCCAACCGCCACGTAGCGCTCGGCAATGAACCCACCCTGGTACAGCAGCTGACCAGCCTCCAAGAAGGGCTCGATCTCGATCGCCACCGTGTCACATCCAGCGTCTTCCAGCCGTTCGACCGCGGCCTCGTAGCAGCGCAGCCGCCCAGGGTCGAGGTCTTCGAGAGTGCGGGGTTCGGCGTAGGCCACCACTGGTCGGGCAGGCAGACCGAGGGGTGCGGTAGGCGGGAAGACACGACTGTGGCTGTCGCTTGCATCGGGAGCAGCGAGGACCGCCAGCACCCGCTCTCCCAGGGAAACCGTCGGAGACAGCACACTGACGCAATCGAAAGATCGACACGCAGGCACCACGCCGGTTGTCGAGACCAGGCCCCGGGTCGGCTTCAGACCGACGATTCCGTTGAGCGCCGCCGGCACCCGGCCGGAGCCGGCGGTGTCAGTTCCCAGGGCGAAGTCGACCAGACCGAGTGCCACCGCCACTGCCGAACCGCTGCTGCTGCCTCCCGAGATGTGGTGGGGCGAGACGGCGTTGCGAACTGCGCCGTAGGGGCTGCGGGTGCCGACCAGTCCGGTGGCGAACTGGTCGAGGTTTGTCTTGCCGACGAAGAGTGCCCCGGCATCGAGGAGGGCCTGCACCGATGGCGCACTGGTGGCGGGCACATAGGCGAATCCCGGGCAGCCTGCGGTAGTCGGCAGATGGGCGACGTCGATATTGTCCTTGACCGCGAACGTCAATCCGGCGAGGGGAAGCTCCCCTCCCGCCGCAACCCGCCGGTCGATCTCCTCGACCGCCGCCCTCAGGTCATCGGGCGAGACCCGGCAGATCCACACCTCCTCACGCTCCGCTCGATCGATGCGTTCGGCGAGTTCAGCTGCCCGCGTGGCCTGCGGGCGGGCGCTCCTCACCTGGCGGGTCCGAGCACGACGAGCGGACGACCTGCCGCTACCTGGTCCCCTGGCGTGACGAGGAGCTCGAGGACCACCGCCGGGCCCGGCGCGGTCACCGACATCTCGGTCTTCATAGCCTCGAGCACCACCAGCACCTGACCATGTTCGACGGTGTCCCCCGGTCGGGCATCGACCTTCCATACGCTCGCGGTCATCGGCGAGTGCACCACCGAACCGCCTGGGGGAACGGCGACCTCCGAGGTCGCAGCTGGGGGGACCAGGTCGTCTCGGGTCTCGAACTCTCCGGCCTTCTCCCAGGCACTGCGCTCGTTGGCGAATGCCGTGGCTTGTCTCTGCTGGAACTCGGCGATGGATGCGGCGTTGTCTCGCAGCATCTGTCCGTACTCGGCGAGGCGGAACGTGCCCGGCTCGATGCGGACGTCCAGGCGACCCGCCGCCATGTCGGCCCGGGCGTCGAGGAGGTCCTCGGCACTCACCGGGTACCACCGGACACGGTCGAAGAACCTCAGCAGCCAAGGGACGCCGGGAGAGAACGGTGCCCGCTGCGTATACCGGCTCCAGATCTGCACCGTGCGCCCGATGAGCTGGTAGCCGCCCGGCCCTTCGAGCCCGTAGATGCAGAGATAGGCGCCCCCGATTCCGACGGAGTTCTCCGCTGTCCACGTCCGTGCCGGGTTGTACTTGGTGGTGACCAGCCGGTGGCGGGGATCGACAGGTGTGGCAAGCGGGGCCCCCAGGTAGACGTCCCCGAGCCCCAGGACGACATAGGTCGCATCGTGAACGATCCGGCGAACCTCCTCCACGTCGTCGAGGCCGTTCACCCGACGGATGAACTCGATGTTCGACGGACACCAGGGCGCATCGTCGCGGACCCCGGCCATGTACCGCCCGATCGATTCCCGTATGGCCGGGTCGTCCCACGAGAGCGGTAGGTGTACTTCGCGGCTGGGCACCTCGAGCTCGTCACTCGGGGGCAGGCGACCCTCGAGGTCCCCTACGATGTCGAGGACCGCATCGACGCTGGTGACTGCGGCATCGAAGTGGACCTGGAGCCCCCGGACTCCGGGGGTGAGCTCGAGGACCCCTTCGATACCGACCGCCGCCACCTGCTCGGACAGTCCGTGCACCCGGGCCCGCAGTGCCAGATCGAGGACCATCGGGCCGTACTCGACCACGAGGTTGTCGTCACCGTTCGCCCGATAGGTGACTTCCGGCCCGGTGCCGGCAGGCGACCGTGCGAGGACCCCCGATCGGTGGTCCCCCTGACCGGCTCGCCGGCGCGGCGTGCGGGCTACGGGCACGAACCGCAACCGGTCACCGGGCCGGAGCTGGCCGAGCTTCCATCGCTGCGAGGTGACCACGGTGGCCGGACAGACGAACCCGCCAAGGCTCGGCCCGTCCGGTCCCAGCAAGATGGGCAGGTCCCCCGTGAAGTTGACTGCACCCACCGAGTAGGGCGTGTCGTGGATGTTGGAGGGATGCAGGCCGGCTTCACCGCCGTCGGTACGTGCCCAGGTCGGTCGAGGGCCGACCAGGCGCAGCCCCGTGCGAGCCGAGTTGAAGTGGACCTCCCACTCGACGGCGTAGAGGGAGTCGAGGTCGGCCGCGGTGAAGAACTCGGCGTCGGCATGCGGGCCGGGCAGTACCGCGAGCTGCCATGTCTGCCTGATATCGGGGCGCTGCGACACCGGAGTCGACTTCCCGCCCTCGATGGCACCCGAATCGCTGCCCGGGCGGAGCACGTCACCCGGCCGGAGGGGTTGGCCGCCGTGGCCGCCGAACGCGCCAAGGATGAAGGTCGCGGCGCTGCCCAGGTACTCGGGGACGTCGATCCCCCCCGCGACCAGCAGATATGCTCGGATGCCCGGCGGGCCGACGGCACCGATGTCGAGCGTGGCACCGGCGGGCACCACCAAGGGCTCCCACATGGCCACGGGCTCCCCGCCGATCCGAACCTCACACGGTGCTCCCGTGACGCAAACGAGCGTCTCCGTCGTGAAACACAGGGCAGGCCCCTGCAAGGTGATCTCGATGCCGGGTGCGCCTTCGGGGTTGCCGACCACCAGGTTGCCGAGTCGGAAGGAGCGGTCGTCCATGGGCCCCGACGGAGGAACCCCGATGTGCCAATAGCCGAGCCGACCCGGCCAGTCCTGCACCGTCGTCTGGGTTCCGGCCCTGAGCACCTCGATCCTCGGGTGCGGATCGGCCACGTTCCCAAGGGTCGCGGTGCTATGGATGGCGGCGCGCACGGTCGCATCGGCCAGCGCCGCGCTCACCAGGTGCACGTTCGTCTCGATGCCACTGATCCGGGTGGCCGCGAGCGCCTCGGCCAGCCTGTCCAGCGCCGAATCCCGGGTCTCGCCCCAGGCCACTACTTTGGCCAGAAGTGGGTCGTAGGCAGGCGTCACCTCGGTGCCCGCCTCTACCCACCCGTCCACACGGACACCAGGTGGGAAGGAGACGCCGGTGATCAGGCCCGGGCTCGGCTGGTATCCCTTCGCCGTGTCCTCGGCATAGACCCGTGCCTCGATGGCGCACCCCGAGGGCCGGGCAGCGCGGAGCTCGTCCATTACGCCAGGGTCCTCGTTGGCCAGGCGGAGCATCGCTGCGACCAGATCGACCCCCCACACTTCCTCGGTGACCGGGTGCTCGACCTGGAGTCGGGTGTTGACCTCGAGGAATGCTGCCTCCCGGCGGTCGGCGTCGTACACGTACTCGACGGTGCCCACCGAGCGATACGCCACCGAGCGAGCCAGGCGCGCGCTGCTCTCGGCGATCGCGGTCCGCGCCTCTTCGGGCAGATTGGGTGCCGGCGCCTCTTCCACCACCTTCTGATTGCGACGCTGCAGGGTGCAGTCACGATCCCCGAGAACCACCACCTCTCCCCGGCTGTCGCCGACCACTTGGACCTCGACATGACGGGCTCGCTCCACCAGGCGTTCGATGAACACTCCCGGGGTGCGGAAGCCGGCCCCCGACAACCGGGCCACCGACTCGAAAGCCACTGCCAGCTGGTCGGAATTCGAGCACGGCTGGATGCCGATCCCTCCCCCACCACCGGTGGCCTTGACCATGACCGGATACCCAAGCGCGTCAGCGGAGGCAAGGGCCTCATCGACGTCCGCGACGAGCCCGGTGCCGGCCAGCAAGGGCACCCCGGCTGCCGCCGCCGCCTCCCGGGCACGGTGCTTGACCCCGAAGAGTTCCATCTGCTCAGGTGTCGGGCCGACGAACACCAGCCCGGACTGTTCGACTGCTCGCGCGAAGGCGGCGTCTTCGGAAAGGAATCCATAACCGGGGTGGATGGCCCCGGCTCCCGTCGCCAACGCAGCCTCGATGACGGCGTCCGCCCGCAGATAGCTCTCGCGGGCCGGTGCGGGTCCCAAGTGGACCGCTCGATCGGCCATCCGGACGTGCGGTGCACCCCGATCCGGATCGGAGAAGACGGCCACGGTGGCGAGCCCGAGCTCAGAGGCGGAGCGCAGGATCCGGCAGGCGATCTCCCCTCGATTGGCCACCAGCAGCGTGTCGAATCGACGCTTGCCGCTCACGGCGCGTCGATCACGATGCGCACCGGGGTCGGGTTGAACCCGTTGCAGGGATTGTTGATCTGGGGACAGTTGGAGATCAGGGCGAGCACGTCCTCGTGGGCCAGGAGCGTGACCGACAAACCCGGGGCTGAGATCCCGTCGACGATTCCCAGGGTGCCGGACTCCTCCACCGGCACATTCATGTACCAGTTGATGTTGCTGACCAGGTCGCGCTTGCCCAGTCCCCAGCGGGCACCTTCGGCCAGGAAGTTCTCCACGCAGGCATGCTGATTGCGGGTGTGGTGGCCGTAGCGCAGGGTGTTGGACTCCTTGCTGCACGCACCTCCCAGGGTGTCGTGGCGGCCGACGTCGTCAGCCACCACCGTCAGCAGCGGGCGCCCGGTGTCGGAGCGCAGCACGCTTCCCACCCCGAGGAAGATCGACTCCTGCCAGGTCAACGTCTCGGGAGCGCTGTACCGCTCCGCCGTGTCTCCTGCCAAGTAGAAGAGGCAGTCCACCGCCTGGTTCCCCTTGAGGTCGACCAATTCGATCGTCGCGCCAGCCGGTACCACCCCCGACCAAGGGGCGCGCGCAGCCACGACATTGTCGGAGGCAACAGTCACGATGTGCCCACCTGATCCCGACGCGCCACGACCTCTACTCCGTCGGTCCTCATCCGGGCCTGCAGGTCCTCCTCGTTGTTGAGGAAAGCGCGATCCGCCTCCGGTGTCGCCGAAGCCGGCCAGGTCCCACGTGCCGTCGGGCGTCCCGGCCACGCCAGCACTTCGAGGGCGCTGCAGGACCACTCGGGCCGGGCATCCAGCGGGTGGGCGGTGTTGGCAATCAGGACAATGAGCTGCATCTCGGCACGCAGCTCCACGACAGCTGGCGCTCCGAGCGATCCGGTCCAGCGCAATGCACCGGTTTCGGGGTCGACACGGACGCCTTTGAAGAACGAGATGCAGGGCGGGAGGTCCCGAGGCCCCAGACCGTGTTTGGCTCCGGCCAACAGGAGCAGCTCGCGTCCCGCAGGGCTACCGCTCTCCGCGCTGCCCACGCCGTAACGCTCCTCGTTGCGCCTGCGACTGGAGGTGCCACAGATCGCGTCGTGGTGCCCGGAAGTGTCCGAAACGACGCTGGCCAACACCCGGCCCTGGTCAGAGAGGAGCAGTTGGCCCGCACCCAGATACGCCTGCCATTGGACCTTCACGGTGTCGGCCACATTGAGGCGCTCCCAAGGCTCGCCGGACCGGTAGAGCAGGAGGTGGGCACAGGCGTCACCGTCGAGGTCGGCCAGTCTGATGGTCGTGCCCGGGGCCACCACCCGATGCGTGTACCCACCACCCGCCACTCGCTCCGCCCACACCAGGCTGTCCGAGCCGACCCCGGACGGGACGGAGCGGTAGCCGGCTGCGGGGATCGTCGGCATATGCTCGACGACGGATCCCGCCTGGGCCCGGGCATGGGCACGGGCGCCCTCCGGTGTATCCGTGCCCGCCGACCCGGAGGACCCTGCCGACGATGTCTGAGAATGGTCGCTCATGAGGGTGATTATTATCTATCATCTAATAGAAAGAAAGAGAAACGAGGCCAATTAACGTGGTTTTCACATGAGTCCCGTCGGCCGCCCTCGTGTCTCTCCGCGCTCTTCCGCAGGCGACCCGCGTGAGGAAATCCTCGCTGCGGCCGCCGACCTCTTCTGCACCGCCGGATACACCGCGACCTCCACCCGGGCCATCGCTCAGGCGGTGGGACTCCGTCAGGCATCGCTCTTCCACTACTACTCCCGCAAAGAAGCGATCCTGGCCGAACTGCTCGACCGCACTCTCCGCCCGGCCCTGGACCTGACCCGCCGTCTCGGCGAGGCAGAGCTCGGGGCGGAAGCGGCGTTATGGGTACTTGTGGAGCGCGACGTGACCAACCTGTGCTCGGGTCCCCACAACCTTGGCGCACTCCAGTTGCTGCCCGAGGCCCATGCATCCCAATTCGCCTGGTTCTGGAGTCGCCGTCAGCAACTGATTGACTTTTATCATCGCCAGATCCATGACGGAGCCGACGCCGGATTGTTCCCCTTCGGTGCTCTCCCTTATGCGCCCGACCTTGTGTTCGGGCTTGTCGAAAGCGTCATCACGGCAAGTCCGCCAGTCAGGGCCGACCGCGACGTACCGGCAAGCGTCGCAGACGCCGCCCTGCGAATGCTCGGCGTGCCTCTGGTCCGGCTCCGGCGTGCACACCGAAATGGGGTCCACTTCTCCGAGCACGACCAACCTTTTTCAGCTCTTGGTGCCGCAGAAGGCAATGGGCAGAGTGTCGGCTGCCCCGAGCACAAGACCACTTGACGATGAAGGGCACCAAAAACCCGAACAGGCCTCTGGACTGGCACTTCGCATCGACGTTCGGCCATCATCCGCCGTTTGCTCCCTCGAATTCGCTGGCGGTCTTTTTTGGTTACTCCCGAGACCCTGCTGCGGTGGCACCGGGAAGCAGCCAAGCGGCGATGGCGGCGAAGACAACGCGGCCCTGGCCTTTGGCGGCCGCCTGAAGTCGCCCGAGGTATGTCAGCAGGCCGGTTCGTCTTGGACGTTCTTTGCCTTGACGTCCATGGCCTTCGAGATCACCAGCCGGCAGTGCCCTTCGACGGGTTGTGGACAGGCTCATGCACAATGGATGGGTGCATGGCGCCGGATCGCTGGCCACCAAAAGGCAAAAGCGCGTTCTGGACCGCTATCAGCGCTGGAACGTCGTGCCCGACGGAGAAATCGTGGACTCGGAGGCGCATGATCGGACCTGTGACGTTCCGGGCGAGGCGGGAACCCATGCGCTCAGCATCGGCCATCGATGGTGGGCAAGTCCCGTCCTCAGTGTTGCGGTGCAACAAGGCGAAACAGTCAGGTTCGCATGGCGACCACGTCCGCATCCAGTGATCTGGTTCCCATGTTGGGTTGCATCGCTGCATCGACAGAACATATTCACCACACCGGAGTTTGCAAAGATCGATCATCGCCTCGCCCCGATGATCAGAGGCGCCCTTCCCACGGCTGTCTGAACGCTTCTCGGGACCCCTTCACACCCCACACGAAGTACGAGATCAGCCCGAAGAAGTCGATGACAATGCCCAGCGCCCAGCGCCATTTCGGTCCTGGTACCTGAATGGCTGGGCGTCTGCTCAGGTCCACCCAAGCGGCTACTGGCAGGCTGATCTGGACGACGGAGACAACCCGGATCAGCCCTTGCTGCCGAGGTGATCATTGACTCTGCTTCACCCGCCGGACCACAGGTTCACTTCGGCACGAATACTGATCGTCTCGCTCACTGTCAGGTGCCACTCGCACCCCCTACTCCAGCCACTGTTCTGCGACGTCCAGAGCCAGACTGACCTGCCTGTCAGTCGGCCAGGACGATGGAGAATTCGCTAGCGTAGGACCGTCAATCCCGTCCCGCCCCAGGAGGTGCACCATGGGAACTGCAGAGGATGCCGAACGAGTTGTGCGCGACCTGTGTGGAGCATTCGCGAAACACGACGCCGAGGCTCTGCGCCCGTTCTTTACCGACGATGTCGTGTACCACAACATCCCCATGGACCCCGCTGTCGGTATCGACGCCACCATCGCCTTCATCGACGGCTTCTTCGCCATGTGCGAGAGCATGGTGATCGAAACCGTCCGCCTGGCCGTGCGCGGCAACGTGGTACTCACCGAGCGGGTCGACACGTTCACCGTCGGACAGGTTGTGGCACCACTTCTCGTCATGGGCACGTTCGAGGTTCGTGACGGCAAAATCAGCGCCTGGCGTGACTACTTCGACATGGCCCAGATCACAAAGATGCTGTCCGGTGACGCGTAGCGCACAGGAGGCTGGGGAGCAGTAAACGATCCTGGCGTCCCGCTCCCGGCATCGAAGGATACTGTCGTCGATGTGCGCTGGCGGCTGGCCACTCCCAGCTCGCTTCGATGGCTATGCCTCGGGGCTGGCGGCGTTGTTCGACATGGCCACTCGCGGTGCCCGGACTGCGTGAAACACCCCTGTGCCAAGGTGGCCACCATGAAGCGACCTGCCGCGATCTCTCTCACCCTCGCCGCCGCTGCGCTCATCGTGGGTGCCGGCTGCACGCAACACGTCTCGAACGGGTCATCGGCGGTCAGCACCAATTCTTCCGAGCCGGTCACTCACGTGACCACGACCACGACCCAGCCTCCCGCTCCGCCTCCTCCGACCACCGGCATCCAGATCGGCCCCGGGCCGCAGGCGACCTACAACGTCCAGCCGCAGCCCGCTCCCGGGTCGTGCCACTACACCTACGTCGGGTCCTACCCGCTTCCCGACCCCAACTGCACGCCGGGCGCCATCAATCCGCAGGTCACCCAGGTCGACATCGACTCCACGATCTGTTCCACCGGGTTCACCTCGACCATCCGCCCGCCGGAGGATGTCACCGAACCTGAGAAGGATGCCTCGGCTGCCGCCTACGGCTACGCGGGGTCGTTGCACGTCGCCGAATACGACCACCTGATCCCCCTCGAACTGGGTGGCGACCCGAACGACCCAGCCAATCTGTGGGTTGAACCTCCCGACAACCCGAACGCCACTTCGTTCGCCAACACGAAGGATCAACTCGAGAGCAGGTTGAACAGGTCCGTCTGCTCGGGACAGATCACTCTGGCGGCGGCACAGCAGGCCATCGCAAACAACTGGGTTGCCGCTCTCCATACGTACGGCGGGTAGTGAATCGCACCGGGTTTGATTGAGGATCTGGGCAGACCATCCGTGCCCGTAGGTGCCGAGAACCGTATCCAACCCCTTCATCAGGACTTTCACAGACGGCAGCCGCTGGAGCAGGCGGGCCATGGCATTGTCTTTCCTCTATCTGCCTTCGTGTGCGTGCTCCAGCTGTTCCGGTTCCGCCGGACCGGCCGGGCGGACCCTGGCTGGGTTGAGTCGGCTGATGTCCAAGGTCCGCCGGGATCGGTTCCTCGTGTAGCCCGAGACGATGCTCCGCCAGCATCGAGACCTGGTCCGCCCGTGGGCGTGTCGTCAGAACAGGCGGACGGGCCGGCCGGCTCTTCCGGCGGGAACGGTCCAGTTGGTGATGCGGTTGGCCAGGGAGGATCCGACCTTGGGCTATCGGGAGAACCATGGCGAGCCGGCCACGCTGGGCGTGGGCCTTGCCCCTTCCAGCATGTGGGCGATCTTGCGCCGTCACGGCGTCGAGCCATCGCCGAAACGGAGCGGACCAACCTGGTCGGAGTTGGTGGGTACCCAGGCGGCGACGATGCTGGCCGGTGACTTTTTCCACGTCGACATGGTGCTGCATCGCCGCCTCCCTGTGCCCTTCTTCAACGGGCTCGACACCCGGCGGGTCCATGTGAGCGGCATCACCACCAATCCGGTGGGAGTGGGTCACCCAGCGGGCTCGCAATCTGAACTTCGACCTGGCCGAGCAGGGTCGCCCGACCAAGTTCCTGATCCGGGACCGAGATGCCAAGTTCACCGCCGGTTTCGACGAGGTGTTTGCCACTGAAGGCACCCGGGTCATCGCCACATCCATTCGATCCCCCGGGCGAATGGGTGTCACCCGAGCGGTTCGACGGGACCATCCGCCGGGAGTGTCCCGATCGCTTGCTGGTCTTCCATCGCGCCCAGCTCGATACGCTCCTCAGCGAATTCATCGGCCCCCACAACGAACATCGCCCTTCGCCGCTCGCTTGGTCGGCAGGCCCCGCTCGCCCACCAGCAGAGAAGCCGTTGCGTATCGGCGATCCGGAACCAGTCCGGTTGCGACGGCGCGACAAGCTCGGCGGTTTCGTTCACGAGTACCGGCTCGTGGCGTGGGCTGCTCGGACGGGTTTCTCGGAACCTGCGGGATGTTCGGGAGTCAACGTTGGGACCACGATTCGGGGACGCCCTTCTTGCGTGCCCCAAAACGTCGAGACCATTCAGCGTTTCGTTCATCCAGTGGGACATGCCCGCGAGAAGAATCCTTCTGTCAGGCGGAAGGGGGTTCGTAGTTGCCCGTGCAGATGTCTATGGAGGCAGTGGGATCGATGGTCTGACCGTGCTGGGGAAAGTACCGTTCAACGGCCTGGCACACGTAGTTGCCAGCGCTGGTGGCGGTGGCGCTGGAGCTACCCCAAGAATTCCAGGTAACGCCACCGACGAATCCCGTGGAATCACCAGCGAGGCTTTTCTCGGGAAGCTCCATCGCCTTCGAAACGGACGGGAACCTACCGGGCGATCCCGGCCACATTGATGGGACCGTAGTTGCTCGACACCGCAATGGACACTCCCGCGCTGTCGAACACGGCCTTGCCACCGAGGTCGGCGAGGCTCCCGTCGAAGGGTGCGTCGCCAAGAGCGAAGACCCCGCCGTCGGAGGCCACCAGCCAGTAGCCCTTGCCATCAGGGGTGGTAGCGATGCCCACGATGGGTTGGTTGAGATGGATGCTGCCCGTCGAGCCAAAGAAGCCGGCGTCACCGTAGGAGAAGATGCCACCGTCGGAGGCCACCAGCCAATAGCCCCTGCCGTCCGGGGTGGCAGCCATGCCCACGATGGGCTTGTTCAAGTGGATGTTGCCCGCCGAGCCGTCGAACCCAGCGTCTCCGAAGGCGAAGACCCCGCCGTCGGAGGCCACCAACCAATAGCCCCTGCCGTCCGGGGTGGCAGCCATGCCCACGATGGGTTGGTTGAGATGGATGCTGCCCGTCGAGCCAAAGAAGCCGGCGTCACCGTAGGCGAAAACACCGCCATCCGCAGCGACCAGCCAGTATCCGTTGTCATCCGGGGTGGCCGCCATGCCCACGACGGTGAAATTGAGCGGGCCGCCACCGAGCGAGCCGTAGAAGCCGGCGTCACCGTAGGCGAAGACACCGCCACCACTCGTGGCCATCCAGTATCCGCCACCGGAGTTCGTGATAGCCATGCCGACCGAGTCCCCCGCCGTCGGGAAGCCCAGGTCATCGACATAGTCGAGATAGTTGTCATTGCCGAACCCGGTGGCCGCGCCGCCAAGTTCGAAGAGGTAGTAGCCCTGTCCCGGAGTGGTAGGAGTGACATTGAAGGCGGAAGTCCCATACACGGAGAAACCGCCAGAGACCGCGTCACACACGAACTGGAGCGCAGCCTCGGTCACCTGGCCAGATGTGCCTGTCTCGAACTGGTCGAAGGTCACAGTGGCAAAGGCCCCCGGTCCCCCGCAGCTGTCCGGCCCCGTGATGGAGACCCCGACCGTCGACGACCGCGACGTGGAGTCGGGACGACTGGATGGGATGAGGGCGCCTCCGGGGCCGGTCTCCTCGGTCGAGTAGGTCTGCCCGATGGCAATCGGCCCCTCACCGCTGAGCTCCAGCGAACCACCGCCCCAGACCACGCGGAAGGTGTTGTTGTCTGCTGGGCTGTAGGTGGCGCTCTCGGTCGGGAATGACTGCACCGGCGTCGACGGGTAGATGCCGAGGGTCTCAAGGGTCGTGAGGTTCGCCGGCTTGACCTGGGAAGTGCTGATCGCCTGGCGGGGGGCGGCACCGGATGCCACGCCCGTTCCTATCAGGACCCCCACGATGAGCACCGACATGGCCGCCGCTGCTGCCGTCCGCCGTATCCACCCTGCGTCCAGCTGCCCATCACAACCCGCATGTCTCATGCATTGGACTCTATGCACAATGCCCCGCAATCGCCCGCCTCCCCAAGTCCACATCGAGGGTGCTCCACAAAGCGCCTCGATCGAGTTGGACGGACTCGCCCAGGCGCGGTCGGTCGCGCTCGCTGACGGGGTGTCGTCTGTTGGGGTCCTTGCCGTCTGAGTCGCACGCGAGACCGTCACATCCGAATCGACCATCCTCGGATGGTCGAGGACCCCGCCCGTCCCCCGTTTCGGAATGCTCTGGACCGAGAGCACCATCACCGGTTCCTCCCGCTCTTGGCCGACGCTGGGGTTAGCGACCTCGGTACCGGTGTAACCATTCAGGTGTCCTGAACGGGTTCGACCATCTCGGCTGCGCATCGCAGGTGGCGTGACTTGAACTTGCCGACCACCCTGTCGAGCAGCACGACAACATAGTCGTCATTGAACTCGTGGATGGCCCCGGTCTCCCCGCGGACGTACTGCGGTTTGGCTCGGTTGCCGATTCTTACGCGGTCGTTGAGTTTGAGTTTGGCGAGTGCGGCCTGGGTCCTGTTGTGGGCGATGGTCGAGGTGCGCTCGTTGATGACGTCGATCAGTTGGGTCAAGTCGCCGTCGAGCTGACCGGATTCCAGCGCGTCGACGAGTGCGGTCGTATCACGGAGCGGCCAGCACGATGTCGAAGGCATGGGGGCTGCCGTTTCCATCCGCCAAGTATCGCGGACAGCGGGTCAGGTCCGCTGAGGAATCCAGGCTTCTCCGTGAAACAGGCGGACCAGTACGTCGAGGGGATCGAGCTCGTGCTTCATCGCCGTTCCGATGTAGGAGCGCACGGTGCCCAGACGCTCTGCCCCTTCGATCGCCAGGAACGAAGCGGACACCTTCTTGTGGATTTTCACCATGCGAAGGTCACGCTCCGCCAATTTATTGGTGAAGCTGACGCGCAGGTCGGTGGCGAACCGACAGATAGCATCTTTCCTGTCCCGGAAGGCAACCGCCAGGTTGTAGCCCTCGGTTTCGATCGAGTCCCGCTTCCGGCCAACGGGTGCCGGGTTGGCCGCCAGTGCCTCCTCGACGATCATGTCGTAGCGGCAGAGATAGTCGGCGAGGTGCTTCTTCGGGATCCTCTGCTTACCCGCGGCGACCGCGGTTGCCGCCGCTTCCTTCATCTCCAACAACAAGTCCTCCATTGCCGTGGTCCACTCGGTCTGGTCGAAGCCGACCCCGACCGAGGCCAGGTCACGTATGAGATGAGTCCCACACGCCGCATGGGTCGCCTGCTCGTAGTCGAAGTACCACCCGAGCCGGTCATGGACAGCCACCCCCGTGAAGTCCGGCAGTAGCCCGGTGCCGTCGATACCGTCCTTGCCCCGGGTGATATCGGCGTGGAGCAGAGTCAGTAGTTCGGTGCAGGCGACGTGGAAGCAGACCTTGCCCTTGCCGAGGCGGTCGGAGGTTTCGTCCATGTGGACGACGTCAGCATCCCGTAGTTGAGCAAGGACCGAGGTGAGGAACCCGACGAGTCCTTCGGCTCCTTGCGAGTACACCGAGTCGAGGAACCCGGTGGACGCCGAGACGCCGCGCAGGTCGGCCATCGCCTCTTTCGTCCGTTCGAAGGGCAGGTGCTGGCGGCTCATCAGGTAGAGGGACGCCGCCCGGATCCTCGGCCCATAGCTGGCGTGTCCCCGAGCCCCTTTGGGGAAGGCTGCCTTTGTCACCGTCCCGCACGCACACCGCTTGGACTCGGCTCGGTGCTCGGTGGTGGTGGTCATCGGCACCGGGATCTCGGTGACTTGTCGCACTTCGGTGTCCTCGACGCGAACATTGGCCAGGTCCGCGCCGCAACCATCACAGGCGGGTGGTGTGTGGACTCGTATCTCGTCGGGATCTTCGACGTGCGCCAGATGGTTGCCTTCGGCGCCAGGCTGCTTGCCGGGCTTGCGCCCCATGGCTCGCCGTTCGGCACGATTGGCATTCTCGGGCTTGTCCTTCTTCCGTCCGAAGAGATCCGACGGCGGCGGAAGCGAGGAGTTCTCCGAGTTCTTCCCCCAGCCGCTTCTCCAAAGACGCGATCTTGCGGGCGAAGGAGTCGACATCTGACCGCAGCACCGCGTTCTCGCCGGCCAGCCGGTCGACCTCGCTGGCCAGCCGACCATTCTCAATGCGCAGTCCATCGTTCTCGGCGATCAGCTCGCTATCGCCTCGCTCCGCACCGGTTGCCATGCCGAAAAGTCAACCAACTCCCCGGAAATTTCGCGAATCGCGAGGTCAGCAGGCCGAACGCGGCGGTCCTAGTCACCTACAGCCGTTCGGCAGCACCACTGGAGGGGGACGGTCGAGCACCTGAATGGTTACCCTTCACCCGAGTCGCCCAGTTGAGGAACCGCTCGACCTGGGTCAGTGACGGGTCGTGTTGAATCCGCTCGGGGGGAGTGCCGTCGGCATTGACCGGGTTGAGGTGTGCCACGTCGTTGAACGAGGTCCGCAATCGTGACCACGACCTGCTTCGATCTCCCTGCCGACCAATGAGCTTGGCTTCGAGACCAGTCGAGCGTGAGAAGCGAATGGCGTCGTTGACGTGAGTGCCCGACACGACCCCCAGTCGGAACCGGGCCTCGGGGTCCGTCCCCTCGGGTACGCCGGATCGTGCCTGCTCCGGATGCAGAATCGCCTCATACAGATCTGCTGATTCCTGGAGCTCGCTCCGATGATAGAAGAAGTCGGCTTGGGCCTCTCGCATCCTCCGGCGGACCGCGTCGTCGAAGAAGTGACCCGTCAGCACAATCACCATCGTCTGCTCACGACTTCGCCGCCGGCGGATGTGGTCGACAACGCCCACGCCGGGAAAGTGGTCGTCGTGGCGCCGACTGTCGGCGGCGTCGACGATAGCGATGTCCACGGTGTCCCACTCGGAGTCCCACTCGAGTGCTTCATCGTGGACGAGGGAACCGGCCACCTCGAGCTCAGGGCGGTCAGCGAGGAGCTCGGTGAGTCCCCTCCGGCTTATGGCGTCGTCATCGACGACTACGACTCGTTTGCGCATGACAACTCCTCCAACCGTTTGTCGACTTCGTCGAGGCGCCGTGCCGCTTCAGCACTGATGCGCTCGTCGAGTTGCGCCCCGACGGCTGCGAACTCTCGACGTGCTGCATAACGGGTCTCGGAGACGAGTCCCAGGACATAGGAGCGTCCCTCGGCGAAGGCGTTGGCCACTATTGACTTGTCGTCTTCCTCGAGTTCGGCACTGAGCCGCTTGGTCTCGGATTCGAGCTGTGAACGCATGGTCGCCATCGAATAGAACGCGGCCGCGGGCCACAGTAGCTCCGCTATGAAGTGGCTCCATTGGATTCGTTCCGGGTGGAGGAGCAGCCCCACGGCCAAGATGGTGCCGATTCCGGCGACGGCCAGTACTTGTTCAGTGCCGTCGAGGTCGTCCCAGTACAACGGCATCATCATGGCGACCATGTTGATGCCACCAAGGAACGGGAAACGCTGGATTCCTTCGGGGTTCCTGGTGTTCCGCATGGTGCCTGTTGACGCGGCGGCATGGACAAGGCAATGTCCAAGCGCAGCGAACAGAACTCGGGCATGTGCTGCCTCGCCCTGTCGTGCAACTTGTCGGTGAGCCCAGATCGCCAGGAGTGGGCCGACAGCCGCGGCCGGTGCCACGGCCCACACCCGTGGTTCAATCTCGCCGGGGAGGAGGGTGTCGGCGAACCACATGGACGAAGCCAGAAAGCCCAATGGCCCGACGTCGAACGGTACAAGGCCCGGGCGCCAGTCAGGTGGGATGTCGAGGGTGCGGTCGCCAACCCCCAGACGGCGGGGTTGATTGGGCTGTCGGGCCTCGACGACGTCTACAGCTGCCACTTTCACAGTGCCCCGCAAGGCCAGTTCGTCGAGCGCGACCTCGAGCCATCGGGACTGATCGCCGGACAACAAAATGGTCCCGTGGCCCTCTCTGATCTCGAACGTGACGTCGGCTGAAAGGTCGTGCTGAGACTCGTTGTGCCTTCGTTGCCATCTGGCCAGGGCAATGCCGAGGTAGGTGGCATGTTCCGCGGTTGACGCTGCGAGCGACTGTCGCCAGTCGGCGAGCATCCTTCCCACCGTGATCGAACCGACCGGCGAGGACAGAAGGGGTGTAGTCCGGCTGAGCAGGTCCACCACGGTGTCGGCGCCTGTGGCGACCTCGTTCTGCCCTGCCAGGTGCGCTACGCCGATGCGGGCTTCAAGCTCTTGCTGGTGACGGGCCAACGCCACCCGCCGACGGTTCGCTTCATACGATGCAATGCCAGCACCGAGGGCCACGGCCATCGCCTGGTAGCGAAAAGATCCATTTGATACGGGTCGGCCCTTCAACCGTCGAGCGCAACCGGTGACGGTGGCATTGACCACGGGGACGATCAACCCGGCTGCTCCGATCCGCAGCCCTGCTTCGATGGCAAGAGGGACTCCGGGCATGGTGGCGAGCTCCAAGCCAGTGTCGCCTTGGCTCCAGAGCGCGGCGGAGGCTGCATCGACTGCGAGGCGCGGCCCCAGAGCAAACCGGCCAGACCTCCGCAGTGCAACGGCGCTCACGATGTCGCCGACAGCAAAAGCTGCAGCCGCTGCCATGTGTCGTTGCGGTGTTCGACTGGATCGGGCGACCAGGAGTTGAAACGAGCGGCTGGCCAAGCGGTAGGCGAGATGGAATCGCTCTCGTTTGGACAAGAGCGACGGAGCGGGGGCACGTGTGAAGCGCTCGCTGCCGACTCCCATCCCGCCATCTTTACTTGATCGGTCGCGCGAATTGCTCTTACAGATCGCGCAGCCCTCCGCCAGGCCATCAAAATAGGGCCGAATCTGGCGTTCATCCTATGCGGACGGTTCACGGTAGACGGGAGGAGAGCACGGGTTGAGCGAAGCGGCTCCCACCGGCGTTGCCGCGGCCAGATGATCTGGTGGAATTCAGGCGACACCGCCGCAGCTGCGCGTTTTTGCCCTCCAGAACGCGCGGGACGAAATGCTTGACTGCTCACAGAACGGGAACCGGTGCCGCCCTGAGATGCGGGCAGAGGTCGCCGGAGGAGACGGAAGATGAACGAGAGGGCCACGAGAGGGCCACGACCATAGAGGCTTGCCGCAGACATTGGGCCTGGTCAAGCCTGTGTTCGGGTACGTGCACCCCACAGGCTGGATGGAGCGGTAGCTACAACCAGTCGGGCCCGGCGTGGCGCTACCTGAGTGAAGTGGACACCCTTTTCGCGAATCGCAAAGTAAGCGGTCTGTTCCCGTTCTCCTTACCGAGGATTATCGTTTCTGGGCTTCCTCCGCTTTGACG
>PKXA01000082.1 GCA_003133325.1 Acidimicrobiaceae bacterium | reverse complement strand
CCGTGTAGTCGCTCTGCAACAGCGTCATGGCGGGGACCCACGTGAGAGAGCTGCCGGCGATGCCGTGGAGCAGCAGCAGCACCGGGCCCTCACCGCCGCGCCGATAGCCGATCTGGTGGCCGTGGATGGAGATGTGTTCGACCGGGAACTCCTCTGTCGGGGTGACCTGCACGGGCCCGTTGTCCCCGGCACGCTGCCCGCCCGACAGCTGGGACGCCGAACCCTTGGAATGGACTTGCGCCATGGTTCCATCATGCCTGGTTGAGCCGGTCGCGTCGAGGGCCAAAGGGGCCAATCGCGTCAGCCTCACATGTCCCGTTCGTAGCGAGATCAGCGCCGATTGGGCGACCGCACCTGCCGGAAACAGGGTGCCCAGTCCCGCCATCCGGGTGTGGCCGCAAGTATTTCTGTCGGGCAGATGACCCCAGGAGCAAGCGTTCCAGAACGTCGGGCCGTTGGTCCCTTCAGCGCGTCACATAAGTGTTGTTACACGGGCAGGCAATATTCGCTAGCGCGGCCACAAGTGTGTCGGCGACCCGGACTGAACCAGGCACCCGTGACGCCCTTACCGCTCATATCCGAAGTGCCCCTAAGGCCTCATCTGGCCAGTTCACTCTCCTCGAACGGGGGGCCGTCAGGGTCCCACCCGTTACGAGTCTTCCGGTAGGGGTACCACCGCCCGTCCCGTCCCAACCGGAGCTGCTCTCCGTCCCGGGTAAGTCGGTTGCGTCGGGTGATGGTGGACGGGCCCAGTCGTTCACGGCCCGGCTCGAGCTCACCCGGGCGTGGATCCCACGAGTCGACCAGGGTGGCAAAGCCCCCAGTGCCCCCGTCGTGCCAGGCCAACGCCTGACGCTCCAGCTCGCGTGGTGCCACTCCCGTCCTCCGGGCCAGGTCAGACAGGCTGGGCCCGAATTCCGCTTCGGCGCCGCCGGTCTCGAAGAGGGCGGCGGCCCATCGGGCGAGATCCTGGTCCACCGACAGGTCGAGCCCGGTCTCGACATCCCCCGACGCCAGTGCCCAGGCTCTTGAAGCGGCGTCACAGGCCAACAAACGCAACGAGTCCACATCGAGTCCAACGTCACCTGGGGGGTCGGCCAATTCGATGTTCGGGCGACCGGGCACCTGGGGTGGAGACGGTACCGGCGGAGTCGGCCCGGCCGTCCGGGACCAGGCATCACTGGCCAGTACCCCCTCGTCGACGTCGGTCCCGTCACTCTGATCGCCAGCATGGACCGGGCTCATCGGTCATCATCCGACGAGCTGAGAGTGACCAGTTCCGCCAACTGATCGTCCGAGAGATCGGTCAACCAGGCCTCTCCCTCGCCCACCACCGCCTCGGCCAGACCGCGCTTGCGTTCGAGCATGATGGCGATCCGATCCTCGAGGGTGCCCTCCGTGACCAGACGGTGCACCTGCACCGGTCGATCCTGGCCGATCCGGTGGGCACGGTCGGTGGCCTGATCCTCGACGGCCGGATTCCACCACCTGTCGTAATGGATCACATGGGTGGCTCGGGTGAGATTGAGACCGACCCCACCGGCCTTCAACGACAGGAGGAATACCGGTGCGTCGCCGGCCTGGAAAGCCTCCACCATCTTTTCTCGACGGTGGGTCGCCACTCCACCGTGGAGGAACAGCGTTCCCACTTCGAGATCCTTCAGGCGGGACTCGATCAGCGAGAGCATCTCCACGAACTGGCTGAACACCAGAACCGACTCACCTTCGGCCAATATCACCTCGAGCAGCTCTTCGAGTGCCGACAGCTTGCCCGATCGGCCCATCACCGGAGCCGCCTCATGGAGATACTGGGCCGGATGGTTGCAGATCTGCTTCAACACGGTGAGCAGCCGTAGGACGAGCCCCCGCCTGGTGATCCCGGTGCGCTCTCCGATGTCGGCCAATGCCCCGGACACTTCGGAGGCGTACAGCGTCGCCTGCTCCGGAGTCAGCGGGACCGGAAGGTCCGAGACAGTCCGCGGTGGCAGTTCAGGTGAGATCGTCGGGTCACTCTTTCGGCGGCGAAGCAGAAACGGGCGGATGATCCGGGTGAGCCGGGCGGTGACTTCGACGTCGTGGTACCGCTCGACCGGAACGGCAACCGATCGGCGAAACCGTTGGAGTGGGCCCAGCAGCCCCGGTGTGGTCCAGTCGAGAATGGACCAGAGCTCCGTCAATCGATTCTCCACGGGGGTGCCGGTCAGCGCCACCCGGGCGGATGTCCGTATCGCACGCAACGACCGGGCCGTCTCGGACGACGGGTTCTTGGCGTGTTGCGCCTCGTCGGCCACTACCAACGAGAACCCGGCGGCGGACAATATCGAATGGTCCCGGCGAACGACCCCATAGGTGGCGAGGACGACCTCTCCCTCTGCCAGGTCCTCGAGATGACGGTCGCCACCGTGATATCGGCGGACCGGCACGTCGGGGGCGAACCGCTTCAACTCACGCTCCCAGTTGCCCAGCAGGGAGGTGGGACACACCACCAACATGGTGCCCTCGCGGCGGGCACGACGATGAAGATGGAGGGCGATGACCTGAATCGTCTTCCCCAGACCCATGTCATCCGCCAAACATCCGCCCAGACCGAGTTGGCACATCTGCTCGAGCCAGGCCACCCCCCGCAGCTGATACGGGCGTAGTTCCCCGACCAGGCCAGGAGGAGGAGCCAGGCCGTGGTCGGGTCCGTCCTCGCCCAGCTTGGCCAATCGCTCCACCAGATCGGCAATAGACCCCTTGGCCACCACCGGCACCCGCTCACCGCTGAGTTCCGCTTGACCACCGAGGAGCGAACCGATGGCCTCGCCAGTCCCCATGCGGCCCACCCGACCCGACGTGGCCTTCTCCACCAGAGCGAGGTCCGCCATCATCCAACGACCCCGTAGTCGGACGATTCCGCCCTTGGCACCCTCCAGCCGCTCGAGCTCCTCCTCGGAGAGGACGACACCATCCATCGCCACCCGCCACCGGAATTCGAGCACCGCGTCGAGGCTCAGTGCACCATCGATCGGCGTGCCCGCCGCGGTGGCCGGCAATGAGATGGCCGCCTGCAAGGTGAGCCCCGAGGACGGGAGCAGTGACGGCCACACCACATCGATCCCTGCTCTGCGCAGGGCCACTGCCCCGTCTCCGGCCAGGTCTTCGATGGAGTGGTCATCGAGGGTGAGCAGGCCCGGCGACCCCTCATCGGTGAGGGGCAACAGTGGCGGCCATGCCCGGGCCCCCCGGGACAGTGTCGACCGGAGCCCCTCTCCGACCTGGTCACCGAACCGGGCGAGGTCGCCAGGCGGCATGCCGCCGAGCTGGGCCGCATCCACCACCAAGCGTGGATCGTCCCGACTGGTCACCTGCACCACCCCGCGGGCGGCGGGTTCGGGCCAACTCTGCCCAGGTTCGGTTGGGTGACCGAACTCCACTCGGAGTGCCACATCCGGCCCTACATCTACCTGGTGGTCGGCACCGGCCAGCCACTGGCGGAGTTCACCGGCGAACTGATGCGCCTGGCCCGAAAAGAGCGGGGAGCCGGTCACCAGCTCCGCAGCCGGCGTGCGGGGCAGGGAATCGGCCAGTGCGTCCCACGCCGCACGGATCAGCCACGACGGTGAGTGCAGCCGAACCGGAGCCGAGTCCCCGATGGGGAGGGCGTGGGCCCAGGTCGGGAAGGCATTCGCCAACTCCTCGATCAAACCGTGGTCATCCGGCCCCAGTGGCCCGGCTCTCCACCCGTCATGTCCCGAATCGGTGACGGTCGGAATGAGCCGCCCGCGGGCCAGCACGCCCAGACCCGCCGTCACCGCTGACGCCCACGCCACGGCGCTCGGCCGGGGCGGGGTCAAGGGGTGATCGCTGTCCAACTCCAAGAGCAACGGGAGCGTCTCCGCCACCGAGAGATAGGTAGCCGGTACCCGGTGACGACGGATACCCCGTCCGGCCGGCGCCACCACATCCACGACATCCGCCACATCCGCCTGGTCGGCACGGCCGCCGCCGGGAGATTGCCGGGCAAGGCTCTTTGCCCGCGGGTCGAATACGACAAATCGTCCGGAGCGGGGAGGATCAGCCGGCTCGAAGGTGACTTCTCGACCCAACAGGATCCCTGGTTCTGCCCAGGGACCGTCAGGATCATCGTGGTCAGGCCGATCCGTCGTCTCGATCGGGCTCTGGGGCATGCGATGGCAAAACTAACCCGGTTGCCGACCGGTGCCGCACGCGGTGGAGAACCGAGTGTGGTCCGGCTCTCACCACGTATCGATACAGGCCCGTTTCTTGCCGGTCCTCACCGGCGTCGGCGGCACCGCCCGGAGGGTCTCGATGATCCGGATGCGGGAGTCGGCCGGGTCGATGACATCGTCGATCTCGAAGGCGGTGGCCACATTGAGGGCCTTGCCGTGCTCGTAGGCCCGGGCCACCATGCGCTGGAAGAGCTCTTCGCGGTCATCCTGGTTGTCCACGGCGTCGAGTTCGCGGCGGAACCCCAGCCGAACGGCACCCTCGAGACCCATGCCGCCGAGCTCTCCGGTCGGCCACGCCACCGTGAACAACGGGGACCGAAAGCTCCCACCCGCCATCGCTTGTGCGCCCAGGCCATACCCCTTCCGCAGAATGAAGGTGAAAAATGGGACAGAGAGGCTGGCTCCGGTCACGAAGAGGCGACTGAAGTGGCGCACCTGCCCGCTCCGTTCCGCCTCGGGTCCCACCATGAACCCCGGAGTGTCACAAAGGAAGAGGATGGGAATATCGTGACCGTCACACAGTTGCAAGAAGCGCGCCGCCTTGTCGGCCCCGTCGCTGTCGATGGCACCGCCGAGATGAGCCGGATTGTTGGCCACCACACCCATGGGTCGGCCTTCCACCCGGATCAGCGCAGTCACGATCCCGGGGCCGAAGGCCGACCGCAGTTCCAGCACCGATCCGGTGTCGGCCAGGGTATCGATGACCACCCGAATGTCGTAGACCCGCAAGCGGTTTTCGGGAATGCTCGAACGGAGAAGCCGTTGGTCGGCACACGACCACTCTTCGATGGAACCTTGAAAGTACGAGAGATAGCGCTTGGCCAGTTGGACAGCGTGGGCGTCATCCTCCGCCACCAGATCCACCACCCCATTGGTCGTCTGCACCTCGATCGGACCGATCTCGTCCGGCTCGAATGTTCCGAGCCCCCCACCTTCGATCATCGCCGGCCCGCCCATACCGATCGATGCATCCTTGGTGGCGATCACCACGTCGCAACATCCGAGGAGGGCGGCATTGCCGGCAAAACACCGTCCCGAGGCGATCCCCACCATCGGGACCAGGCCGCTCAACCCCCCGAACAGGGCGAATGCCATGCAGTCCAACCCGGTGATCACCGCATAGTCGGTGTCCCCGGGGCGCCCCCCTCCTCCTTCCGCGAACAGTACGACAGGTAGCCGCAACCGCTCGATCAGATCGAACATCCGGTCCTTCTTGCGGTGATTCTGTTGGCCCTGGGTCCCGGCCAGGACCGTGTAATCGTAGGAGAGGGCCGCGCAGGTGGCGGCCTCTGGCCCGAACTGCTCACCGTTGATGCGCCCGATGCCTGCGACCAGGCCGTCCGCCGGGGTCCGTTCGATCAACTCTTGAAGATCGCGCCGGCCCCGCTGGGCGGCGATGGCCAGGGAGCCGTATTCGGTGAAGCTCCCCGGGTCACAGAGATCGTCGATATTCTCCCGGGCGGTGCGCCGGTCGCCCCGGTGTCGGCGGTCGACCACATCAGGTCGGCCGGAGTCGAGGACCAGCGACTGGCGCCCGATCGTCTCGGCCAGATCGGGCCGAATGGCATCGAGGTCCGCCACGGCCCTCGATTCGGCGGCAGGCTGATTCACGTCGCCTGGCTCGATGATCGCCACCGTGTCCCCGGCGGCCACCAGATCGCCGGCCCGCACCAGCACGGCACACACGGTGCCACCACAAGGAGCCACGACAACGTGTTCCATCTTCATCGATTCGATGATGGCGAGCATCCCCCCGGACACAATCTCCTCGGTGGCGATGGCTCCCACCTTGACCACCGTCCCCTGGAGAGGGGTCGGCACCGCGACTTGTGTCCCCGTCTTCACCTCGGGAGCATCTCTACTCACCGCAACCTCACCGGTCTCGGCGTCCACTTCCCGTAGCGACTCATGGTTGAACGCTATCCGCCCGATTCAGCTTCTTCCGCCAGGGTCAGCCACTGTTCCTCGGCGTCATCCAGACTGGCCTGGGCTTCGGCCAGATCGGAACCCACCTGAGCCATCTCGGCATGGCCGACGGCACCGGCCAGGGCCTCGACCAATTTGTCTTTGCATCGGTGGAGCCGGGCCACCTCTTTCTCCATCTCCCGCAAACGACGATTGACGGGATTCACTGCACGGCCGGGCCCGGAGCCCACCCCCTGCCGAGTCGAGGCAGAAACCGGCGCGGGCGGGGAAGATCGGCGCGATCCAGCGCCGGCGGCGCTCTCGACCTGGGCCAACCAGGCGTCCACACCGCCGGCTACCGGTGCCAGCGTTCCGTCCGGCTGAACCGCTAGCAACCGATCAGTGGTCCGGCCGAGAAACGTCCTGTCGTGGCTGACAACCACCAAGGCCCCCGGCCAATCTCCGAAGAAGTCCTCGATGATCCTCAGGGTGTCGAGGTCCAGGTCGTTGGTGGGCTCGTCGAGGAACAGGACGTTGGGTCGGGCCGCCAGTGCCAGCAGCAGCTGGAGCCGCCGACGTTCACCTCCCGACAGCGTTCCCACCCGGGCAAATTGCAATCCATCGGTGAACCAGAACCTCTCCATCAGGGCCCCGTCCTCGAGGGAGCCCGGAGAGCGACCGGGGCCGGCCACCAGGTCGCGCACCCGCGCCCCGGCGTCGAGGTCGATGCCTCGCTGGTCGTAGTAACCAACCGCCACTGTGGGGCCGACATCGATCTGTCCGATGGTCGGATTGCGGCGACCGGCCATGAGGTCGAGCAGGGTGGACTTCCCCGAGCCGTTGGCCCCGACAATTCCCAATCGCTCGCGACGGTCGAGGGCAAGGTCGATCCCGGACAGCACCAGTGGGCCGTCCGTCCCGTAGCGGTACCCCACCCCGACACACTCGATCACCTTGTCCCCGAGACGCGGGGTGCCCAAACCCATGTCGAGCTCGGTGGCACGCGAGGCTGCCTCGGGTCGATCCTCGATGAGCTTCACCGCCGCATCGATGCGGGCCTGAGGTTTGCGGGACCGGGCCTGTGCCCCGCGCCTCAGCCAGGCCAGCTCCCTCCGGGCCAGGTTGCGGCGGGAGGCTTCGGCCGAAACAGCCTGTTCCTCGCGATCGGCCCGGGCGGCCAGGTATGACCCGTATCCGCCCTCGTGCACGTAGGCGTGTCCCCTGTCCAGCTCGAGCATCCGGGTGGTGACCCGATCGAGCAGATGCCGGTCGTGGGTCACCAGTACCAGTCCGCCACGGAAATCGAGGAGCCACTTCTCGAGCCAGGCCACCGCGGCCAGGTCGAGATGGTTGGTGGGCTCATCGAGGACCAGCAACTCGGCCGGCTGCGACAGGACCCGGGCCAGGGCCACCCGCTTGGCCTGGCCGCCGGAGAGCTGCGAGGTAGGGGTGCCCAGTTCCGCACCCATCCCCAGCCGTTCGAGAGCCGCCTCGGCTTCCCAACCCTCGCCGACCGCGGCCCTCACTGTCCCCGGCGGAAGCTGGGGATGCTGATCGAGAAACCCGACCCGGGTGCCGCTGCCCCTCCGCACCTTCCCCTCGGGAGTACTGTCGACACCCGCCACCAGCCGAAGCAGTGTTGACTTTCCGGTGCCATTGATGCCCACCACGCCAAGGCGCTCACCGTCGGTGATCGTCACCGATAGGTCTTCGAACAAGACCCGATCGACCGATCGGACTGTCACCTGTTCGAGATCGACAAGCACGGTCACGGGAAGCACAGGATACCGGCCCATCCGGTATCGGCAGACCGGGTCGGGAAGATCAATCCCAGAGACGCACACTCATCGACTGACTGGCCGTGGCCAGGAGCGAGCCCCCTTGCGACCACAGGTAGGCGACCCCTTGCCCGTACCCGCCGGCCAGCGCCTGAATGCGGATATCGCAGAGCACCCACTCGGTCGGCTCCAAGCTGACCACCCTCAGCGTGTTGTCGAGGCTGCGGGACATGACGTGGCGGCCAATCGGCTGGGACACCCCGCCGGTGACGTAGTCACCAAAAATGGCCAGGGTTGCCGCCGACGGTTCGAGATGCCCGGGCACCCGTGCCCAAAGTGCGCTGGTGGCGTCGCCTGTCCCGCCGGGCCCCGTACTGATCTCCTCGAAGGATCGGCCTTTGGCCAGCCGCAGTTCGACCCGGTCGAAGATGGAGGTGGTGTTGAGGAACGGCAACCGCCGCGGTGGGCACTCATCCGGTGGAGGCACCTCGGGTGGGGTGACCCACACCCCCCCGGTATCCAGCGAACCGGTGGTACCCACCGCCGCGTTCACCGTCAGTATCTCCTTGGCCCCCACGTTGCCGACCACCCGACCCTGGGTGATCCGCTTCCCGACCGCGGCCAGGGTGACCGTGAGATCGAGGACGGCGTCGGTGGGGGCATAGGAGAGGTATTGCGCTGTCGCCCAGATGGTGGGTCGACCTGATGCGTGTTCGAGCGCAACCAGCGCGGCGGCCAAACCGCAACCGCCGAAGAGGAAGTCGCCCGGGGTGGTCAGCTCGGGGACGACGTGGAGCTGCCAATGAAGGTCATCGCCAATTGGCTCGATACCCAAGAAGTGTCTGGCGTCGGTCAACTTCTCGGTACCTCCGACCAGGCCATCGCCTTGTCCACGCGGACGTCACCGGGCAAACCCAGGATCCGCTCCCCCAGAATGTTCCTCTGGATCTCCGAGGTGCCCCCTTCGATGGAGTTGGCCCGGGAACGGAGGAACATCTTGCGCGATGAGCCGGGCGGGCCGACCAGGCCCAACGCCTCGGACCGCCGCACGGTGTAGTCGTAGTCGACCAGCGCTGCCGGCCCGAGCAGATCGACACACAGTTCGTAGATCCGCTTGTTGACCTCGGCAAACATCAACTTGGCAATCGAACCCTCCGGGCCCGGATTACCCGCCTTGCGGTTCTGACCGGCCCGCATGTTGGTGAGCCGCAGAGCCTCGGATTCGATCCACGACCTCATCAACCGATCCCGATTCACCGGGTTCTGGCGGCTCGGATCACTCTGCCAGATTCGCACGGCTTCGGCGATCGAACCCGATCCCCGGTTCGGCGGCCCGCTACCCCCGCCGATGGTGGTTCGTTCATTGGAAAGTGTCGTCATCGCCACTCGCCAACCCTCGCCGATGTCCCCGATGCGATCGGCATCGGGCACCCGCACCTCGGTGAGGTAGACCTCGTTGAACTCCGCCTCACCGGTCATCTGCCGGAGTGGGCGTACCTCCACGCCGGGCGCATGCATATCCAGGGCAAAGTAGGTGAGGCCCTTGTGCTTGGGTGCCTCGGGGTCCGATCGGGTCACCAGCATGCCCCGATCGGCGATGTGGGCCAGGGTGTTCCATACCTTCTGCCCGGTCACGGTCCACTCGTCACCGTCCCGCACCGCCCGGGTCGCCAATCCGGCCAGGTCTGAACCCGCTCCGGGCTCACTGAAAAGTTGGCACCATGCCTCCTCGCCCGTGAAGGTCCTCCGCAGAAGACGAGTCCGCAGTTCTTCGGATCCATGGGTGACCATGGTCGGGGCCGCCATGGTCCATCCGAAGAACTCCCGGGCGCCGGCCGGTTGGGCCCCGGCCTCTGCCAGCCGTCGGTCGATCTCCCGTTGGAGCCCGGGAGGCAACAGGAGGCCGCCGCTTCCCTCGGGGAAGGATACCCAGGCCAGGCCCAGGTCGAACTGCCGTCCACGGAACTCGTCGACCGGTGTCTTTCGGGGATCGAGCTCCGCCAGCAGCTGGGTGACCCGATCACCGACCAAGGAGAGTTCGTCTGGCATGCCAAGAACCTACCTGGCAGGCCACACCCTGTCGCTGGCTCGGCCTTTTGTCTCAGCTCCGCTCGCACCGTCCCGGTGGGAGGGGGGGCCGGCAACGGTATCGTCCGGTTTTCGCTGTCAGCCACAATCGCGACGTCGAGGCGGCGAGAAGGGTTCCCAGCCGGGATCGAGCGACGCGATCGAGATTTTGGTGCCCTTCACTCCGAGCACGAGTTGGCCGGGGCGTAAACCCCGGCTTACCTGTACATTTCGGGTGGGCCTTGGGTCATACACTACGAACCGCTGTCCGATTCTGGCGGGACCGGTCATCGCACTCCCATGAGCTACTGACCAATAGGCTCCGTCCCTCGTCGCTCCTTCATAGGCGCGTCCGCCGGCGGGCTTGCGGTCGGTCGTTCGCCATTCGATGCGGAGTGGCAATACCGGGTATACTCCTGGCATGGCGAAAGTGATGGTGTCTCTTCCTGACGATCTGCTTCGGGCTGTAGATGTCGAGGCAGGTCGCCGCGGAACCACGCGGAGCGCGTACTTGCGCGAACTGGCGGAAGAGACCTTGCGACGACGCAGCATTCGCCGTGCTGAGCGAATGGCCGAGATCGACGATATGGACGGACCTCTCGCAGGTCACGGGGGTGGGGTCGCCGAATTGGTCAAGGCGACCCGGCCCGAACGTTGAACCTCTGGTTCCTTGACGCCAGCATCCTTCTGGCGAGCGAGGACCCCGACGACGAGCACCATGGAGATGCCCGCCGATTGCTCGAAGGTGGCGATCCGTTGGCCACCCTCGATCTCGCCTTCTACGAGGTGACCAACGTGGCAGTGCGCTCATGGCGGGACCACTCGGCAGCACATCGACTTCGCGAACGCGTAACCGCAGTAGCCGACGACGGCGGGCTCGTCCGTGCCGAGGCGTCGCTCCTCGCGAGAGCGGCGACCATCGCCGAAGAGCACGGCATCTCGGCGTACGACGCCGCCTACGTGGCGGCGGCTCGTGCTTGGGACAGTCAGCTCGTGAGCTGTGATGTGCGCGACTTGGTATCGCGAGGGCTCGCATATCTCCCTGGCGACGCCGTCTCCGGCAAGATAGGTACCGAGTAGTACCTTGCGGGTGCGTATTCTGTTCACCCCGTCATGCATTGGCGCTTGTCAGCAACGTGGTGGACCTTGGCGGATACAACCGGTTCCTCATCGTCGATGGTCCAGGGCTGACGATTCAGAAACGCGCCACGGCTCGCGGTTGGCGGATCGATCCCGATCAGGCTCGGATACGTCTACGTGAGGGGACGGGAACCTCACGTCCTTCCGCTTGAGCCGCGGCCAACCAAGCTTCAACACCGATCTCTGCCTCTTGGACGGCTTCGTGAGGAGTCGGGCCATGCCCCGAACAGAAAGGCAGATCGCGGACGTCGGCGATCCAGATCTGATCCTCGTCATTCCAAAACACTTCGATCGGATAGCTCTGCATCATCGGCCCTTCTCCAACTCCAAACTGTAGCGTCGAACCAACAAGGCGACCTGTCGGACTTGACAATGCTTCGCCTCGCCCCTTTCTTCCTGCAAATTGATCAACTCGGCCACTTCGGTCCGCGCGTGTCCGATGACTCCCGCGTCCACCGATCTCCTCGAATCCGAGCGCTTCAATCAGTCGAACCAGATCGACAAACGCCACATTTCCGACGTCACCTCGAAGGATGCGAGCGAGGAGCCGACGTGGAGTCATGACTGTGACCGTATCCAACGGGTGTATCACGATCGCGGCTTCGCCCCGAGAGGGTCTCTACCTCCCACTGCTGAAGCCGTGGGCTTCTCGCCCCACACCCCATTCCGGTGATGCGCCGAGCATGCAAACTGTCAGTCAGCGAGCGCGGCGCTGGGCACGGAGATCTTCGGGATGGCGTCGTCGGGCCGGTCGACCAGGTAGTCCTCAGGGGAGGTCTGGTCCACCCCGGCACTTGTCGGGTGTACGACCCGGAGCACCAGGGTGCCGACGATGGCGATGATCAGGTTGAGCACCAGAGCGGTCAGTCCCAGGTAGGCGCTCTGGCCGAGCAGCGGCACCTGGGCGACCGAGCTGGCGAAGTGGGCCACCGTCGGGGTGGACTGCTGATAGGCCTCGACGGTCCCGTAGACCATGGCCACGGCCCATCCGGCAATAAGCGCCCAGCGGTGCAACCAGCGAGTGAACAGGCCAATGGCAATGGACGGGAACGTCTGCAATATCCACACCCCGCCGAGGAGCTGAAGGTTGATGGCGTTTTGGGTGTTGAGGCCGAGCACGAATGCCAGAGCGCCGAACTTGACCACCAACGACATCAGCTTGGCCACCTGGGCCTGTTCCTTGGGGGAAGCGCTCCGGCGGAAGTACTCGCGGTAGATGTTGCGGGTGAACAGGTTGGCGGCGGCGATGGACATGATGGCCGCGGGGACCAGGGCGCCGATGGCAATGGCGGCAAAGCCCACCCCTGCGAACCAGCTCGGGAACATCTGGCGGAACAGCAGCGGCGCCACCAGCCGGTAGTTGGTGGTCTTGATCCCCGAGTCGATGGCCATGTACCCGAGCAGGGCGATGAAAGCCAGCAGCAGGGTGTACAGCGGGAGCGCGGCGGTATTGCGGCGGATGGTATTGCGCCGCCCACTGGCCAGCACACCGGTGACCGAGTGCGGGTACATGAACAGCGCCATGGCCGACCCGAGTGCCAGCGTGGCATACGACCAGTAGGCCGCGTGACCGGGGATCAAGGAGAAGGGCGGCGGCTTGTGCTTGACCTTGGCGGCGGCGGCGAGGGTCTTGGCATGGGTGTTGACGGCGGAGAAGATGTGGCCGTAGCCGCCGAGGCGGATCGGGATGTAGATGACCGCCACCAGAATCACGATATAGACAAGAGCGTCCTTGACGAAGGCGATCATGGCCGGGGCCCGCAGACCCGATGTATAGGTGTAGGCGGCCAGAAGGACGAAGGCGATGATGAGGGGGAGATCCTTCACGAACCCTGACGAACCGGTGCCGAGGCCCATAACCTGCAGCACCGATTGGATGCCGACCAGCTGTAGGGCGATGTAGGGCATCAGGGCCAGTATCCCGGTGAAGGCCACCACCAGGGCCAGCCCTGAGGAGTCGAACCGACCCCTGACGAAGTCGGCCGGGGTGACATAGCCGTGTTTGTGGGCCACCGACCAGAGCCGGGGCATGAGCACGAACACGATCGGCCACACCATGATGGTGTAGGCCACCGCGAACCAGCCGGACACGGCTCCGGCCGCGTACATGGCACCGGGCACCGCGATGAACGTATATGCGGTGTAGAGATCACCTCCGAGGAGGAACCAGGTGACCCAGCCGCCGAACCCGCGGCCACCCAGCCCCCACTCGTCGAGGGTGTTGAGCGACGCCGGGCGATGCCAGCGGGCGGCCACGAAGCCGAGGATGGTGACCAAGGCGAAGAGCGCCACGAATACGGCCAGGGCGGTGCCGTCGAGCTTCACGACCGCACCCCCGACATTCCGCGGAGACGCCGGCGGCGGGGCCGGGCCACCAACAGCTGGTAGGCGCCGAACTGCATGGCGGCGTTGATCAGCAGCCATAGCAGCGAGTACCAGTAGAAGAACGGGAACCCGCCGAGCGACGGGGTCACCTTGGCGTAGGACGGGACCCACAACAGGGCCACCAGGGCAGCGGCCAGCATCACGGCCGTCAGGATGTAGGTCCAAGGGGCATCGGCGAAACGCAACGGCGCATTCTGTGGGACGGGCGTCGGGGTATTGGTCATCGATCCCCCCTGCTGTTGACTACGAAGAAGTTTTGGTGATGTGTGCGGTGACACAATCGAGCCCCTGTTCAGCCACCGGTGGTGACAACAGGCTGCCTACGCGGGTTGTACGAGCGTGGGTCTGGCGGATCACGGCCCACGCAGGGTGGGGTTTTGTCAGCGTACTCATCGCCGCAGTCTGAGCCAGTACTGAGAAATAGTCAGAACCCATGAACGGGCGGATGTTCACACGGTGCAGGGCCGGCGAGACGGCGGGTGTTCACTGAGCCGACTGCAGGTACGCCGGCAGTCGACACAGCGAGAGTTCGACCTTGACGCAGTCGATTGCGGCCAAGCGACGGCCGAGAGGAGCAATAACGGTGGCGCAGGGGTTTTGGCCCCGGCGTTGCAGTTCGATGATGATCAACTGCATCTCGTCGAGTTCGAGACCTGGGAACGGACTGCGCGGTCAGGACTCTTTCGCGGTTGCGGCCATGGCCGTCGCGTGGTCGATCACCGTGCAATAGCCAGTGCCGTCGCAGGGGAGGCGATCGGCTTGGGCTTTGAGGGCGACGAGCTCGGCTCGCAGGTCTTTTAGTTCGGTGATGCGCCGATCTAGGTCGCCTACTTAGCGTTCCAGCACGCCGAGCACGTAGGTACACGGCCGTTCCCCCTGCTCCCGGAAGGCCAGAATCTCGCCAACCTCGGCGAGCGTGAACCCCAGACGCCATGCGGTCTTGACGAACACCAGGCGGTCGACGTCGACCGTGGTGTAGTCCCGGTAGCCGGCCGGAGTGCGCTCGGGGTCGGGCAGGAGCCCGATGTCCTCGTAATAGCGAATGGTCTTGGGGTTGACCCCGACCGCGTCGGCCGCTTCGCCGATCCTCATTCCGCCACCCTGGCTTCACCGGCCGCAACTGGTTCGGATTCTGGGTGGTGGCCGACGCTCCGCACGGCGTCGAAGAGCAGAGCGGGGCGGCCCCACAGTGAGTTGGCAAAGATGGCGGTGACACTGACGGCCATGGCGTGTGCGTGCCGAATACTCGTCCGACCAGGTCACGCTACGAGTCGGTGCTCGTGAATGAGACCGCCGAGCTTGTCGCTCCGTCGTAGTTGCCCCGGATCTGGATCGCCAATCTGCAATGTCTCCCCAATAGCGAGCGGCGCCTGCTGAGCAAGTGAGCGGTGCGGACGGTGTTCGTTGTAGTGATCGACGAATTCGCTGAGGACCGTTTCGAGCTGGTGGCGATGGAACACGAGCCTCCGGTCAAGGCACTCGCGTCGTACCGTCCCGACGAATCGCTCGGCGAACGCATTCGCACGAGGGGACCGAATGGGCGTACGGATAATTCGGATGCCGTCGGCTCGGAACACCTCACCGAAGCTCGCGGTGAATTTCGTATCTCGGTCCCGGATCAAGAACTTCGTCGGGCGACCCTGTTCAACCAGGGCGAAGCTCAGATTGCGAGCCTGCTGAGCGACCCACTCCCCTCCTGGGTTGGCGGTGATACCGCTCACATGGACGCGTCGAGTGTCGGCCTCGGTGAAGAAGAGCACGTAGAGCCGGCGAAGCAGCACCGTGTCGACGTGGAAGAAGTCACAGGCCAGTATCGTCGTCGCCTGGGCACGCAGGAACTCTGACCACGTCGGACCAAAGCGCCTCGGCGATGGGTCGACACCATGACGGCGCAGGATCGCCCAGACGCTCGAAGGTGCGAGTACCACGCCCATCGTGGCCAGCTCACCGTGGATCCTTCGATAGCCCCAGTTAGGGTTCTCCCTGGCCAAGCGCAGTACCAACTGCACCGTGCCCTTGGACAATGCTGGCCGTCCCGAACGGCCTCGCTGAGGATGCGTCCATCGGCGACGGACCAGGTCTCGATGCCAGCGGAGCAATGTCTCTGGCTGCACGAAGAACCGAACCCGGTCCGCCTTCGACACGAGCCGACTCAGCCCGGCCAGAACCACTCGGTCCGCTGGCCGCAGAGCCGGACGTTCCACTTGGCGGCGCAGAATCATCATCTCGTGCCGGGGCACGACGACCTCGACGGCCAGTTCGTGATGATCGCACCTGCGAAGCCGGAGCATCTGGAGCACCCGAACGAAAGCCATGTAGAGGAAGGACAGCGCCATGGGTCATCTTCGCCTGTACTGTGCCATTGGTGAAGGTCCAGTTGAACGACTTGGATGGGATTCTCGGCACCCACAACCCGAAATCCCGACGACTTCGCCGGACTCAGCGATCTCGTCCACGTCGTCGGCATCTGACCGCCGAACGGTCACCCCTCTGGTGGAGGAGTTAGCGGTTCGCGGTTCGCGGTTCGCGCACCGTTCCGATTGCCAACGCGACCGTGCAGGTCAACGACTTGGTGGGCGCTGAGGGACACAATACGAACCGCTCCCCCACAGTTGGCGGCCCCAACATCGACTTCGGAAGATAGGACGACAAGGGCGTTCGATCAGTCTGAGGCCACTCAAAGGCTCGTAGCTGATCGTAGCTCTATGTGCTACGGTAATCTCATGGCAAAGACCATCGCACAGCGCCAGCTCCGGAACGACAACGCCAAGGTGATCGAGGCCGTCGCCGCTGGCGAGAGCTTCGTCGTCACTCGCAATGGCGTGCCCGTAGCGGAACTACGTCCGATCCAGCAGACGCGCCGGACCTTTGTGCCTACGGCTGAGCTTCTGGTGCTGGCCGCCACCGGGCCACGGATCAACCGAAAACGATTCAGAGCGGATCTCGATCGGGTCGTGGACCAAGGCCTGTAGATGCAAACGGGCCTACTCGACACCTCGGTTGTTATCGACTGGGACGACCCGACGGTTGCCGCTGCCCTTCCAGAAAAGGTCGCTGTGTGCGCGATCACTCTCGCTGAGCTGGCCGCTGGGCCACACCTTGCTACCTCCAGTTCCGAGGGCGCACGCCGTCAGGCTCGTCTCCAGCAGGTAGAGGCGACCTTCGAGCCACTCCCCTTCGATGCCACCGCGGCTCGGAGCTACGGACAGATCGTGGCCGCCGTTGCCGAGACGGGACGGTCACATCGACGGCGTATGGCCGACCTCCTCATCGCCGCCACCGCGCACGCCAACGGCCTCGCGCTCTACACCCGAAATCCCGACGACTTCGCCGGGCTCAGCGATCTCGTCCACGTCGTCGGCATCTGACCCCTGAACGGTCACCCCTCTGGTGGAGGAGTGCGCGGTTCGCTCACCGTTCCGATCTCCAACGCGAAGATCCAGGTCAAGATCCCGGTGGAGGTGAAGGGGCTCGAGCCCTCGGCCTCTACATTGCGAATCCAGACCGGCCAATCTTCTGACCTGCGAGAACTCGCATGATCCCAGCCAAATGTCCACTTCGACAGACCGTTACTGACCTCCGACTACCTCCATTCGCCGCCCCTTCGCGCACGGATCGCGTGCGAAATCGAACTTCACGCTGAGGTTGCGGAGGTGTGCAGCATCCGAGGACTTCACGAAACCTTGTTGGACAGCCCCAGCTTGATCGAGTTCGAACCGCGACATGGTGGGTGAGAGTCCGTGAATGCAGTCCAGTCGGTTCTCGAGGGAGCCCGTCGCGACAGTCGCCAACCCCCGGACGACTGCGCTCGAACCCGCGACCCTCACTTCGACGGACACCCTGGTGCGCCTCTCCGAGTTGTTCGACAGGGCGCCGGCCCACCTTCGCTGTTCCCTCACCGGGGATCGGCAATGGAGATGGCGCGCTGGCCACAGCTCGAGTTGTCCGTCGACATGCCACTCCATGTCGCCAACGCACATTCGCCCTGGCAACGGGATCGAATGGAAACCAGAACCTCAGGTCCGGATCTGGTCAACCGTGGGCAGCCACCTGGACGACGTCACTCCCGATGAGCTTGCCGCCATCACCAACGTCCTCGATCATTCGGTCCCACCGCATGTTCGGGTAGGAGGCACCAACGGAGCGCTACGCTGCAGCCACGTGCGCTGACCGGTAGAACTCGCCATCCCCCTCGAAGGCAGCCCACCTCAGGCAGGAGGCGTATGGCCATCGACAGCGATGACGACCGGGGCCGTTCTGGGGCACTGAGCGGGTACGAGCGCCGCGTGCTCGGCGCTCTGTGCGACGCCCTGCTGCCCCCAGGTGGTGCCATCCCACCAGGTGCGGCGGACTTGGGCATCGCCGAGGACATAGAAGCCCTCCTCAGGCGCTTGCGCGGCCAGCCCCGCTGGCTGGTGAGGGCGATGCTATTCGGCTTCGACCTGACATCGTTGCTGGGGCACCGGCCTGAGCTGTTCCAACGACTGGATGCCGAGAGCCGCTACCGATGGGTGGAGGCCAGCCGCAGCTCCCTCTTCCGGCCGCGGCGCGAAGCCCTGGCCGGGCTCGAAGCTCTGGTACAACTCGCGTACGCCTCCCATCCACAAGTATCGGCGCTCATAGGCTACGACGGCAAGCCGCTGGTGGCCCTGGGTCCTGCCGGGCCGCCTCCGCCCGTGGACCTACCGGTGATCAGGTACCCCGAGGTGACCGACGCCAAGATCGTCGCCGACGTGGTACTGGTGGGATCCGGAGCGGGCGGGGCCGTCGCTGCCGACACGCTCGCTCGCTCGGGACTCGACGTGGTGGTGCTGGAGGAGGGTCCGCCGATCCACCGCGACGACATCGTGGGCCACCGCCCCGCGGAACGCCTCTTCGAGTTCTACCGTGACGGGGGCCTTACCTTCACCCTCGGCAATCCCGTCGTGTCGCTCCCGATGGGCCGTGCCGTGGGGGGGACGACTGTTGTCAACTCGGGCACATGCTTCCGGACGCCGGATGCCGTGCTTGCATCGTGGGTCGCATCGGGGATCACTGGGGTGGGCGCCGAGGCGATGGCACCCTGGTTCGACGCGGTGGAGGATGTGCTCGGCGTCCAGCCTGTGCCCGAGGAGGTTCTCGGCGCCAACGGCGAGGTCATGCGTCGGGGTGCCGAGCAGCTCGGGCTCTCAGGTGGCCCGATCCGGCGGAACATCAGGGGATGCCATGGCCATGGGGTGTGCGCGTTCGGCTGCCCGGTCGATGCCAAGCAAGCCATGCACCTGAGCTACCTACCGCGTGCGACTGCTGCAGGCGCGAGGATCTTTTCGGGGGCCAGAGTGCGCAAGATCCGGCTCGAAGCCGGACGCGCCGCCGGTGTCGTAGCAGACGTGCTGGATCCGCAGACCGGCCGCAGACGCGGCACGCTTCAAGTGGATGCCCGCGCCACAGTGCTCGCCGCAGGTGCGATCTTCACCCCGGCCCTCCTTGCACGCCAACATCTGGGACGCCCCTCGCGCCAACTTGGACGCAACCTCGTCATCCACCCCGGAGCCGGGACGACCGCCCGGTTCGACGAACCCCTCAGAGCTTGGCGAGGGACCATGCAGAGCTACTACGTGGACGAGAAGCTTTCCGACGGGATACTGCTCGAGGCAACCTTCCCGCCGCCGGGTCTCGGCTATTCCGCCGGCTCCTTGCCCGAGTGGGGGCGCGACAACTCGCTCTTTGCTCTCTATCCGCATATGGCCGCGTGCGGTTCGATCATCGGCGATGCCGGTGTGGGACGGGTGAGCCCGTTCGGTAGGAACGGGGCTTTCATCCGCTACAACCTCACCCGTGGGGACGCAGCGAAGGTCTTGGAAGGAATAGCGATGGCCGCCGAGATCTTCTTCGCAGCGGGTGCGGCCGAGGTCTACCCGATGCTGCCCGGGCTTGACTCCCTCCGTTCCGCGACCGAGGTCCGCCATGTGCGCGAGGGTCGTTGGCGCCCCTCGGACCTTCACCTGTCGGCCTACCACCCGATGGGCAGCGCACGGATGGGCGGCGATCCGTCGAGCTCGGTGGTGGACCCCTTTGGGCACGTATGGGACGTCCCGGACCTCTTCGTATTCGATGCCTCGGTGCTGCCGTCCTCGTGCCATGTGAACCCACAGATCACGATCATGGCACTCGTGGCACGCATGGCGGCACGCCTGGCGGACAGCCTCTTGTGAGCAACCCGGCTCTCGGCAGGTCAGCACGCGGCGATCCGGCCCCTGAGGCCCTCGTGGTGGTGAACCCGGCCGCCGGCGGGTCCCCACTGGCTCTCGCCGGCCAGGTCGCAGAGCAACTGGAGCGCGAGGGCTTCGCACCGAGGTTCCTCACCACGGCACATCGAGGTGAGGCGGTCGTGGCCGTCTCCGAGGCGGTCGTGCATGATCCGCGGGGCGGACGGAGCCTTGCCCTGGTGCTGGCCGTGGGCGGGGATGGAACGGTTCGTGAAGTAGCCGAGGGGATGGCACGCGGGACCGGCACCTGGCCGAGCGGGGGAGGTGCTGGCCAAAGCCACGGCTGGGAAGCGCCGGCCCTGTTCGTGGTGCCGGGAGGCACGGGCAACTCCTTCTACCGAGCGTTGTTCGCAGACATGCCGGTGCAGGAGGCACTGGGGATGGTCCTGACCACCGACCATTCCGGGGCGCGGCTGCGCCGGCTGGATCTCGGTCGCCTGGTGGAGCTTGACCAGGCCGTCGTACTGGGTGCGAGCGCGGGTTTCCTGGCCAGCGTGCTCGACGCGGCTCAACGCACGCCCAAGGTCCCCGGCCGGCCGCGCTACGAGCAGGCCGCACTCGAACTGATCGGCCACCCGGATGAGCTGGGCACCGATGTCCGCGTGCTGGTCGACGGCGAGGTGCTGGTCGCGGGACGCCTCCTTCTGGTGGTCCTGGGTGGTGCACGCCACCGTGGCGGCTCGTTCGAGTTGCTTCCCGGTTCGGTGCTCGACGACGGGCTGTTCGACGTGTGTGCGATCGAGATGCCCTCGCCGACACGGTTCGGGGAACTCTTCGTAGCGGTTGCCGGCGGGTGCCATCTGGGGGAACCTGAGGTGACCTACGCGAGGGGACACAACGTGGTCATCGAGGCCACCGGGGACGAGGCCGTGCCGGTCGAGTACGACGGAGACCTCATGGCTGGGGCACTGCCAGCGGGCCAGTCGGTCACCTTCGAAGTCGTCGGCGGGGCGCTGACAGCCTGGGCCGCCGATCCACCACCGGCAGGTTGAGCCGGCAGAGGCAGTGACAACGCCTTGCCGAGGCGCCCTTGTCCGGTCGGGCTCGGACGACGCCCAGCTCGCGACATCGTCGAGCGACACGCCGACGGCATGCTGGACGAAGCCCGACCCGCTCGATGTCTTTTCAGAGGTAGCCAACTCACAGTCCGCCTCGAGCTGCCCGCCGTCGCGCGTACCTCATACGTTGCGGTGGCGTCCACCTATTGCCTGGATGCGTATCACGCTCTCACACGAACACGATCAATCCAACCGCATGGCTAACGGCGCGGTTTCGACGTCCCAGCTTGCACTGCGCTCAATCGATCGTGAGAGCCGAGGCCAGCGCGCCGGCCAGCTCGTCTGCTCGAAGGTCCTCGAGATGTTCGAGCGCGTCGGCTACCTGCCTGTCCCCACCGGTGGCGAGGAACTTGCCGCGCGCCAGAGTGGGATGGTCCCGTCGGGTGGAGGGCCCCGACGCGCCTAGTGGCGTCGGGACGCTACGGGTCAGTGTGCGGCCGTCGGTGAGCCGGACTTCCACCACCGCCCCGATCTCTTTCGTGGCGTGCTCGAAGGAGGCCACCGGCCGCCCGGCCGCCCGCAACAGCGCGTCTGCATCCTCCTCGCCTCCGAGCCGGGCCAGCCAGGCAGATGCACGCGGGCCGGCCTGGCGGAGCGCTTCGCCCAGCGGGGCTGTCGCGAGCACGGCATTCCGGGTGAGATCGGGATCGTGTTCGACGCGTACCCGCTTGGCCAGGTCCCACACCACTGGATCGTCGATCCGCGGCGATGCCAGGTCGGCAGGGGTGAAGGCGCCGCTGAGCAGAGTCACGGCGACGGGATAGGGCACGGAGAACTGGAGCCCGCTGATGGGGGATGCGGGCCCATTGATGTAGCTGCGACTGCGGATGTCCATGCCGAAGGTGAACAACGAACACCTCACGACGATCTCCTCAATGCCATTGGCCACGGGCTCGAAAGAGAGCTGACCAGCGGTCAAGCCTCCGTGGGGATCGTCGTGGGGGCCACCGCGCAGTGCCGCCTCGATGTCGCCGTGGACCTGGACAGCGGCGTCGAGGGTGCTGTCCAGGTAGGCACATGCGGGGTAGAGCTTTATCGACAGGGTCTCGGTGTGCCATCGTGACCCCAGCGACTCCACCACCGCGTCAGGGAGAGGCACGTCTGCAAAGGTAGCGAGCAAGCCGTCGGGGTGCTCCAGAATGTCGGCGGCACCGTTGAGGCCTGCAGCGGCGGCATCGCACGCGTCCAGACCGGCGCGAATCCCCACCGTTGCGGTCAGCGCCTTGCCGTCGCCCCCGAAGAACGCAGGAGCCAGGGAGTGCGGCGGTAGGGAACAGGCCAGGGCCAACGCTGCGGAAGTCCGTTCGGCGGACGCCCCCTGGGCTCGCATGCGTGCAACGGTGGCACCCACCAGGTGGCCGTAAGCGGCTGTCTGCCCGCGGAATGATCCGAGCGTTGCTCCGGCCACCACCCGGGAGGCGCACTCGTTCCCGGCTAGCACCGCTTCGAGGAAACGCCTTCCGTCCAGACCGAGAAGCCCTGCGTAGGCAACCGGCACGCCGACCGTGGAGTGCGACACATGGCCCGCGTACAAGGTGTCGTCGTAGTCGAGCGCTATCGTGAGCGTCCCAAGGCAGCAAGCTGCTGCCTTGGCGTCCGACTGCAAGGGGCTGCCGAACGCTTCCACCAGGCGCCGGCCGAGGGGATGCCCGAGGGTGGCGCGCGCTGCGGCAAGCTGGGAGACCACCTGGCTGCGGGCGAAGGAGCGCACCCGCTCGGGGACATCTTCGAGGTGCATCCCAGCGGAAAACGCGCCCAGGCGCTCGGTGAGAGTCATCGGAGTGCCATCGTAGGGCGCTGAGCCGGAAGAGCACCAAGACCCCGATTGGGTCGTAGATCCGGGCCGGCAACCCTTCTCGCCCCTGCGACGTGGTGATCTCGGCCGACCGCGGCACATGGTCGCAACGTTGCCAGAAGCCAGCGATCGTCTTGCTCTGAGAAGCTGTCGTCGAAGTGTGACCAGTGCAGCGGCTGAATAGTCCTGAAGGGCACCAAAACCACGATCAGGCCTCTGGACTGGCACTGCGCGTCACCGTTCGGCCATGATCCGCCGTGGCCTTCTCCTTGCTCTACGTCGACTTGTGTCGCATCCTCGGCCTTGTTGTGTCGTGTCGGCAAGGCCAGTCGGACAAAAACATTGAGATCATGGTGCTCTGACATCAGGTTCGTATTCTCGAACGCCAACTCCACGGGCGCGTGCGGTATCGACCAGCAGATCGGGCGATCCTCACGGCACTCAGTCGCCTGCTCCCAAGGGCACGTTGGCGATCCTTTCTGGTAACTCCCGAGACGCTGCTGCGGTGGCATCGGGAATCAGCCAGGGGCAAGTGGCGGCGATGGCAGCCCACATGGTCGAACTCATCATTCGTCTGGGTCGAGAGAACCGGCGCTGGGGATGTATCCGCATCCAGGGCGAGTTGCGAAAGCTCGGGATCCGCGTTTCGGCCAGCTCCATTCGTAGGATCCTGCGCAGAAATGGTCTCGGACCGGTGCCACGAGGTGGACCTACGTGGCCGGAGTTCCTTCGCTCCCACGAACAGAGCGTGCTGGCAACAGACTTCTTCACGGTGGATACCGTCTCGCTGAAGCAGCTCTATGTGCTCTTCATGATCGAACTCTCGACGCGACAGGTGCACATCCTGGGTGTGACTGACCATCCGACCGGAGCGTTTGTCACGCAGGTGGCCCGTAACCTGGCTAGTGATCTCGTGGACAGCGGTCGGTCGATCAAGTTCCTGATCCGGGATCGGGACACCAAGTTCACGACCAGCTTCGACGAGGTGTTTCGCTCCGAGGGCATCCGGGTGATCAAGACGCCAGTCCGATCGCCCCGGGCCTATGCCTACGCAGAGCGCTGGGTGAGGACCGTGCGCACCTAATGCCTCGACTGGCTGCTCATTCTGGGTCACGGTCACCTCGAATGGGTACTTCGCCAGTACGTCTGCCATTACAACTGACAGCGCCCGCACCGTGGAATCGATTTTGAAGTGCCCGCCGGTGAGGTCGGCTGCACTCCCCCGACGCTCCATCGCGTCGACCGTCACGACGTGCTTGGTGGCCTCATCCACGAGTATTGCCCGGTGGCGGCATAACCGGATCAGCCTCAGAGGAACCGCGGCCTCGTCTCCTCGACAGAATCCAGTCGGGCGCATGCATCGGCATCACCTCTCGGAAGCTTCCCTTCGACATCCCGAGAGGGGAGCAATCGCTCGCCTCCGGCAAGGGTAGGTTCTGTGCCCGGGTTCGGCCGCAATCACAACGTGGCAGCGGCGAGAAAGGGTTTCTGGCCGGGACCGAGCGGCGCGATCGAGGTTTTGGTGCCCTTCATCTCGGAGCGGGGGTGGACCAAGGTACAAAAGTCCTGGTCAGAAGTGGGCCTTGGGGGACACAATAAGAACCGGCTCCCTTTGGTCGTCGGACCTGTGGTCGATCTTGAGTGATGGCGGGGCTGGTTGCCACCGAGGGGATGTGGCCACCTCATCGAGCATGGCTTGATACGAAATGGCGGCCTACGGTGCAGATCGCGAGCTTGTCATCTACGACAAGTACTTCTGAAGCACCTGGCCGTCAACTGGCGCGCAGGTGCGCCTCGAGGGCGTCCCGAATGATCTCGGAGCGGGACCGATGCGAGCTGGCAGCCTGGGCGTCGAGCTGATCGAGCAGCTCCCCGGAAACGCGGACTCGCACCTGGGTGGACGGCCCGGTTCCCTCAGCTCCCCCGACACGGGGGCGCCCCATCCGCTTGACCAGGCTGCCCGGCGAACGAGTGCGCTTGTGGGCTTCGTTGTCGCTCATGGCGTCGAGGTCGGCCAGGGCCTCGGCGGCGATCTTCTCGGCTCGCTCGTCGGTCAATGGCTTGCCCTTGTGCATGAAGGTCTTGGTCATGGTAGGAACCTCAAGTGTTGGCCGCCCGGTCCGGGCCAAGGACCAGCCAGCGGCCCTGGGCCAGGTCGATCTCCCGGACAGAGTGGTCGAGGACATGGGCGATGTCGGCGTCAGTCACCCCTTGCTTGTGGGCTGAAAAACTCGTCCTCATCATGAGTATTGTACCCCACAAGTTCGAAGGATACACCCGCTGATGCCCGCCTTCCTTCCCGCGCCTCCCAGCACCCGAGCTGCCCCACCTCCTCGCCCAGAGTGAGCGCTGCCTCAGGCACCAGCCGGCGTGGAAGGGCTCAAGGTGGATCAAGCCGGTGCGGTAGAGCCAGCCACGGGAGCAGGCGCTCCGTCATGACCCCTGGCGGTGCCAGCGCTGCGGAGTTCCTCGTCGTAGCGTCCGGCCGTTCCCTTCGAAGACGTCCCCAAGTTCCGGCTCGGAGTCGCGCTGGATTCGACGGTCCGGTGGCGCGGAGACGTGACCTCAACACCGAACTGTCACGAGCCGACGCCATTTGGTTCCGACGGCGACACCCAGGATGGGACCAGAACGGCATCTCAGCCTTCGTTGCAGCCCATCGATAGCGACTTGGAGATCAGAACCGGACGCCGGGTCCCACCTTGTTCAGCCAGCGTCGGCTAGCTCACTGTGGGTCGAGATGTGCTCCCCGGACACTGTCCCGCAGCCGGTGCACCTCGGCCGCGAAGAGCTTGGCTCCCAGGCGCTCGGCCACGGCCTCGGCTCGGAGGAACGCTGTCTCTGCGCCTTCTTGGTCACCCAGGGCGCCGAGCAGCATCCCGAGGGCCGTATCGATGGGGCCGTACGAGCAGGAGCCGCCCCAGGCCAGGCGCCCCTGGTAGGGGGAGAGTGCCGTGGCCAGGTCAACCTGCATCGCCCGGGTGCCGACGATCGTGGCTGCTCGGGCGAGCACCACCGCCATCGCTGTCCAGGTGAAGTCGCCGGGCAACATGAGCGAACCGGTGTCCCAGAACGACGACAACTGTTCGAGGGCCAGGCTGGGCCGCTCGGACTGGGCGGCGGCGAGGGCCAGGGCG
>PKXA01000079.1 GCA_003133325.1 Acidimicrobiaceae bacterium | reverse complement strand
CAGTCGGTGGATCCAGGCTAAGAAGATCCTGATCATGCGCCGCCGCTGTCGTTGGGTGTTCTTGGCCATATTCGGCCCGCTCACACCGGGCTGGCTGGCCAGCCACACCTTGTAGTCCTCGATGTGGGTGCGGGTGATGCCGTTGACAGTGGTGACGTCAGTGGCGGCCACCAACCAGCGGGCCAGCTGGCGCATCGTGTTGTCGGCGGCATCGACGCTGCGAGGTGCCAGAAACGTTCTGAGCTGGATCAGGTAACGACCCATGGTCGCGGCCACCTGCGGGCAAGCGGCGCTGAGCAGTGCCCACTCGCGCTCGGACTCGGTCTCGGGGATCCAGGCCACGAGGGGTGCTTGGAGAGCGCTCATGCGTTGATGGCCTCAAGCGCGACCAGTTCGGCGGCATGCCCGGCGTCGATGAGCTCGGCGGCGTTGCGGTACTCGTTGGCCAACCAGTCATTGGTCAGGTGCAGGTAGACCCGCGTCGACTCGATCGAGATGTGACCGGCTTGGGCCTGGACCGCCTCAAGTGCCATCCCGGCCTCTCTGAGTCGGGTCAGACAGGTGTGACGGAGCTGGTGGCAGGTGGCCCGTTCGAGTCCCGCCCGCCCTCGGGCTGCCCGCATGATCACATCGACCCCGTCGACGCTCAGTCCCCGTCGTCGGCTCGGGCCCTTCAAAGCCACGAAGACCCGATCGGTTGGTGCGTTGGCTGGTCGTTCCTCGCGCAGGTAGTCGCCCACCGAGGCGAAGAACGTGTTGGAGAGCAGCAAGGTCGGCGAACGACAAGCGAGCTCGCCCGTAGCGCAGGCACGGAGGCATCGGCCACCTTCAGGCGGTGCCTGGTAGCATTTGTGAGGAGCATTGGAGCGGCCATGGGGGTCCGCGTTTGGTTCGGACTGCTGGTGTAGTCGCAGTTTACGGGTTGTGCGCAGGGGGCACTCTGGTGAGCACCGGCTCGTGCCTTCGGCAACCCGGCAGATCCTGGAAAGCGCTGGTCAGGGGGGCTACACTGACAATGGGAGCGGTCGCATGGCAGCCATGGGCATGACGCCGATCGGTACTGATCAAAAGGTCGAGAGCATTGAGCGGACCTTTGCGTCCAGGTTGATGGCCTGGGGTACCCTCTCGGCTCTGCCCTGGCCAGGGGCGCTTGCGGTCATCGTGGTGTTGATCGGCATATCCTGGGCCGTGACGATACCGCTCGGCGGCGCAGGCGTTGTCGCACCGCATTGGTTCTACATGCCGATATTCATGGCTGGTCTGCGGTTCGGACCGCTCGGGGCTTTGGTGGCCGGGGGCAGCTCGATGATCGTCGCGGGGCCACTCCTGCCCCTCAGCTTCAGCCCGACTGTGGCGCAGGCGACGAGCGATTGGGTGAGCCGAGGCATCTTCTTTATTGTGATCGGCCAGTTCGTGACCCTGCTGTTCGGAGCTGTGCGGCAAACGGGTCAAGCCGAAGCGTTTGCCGTAGAACGCACCCGGGCACTGACGGAGGCCCAGGCGGCCTTGGTGCGCAGGGAGCGGCTTTCTGCTGTCGGGGAAATGACGACCGTGATCGGCCACGAGCTTCGCAACCCGCTGGGGGCTGTCATCAATTTGTTGTTCCTTGCCCGCAGCGGGCTCGCCGACCAGAACAACCCCGAGCTCGACGGCTACCTCGATCATGCTGAGAGTGAAACGAACCGGGCGGCGGCGCTCTCCGAGGACCTCATCGCATTTATGCAAGAACGCGATCCCGTCATCGTCCCCCTCGAATTGGGTACTGTGGTGGACGAAGTCCTGAGATTCAGTCCGGCACCACCGGGAATCGAGGTATGCGTAGAGGACCTCGGATCCGACCTGCAGGCTGACCGGGGCCAACTGGTCCAGATTCTGACAAAACTCATTACCAACGCCTATCAGGCCATGCCTGATGGGGGCTCGCTGGGCGTCGGAGGCACCCAAAGCGATGGCTTTGTCGAGATCACGGTGGAGGACAGCGGTGTGGGCATAGACCCGGCGGTTGCCGAACGTCTGTTGGAACCCTTCTTCACGACCAAGCCCACCGGGACCGGCCTCGGATTGGCCATCGTCAAGCGTTTCACCGAAGGCCACAACGGCACCGTCTCCATCGAGAACGGACCTACAGGCGGGGCGCGGGGGACCATTCGCCTACCTCACGCCACAGCCGGGGTGACACGATGATCGACGGAGTAGAGGTTCACGTACTGGTGGCAGACGACAACGTGGGGATACTCGAGACGACCGCCGCGATCCTGAGATCCGTCGGATACATCGTTACCGAGGCGCAAGACGGGGAGGCCGCTCTGGAGGAGCTCAACCAGAAGCCATTCGATGTTGTTGTGCTCGACGAGCGCATGCCCAAACTGAACGGCACCGAGGTTGTCCGAACCATGTGCCCTGAACCTCCGCCACCGGTGATCGTGATGGCTTCGGCTTATGACTTTGACCTTGACTTTCGGCAGAGTCTCGGCACAAAGGTCTTCAAGTACCTGAAGAAGCCTGTTCCTCCCAAAGTGCTGATCGAGGCCGTCGGCGAAGCCCTGGACTCGCAAAGAGACGTAGTCGCGTAAGACCGCTCCATTACCTTCAGCGCGCTGACGTCCCGATCTCTTGAAGGCAATGGATCGACCGTCGGTGTCGGGAGTGCTCATGTAGCTTGGAACGCTCAGTGCGCAAAGTCCGCCACACAGGGCAAGCGAAGTTGTCACGTGCCGGACGGCCCTGTTCGCGGGCAGGGCCGCGCTCCAGTGCTGGCAGAGTGCCCCAGAACGGCGCCCTGAAGAACGTTTCCAAGCATCCCTGCCAGGCCGGGGTCGCGCGCTCCGGGGACCACCCGGTGCCTCAGGCCGAGAGCCCGGCCGCGACCGACTGGTTCACGTCGGCTTGCGGGTGGTCGAGTCTGCGTCGGCCGTCGGGACGCCATGGTTCTCCGCGGGCGGCGGGTAGGCCTGGGCATAGTCCACGGTTCCCGTCACTGAGTCGAGCAGTGCCTGCTCGGCCACGTCGGGGAACAGCAACGAGGTGGCCGGCAGCACCGGTACCCGGTAGGTCGGCGCCGAAAGGTTGGGCAGCGCCGCGGTGAGGTCGCCCACGGAGTTGTAGCGCCACGGTGACACGTGCAGCCCGCCGCTTCCCATGATGGTCCCGCTCTCGAGGAACACCTTTTCGATGAACTTGAACGTGGAGGTGTGGTCGAAGGTGTCCGAGCACACCCATCCCCCGGTGCTGAATGGGGAGATCACCATGGCCGGCACCCGGAACCCCAGCCCCACGGGGCCGAGCACGCCCCCCCAGTCGGATGGCGGCCCGCCGGCAGCGTTGATCGGAGAGCTCGTCGTCACGTACTCACCGTCGAGGTAGCCACCCGCCCCCGTATCCGAGGGCAGGCCGGCGAGGCTGGTCACCGTCGGCCCCGGCGTGGGAGGCGCCACGTGGTCGAAGAATCCGCCGTTCTCGTCGTAGACGAGGAGGAACACCGTCTTCTCCCATACAGCCGGGTTGAGCAGAAGGGTCTGCAATATCTGAGAGACGAGGTATTCGCCGTACTCCGGAGGCACAGCCGGGTGCTCGCAGCTCGCGGCCGGCGGCAGAATCCATGACACCTTCGGCAAGGTGCCTGCCACCACGTCGGCCTCGAATTCGGCGGGGTACACCGGGGCGAGGCCCAGCGCCGCGTTCTGCGCCTGGGTGGCATTGGAGGGCGATGCGAAGCTTTTGAAGTAGTCGAGCACGTTGAACAAAGTGTTGGAGGTGGGGTCCTGGTACACCTTCCAGCTCACGCCGTTGTCGGTGAGGAGCTCGGGCATGGTGGGCCAGTCGAGGGTACCGACGAGCTGCGCCCGGTTCTGCACATAGGTCGTGAGGACTGGGCCCCCCGCGTCGCTCGAGTGCGCACCGAGACTGCCCGACATCCACATGAGCCGGTTCGGGTCGGTGGGCCCGATCACCGAGGAGTGGTAGCCGTCGCAGATGGTGAAGGCGTCGGCCAGCGCCCGGTAAAAGGCCAAGCAGTCACTTTGGCGGTAGTAGCCCATGGTGAGCAGTCCAATGGGGACGTCCGAAGTGCCCGGGGTGGGCACGCCCGAGGTGTTGCCCAACTGCCACTGGGAAACGGGGTCGTTCAGGAGGTGCTGCACGGCCCACTGGTCCATGGAGCCGTTGTTCCAGGCCAGGTGCTGTGGCCCCCAATCGTGGGTGATGTCGTTGATGGTCTGCCCGGCCACGGTGGGAGGGTTGCTTATCAGTTCGAAGGGATCCAAGAAGGTATCGCCGCTGGCCAGCGCATACAGCGCCTTGCCGCTGCCGTCGACCATCGTCTGCGAGAACACGGTACTCGGGTGGGTGGAAGGGCCTCCCGGGTAAGAGGAGTACCGCTGGGTGTCTTCGAAGTTGCGGACCCCGGACAGCGTCCCGAAGTAGTGGTCGAACGACCGGTTCTCCTGCATGAGGATGACGATGTGCTCGACATCGCTGAGGCTGCCTGACGTGGATTTCGCCAGCGCCTCGTCGATGAGCCTCGCGTGGGATGGCCGCAGTGCGGCACCGGCCACGCCGACGGCGGCGCCCGCCTTCAGAAAATCGCGCCGGTTGACGATCCGGGGGCGTGGATCCTCGTCTGTGCCGTGCTCGCGTCGCTTGCCCATTGAGACCTCCCAGTTGTCCGCCGTTCCCGCTGCACCCGTGCCGTGCCTGTCGGGCCGCCGGTGCTCCGGCCCACATGGCGCTTGGCGAGGGCACGCAGGTCTTCTCCAGAGGAGGAACTCGCGAGCCGTTCGCCCCTTGCGAAAAAACCCACAGATCAGACCGCCCGGTAAGCCCGGCCGTCAGCCTGTCGGGTGCACGAACTCGATTCCAAGCCAGGGGGATGATTTCGATGTAGCTGATGCCGGACACGGTGCGATCATCGGGCGCCCACACCGTCTCACTCAAGGTTGACACAGAGGGGGATGGCCCACGGAGGCGGCGCTCGCCCGTGCTGCCGGCCCGTCACTTCATGAGCAATGGCCGCCGGGCCCAAGGTTCTCACTGGTGGCCCTGCGCGTTGGCTCTGCCGGCTGTCCCGATGCTCAGGCAGTTGCCACGGTCTCAGCGGCGACAGCTCGAACTCGACTTCCGACCCGCGGTCGGTGACCGCCCCTACCCGGGTCACTCCTGGTGAGGTCCGAGCCATGACGGAGCAGCCGAGGTCGGTCCGCCTACACCACCCGTTCTGCAACGAGTCGCCGTACGGCTTGGGCCTGCCGGGGCAAGAGATCAGCGCATCAGTGTCACTGCTGCAACGAGGAATCCTCGAGCATGATTGGCACCGCCACCGGGTACAGACCGTCCCCATGGACCGCCTCCACCCGGCGCCGGACCGTCTTGCTGTACCGGACCGTGAAGGCGAAGAGGCCGCCATAGAAGACGCCACCCAGTACAGGGGAGGCGGCGAGAAACGGGCCGGTCGGTAGGGCCACCGCGAGGATCACTCGCAGCCCTGCCTCACATATGAGGCCCACTCCCCAGGTCAGTGTGATCACACTGAAGACCCGGGCACCGCTCGGAAGTTCCCATAGCTGGTCGAAGGCCCGAACCTTTTCAGGGTCATCGCCGGCAGAGAGGGCCCGTCCGATGAAGAACATCATGGGTCGGGAGGCTGCGAGTGATCCCAGGCAAGCCAGGCCGAACAAGGCGGTGAAGGCCGAATCGCGCACTTTGAGCACGAAGACGTTGCCCCCCAGCGCCACCGAAGCGATGAGGCCGGCGATGAACCCGAAGAGGACAATTGCCCCGATTGGGTCGATGCGGCGCTGACGGACCCATTCGAAGGCAATCCAGGCCGCGGGGAATGCTCCAGCGACGGCGAGTGCCACCGCGTCGCCGTGAACATGGCTGCGGACGAGGTAGTAAACCGCCAGCGGCACAATGGCCCCCCCGACCACGCTGGGTGCCATGGCTCGGAGTGATGGCGCCCCCGGTTCCCACGCGGGAGCCTGGTTCTCGGGCACCCGATCGAGTCGGTCAGACATTGCGCACCGGTTCGTTTCGACGGTCGACCCCACACAGCTCACGCCACCCTTTGGGAACGCGTCCCGGTCCGAACACGCCGGCGTCGATCATCGTGGCGAGCACCGGCCGGGTGGCGATGCGGCGCAACTCGATACGCTCGCGGGTCCTGTTGACTTGCTTCCAGGTCGGCCAGGGCTCGAGCCCGATTTCTTCGTACACGCCGGGATGCACCATCAGCGAGAACATCTGCTTGATGACAAACGCGGCAATCCGACGAATCACGAATCGCTCGACGCGGGTGGCCTCGGACCATATTTCTGGGAGTACCGCACGAGCAAAGGACAGATGCCGAGCCTCCTCCTGGCGGTGATATCGATTTACTTCGGCGAGGAACGGGTCCGTCTCGGGGTGCTCCGCCGCCCGTTTCTGGAGCAGATCGGGAATCTCCTCACCCGCCAGCACCAGCACGTAGAGCAAGGCCGGGTGTCGAGTGACCCAGCCCGTACCGAAACGGTCGAACCAATCGAGGACGGGGTGACCGAGAAGCGGGTTCGTGGCCGTCGGTGCGATCTGCCCAAGGACCCGTTGGAACATTCGCTGATGGCGGGTTTCTTCGCCCATCTCGTGCAACAGATAGGTGATCCGTGGGTCGGTGAGCTCGCGGGCCCGCGTCACTTGGAGCGCGAAGCCCGCCTCCAGAACGGCTTCGAAGCGAATCCCGGCGTCGAGGATCGACGCGGTTTCTTCCCGGCTGAGGACCCGCTTCTGCTCTACGGACAACTCGACATCGAGCCCGTGGGTGCTCAGCAACTCATCTGGCACCAACTGTCCATCACCAACAGAACCGGGGAGCTCTGCGTCAGGGTCGATCACCCGGCGCTCGGAGATGCGATTGAGGCGTTCGATGCGTTCGATGCGTTCGGTCAAGACGGGCATCGTGCAACCATAAACCGACCGTGGGTCGGTTTGCAAGCCAGGTTCGGCGATTCGGTAAGCTGCCTAATCGTGACGCCGAGCCGCCGAGGGCCGGGACGCCCCAGAGGCGTCCGGCGTGACCCCGCGCTCCGACGTGCTGCGTTGGTTGATAGTGCGGAGTCAGCTATACGTACCTTGGGTCCAGAGGTGTCGATGGAGCAGATCGCAGCGCACGCCGGTGTCTCGAAGGCCACCCTGTACGACAACTTCGACAGCAAGAGCGGCCTGACTCATGAGCTACTCGACAGGTTCGGAATCGGGCTGGTGGGGCGGTTTGCAAAGGGGATCAGTGGCCCAGTTGACGCACAGCAGATCGTGCGAGGCGGGATCGAGATCTTCGTGCGGGCGATCGAGCGCGACCCGGCGATCTACCGCTTCATCTTGGCCACCAACGGTCCTCAGGCACTGCTCGATGAAGCCGGCCCGCCGGTCACCGTGATGGTTCAAACGATGCTGCGCGCATCCGGAGCCGATCCGAGTGCCGCCGAATACCTGTCCTATATGGTGCTGGGGGGGGTCTTCGCAACTGCCGATCGCTGGGCAACGCACCACACCGAGCCACGCGCCACCTTCGTCGACCACCTCACCAACTTCGTCTGGTCCGGACTCTCCGCAACCGGGATCGATCGCTTGAAGGGTCCTGTGGATCTCGCCGAACTTGCAGCCACGCTCACCGAAGCCCTTGAAGCCTGACATTGCCTGACGTAGCCTGACGTAGCCTGAGACCCACGGCGTGCCACACCTGAACGCCTGGTGGAAGAAGCACCCGACCTTTGGGTGCCCGCACTGCATGGGTCAGCTCGTCGCATCGACGCTGTTGTCGCGGCTGGTCGGCGCAGCCGGTCCGGCGAACTGCCCTTGGCGCCTGCGTTGTGCCCAGCGGGTCACCACCCGCTCCTCCTGCTCGAGCTCGTCGAGTCGCAGGTCCAGTCGACGCAGCGCATCACTGAGGGCGGGTAGCCGGTGGCGTTCGATAGCTCGCAGACGCCGGGCAGTCGTGTGCAATTCGGCGTCGAGGAGGCGCCACGAGGTGTCCACCGCTGCGTAGGAGACCGCCGCCTCGAGCGCCCGCCGGTACGAAGCGGCTGCGGGCGCAACCGCGGCATTGGCCGCCGCGGCCTCGGCCGGCGGCAGCGATGCCAGCGCACAACGGGGCTGGTCCGGATGTCGAACCCCCATGGTGTTGCGCCACGCCACCTCGACGTTCGCCCGGCCTGCAACAGCAGCGGCGCTGAGCGCCACACCGGACGCGCCGCCGAGCACGGTCGCCCGCAGACCCCAGCGTTCCGCCTCGACGCAGGAGATCACCCAGCTTTGCCGGGCCTCGTCGCGCATGGTGGCGAGTCGGCTCAATTCACGCCGCAGGAGCTGTCGTTTGCGGTCGAGCAGCTCCACGCTGCGCTGGGCGGACGCGAGGCGGCCGAGCAGCCACAGCCGTCCCGCCCGGCCCGGAGGCACCTGGTCAGGCACGGACGTCCCGTTCACCGGTCTCGATGACAGGATCCGCCGCCGAGCGCTCGGTGCGAGGGTCGGAGGGGGCCGGGTCGAAGGCCGTGGGGTCGGAGGCGGGGTCTGTCTCGTCTTCTGAGTAATAGGCGGCGATGTCGGCAGCCGACAACATCGTGAGCTCTCGCCGGGGCAGCTCGGACGCCACCAGCCAGGCGCGGGCCAAGGTGTCCTCGAGGGAACGGGACTCTGCGGTGCCCTGAGCGACCAACACGGAGCTGAACGTGTCTGCAAACGAGAGATATTGCCGATCGGTCTCGGTCAAGGCGGTGGTGCCGATGAGATCGGCGAGGTCCCGAACTTGACGGGCACGGGCCAGGGCAGCCACGAGCTGGGCGGCGATGGCGAGGTGGTCGCCGCGGGTGCGGCCCTCACCGACTCCCTTGCGCATCAAGCGGGACAGCGACCCGAGTACATCGACTGGCGGGTAGACGCCGCTGCCGTGGACATCGGGCGACAGCACGATCTGGCCTTCGGTGATGTAACCGGTGAGGTCGGGCACCGGATGGGTGATGTCGGCTGCCGGCATGGTGAGCACGGGCACCTGAGTCACCGATCCGGCACAGCCGCGTATCCGTCCGCACCGCTCGTAGAGAGAGGCCAGGTCACTGTAGAGGTATCCGGGGTAGGCGCGTCGGCCCGGGACCTCTCCTCGTGCCGCCGACACCTCGCGGACCGCCTCGCAGTAGCTCGTCATGTCAGCCAGTATCACCAAGACGTGATGACCGAGGTCGAAGGCGAGGTGCTCGGCGACCGTGAGAGCTACGCGCGGGGCGAGGATCCGTTGTACCACGGGGTCGTCCGCCGTATCCAAGAACAGCGCGAGCTCCCCAGCCTCGGCACGGGGTTCGAGCGCATCGCGCATTGCCGTCGCGTCCGTGTGGGTGATCCCCATGGCCACCACCACGACCTTGAACGGCTCTCCGGCGATGTTGGCCTGGGCGGCAATTTGGGCGGCCAGCTCGAAGTGAGGAAGCCCGGCAGAGGAGAACACGGGGAGCTTCTGGCCACGCACCAGTGTGGTCAGAGCATCGATCACCGAGATCCCGGTCAGGATCGGATCGCGGGGCACCTCGCGAGCCGTGGGGTTGAGAGGCGAGCCGGCCACCGGGCGGGTGACGGCACTGAGCATCGGGGGACCGCCGTCGAGTGGCTCGCCCATACCGTTCCACACCCGGCCCAGCCAACCCTCGCCCACGGGGATCTCGAAGGGACGACCCTCGAACGCAACTGTCACGGTGGCGGGGTCGATGCCGGCCGTGCCTTGGAGGACCTGGACCACGGCCACGTCGCGGTGGACCTCCAGAACGAGGCCGCGACGGAGTTCACCGGTGGTGAGGCGCACAGTGGCGAACTCGTCGAAGCCGACACCCTCGACACCCTCGACCACGACCAGCGGCCCCTCCGCCTCCCGCACACCGCAGTATTCGAGAGGGACGAGCGGCACGGGTTCGGCCTCCGCGGTCATATCTGGCTCTCCAGCAAGGCCAGCACCTCGTCGCGGCGACGCTCGACGCCAGCGGCATCATCGGGTCCGACCTCGTCGCGTACCCGGATGACGCCCGAGAGGTCGAACTCCTCCACCACGCCGGCGCGATCCCCAGCATCGATCAGAGCCAGGCATCGATCGTAGACGGCGAGCACCAGTTCGAGCAGGGCCGTTTGCTTGGCCGGCGTGCAGGTTGCGTCATTGGCGCTCTGCGCACTCTGCTGCAAGACAGCCTCACGGAGCAGCCGGCCGGCGAGCATCACCATGCGCTCCCGACCGGGCAGCGCCGAGAGCCCGACCAGCTCCACCATCGGGGCCAGCCGGTCCGCCTCGGCCAGGAGGGCAACCGCCCGGGCCCGGGCCCGGGCCCACTCGGGCCGGCCGGCCGACGCGTGCCACGCACCCACGACCTGTGCGTCACGAGAGAAAGACCGTCGCCACGTGATCGCCGGGTAGTGGCGGGCGTAAGCGAGGTCGCGGTCGAGCGACCACAGGCAACGCACGAACCGCTCCGTGTGAGCGGTGACCGGCTCGGTCATGTCGCCGCCGGGCGGGGACACGGCGCCGATCGCCGTCACCGACCCCTCTTTGCCCCCGAGGGTCGTGACCCGTCCGGCCCGCTCATAGAAGGCGGCCAGCGCCGAGGCCAGTCCCGCCGGGTAGCCTTCCTCGGCCGGCAGTTCGCCGCTTCTCGACGAGAACTCGCGCAACGCCTCGGCCCACCGCGACGTGGAGTCGGCGAGCAGGACCACGTCGTATCCCATATCTCGGTAGAACTCGGCCACGGTCATTCCCGTGTAGATGCTGGCCTCGCGCGCCATCACCGGCATATTGGAGGTGTTGGCGATCACCACCGTCCGCTCGAGGAGGCTCCGGCCGGTCCTCGGGTCCTCGATCTCGCCCAGGTCGGCTAGGGCGTCTGCCAGTTCGTTACCCCGCTCCCCGCACCCGACGAAGACGACCACATCCGCCTCGCACCACTTGACAAGTTGTTGCAACAGCACCGTCTTTCCGGTTCCGAACCCGCCGGGGACAGCGGCGGTGGCGCCTTTGGCGATCGGGAAGAGCAGGTCGACCACCCGCTGGCCGGTCAGGAGCGGTTCCGATAGCTCGAGGCGGGTGCGCATCGGACGGCCCGTCCGTACCGGCCACAGCTCGGTCAGCGTCACCTGCCGGCCGTCGACGACGGCGACAGGCGCGTCCTCGTCGACATCGTCGTTGCCGGCAACCCACTCGACACGGCCAGTCATCCCGACGGGTATCAGCACTCGATGGTCGACGCCCGACGGCGTCGGGACCGTGCCGAGGATGTCTCCGGGCCCGACGTCCGATCCCGGTGACGTCGCCGGGATGAACCGCCACGGCCTCGCTTCGCCCACCTGTTGGAGAGAGCCGGGTGTGAGCCATCGCGGACGGCCGGCGAGGGGGCGGAGAAGTCCGTCGAAGATTCCACCGAGGAGGCCGGGGCCAAGCCGAGCGGAGAGCGGATGACCCCGGCCGGTGGCTGGGTCACCGACCCGGAGGCCGCCGGTGTACTCGTAGACCTGGGCGGTGACCAGACCGCGGCGCACCGATACCACCTCGGCGGCCAGTCCGGCATGGCCCACCTCGACGACGTCGAGCACGGCCACCTTATCGAGTCCCTCCACCTCGACCAGCGGCCCGTTCACCCGCACCACCCGTCCGGAGCCCGTCTGCTCGTCCACCGTGTGGGCCTGGATGGTTCGAGCGGTCATGCCCACAGCCCCTCGATCTCGTCGGCCATTGACATGAGCGTTTGGTCGACCAAGGCCGACGCTCCGAGCGCCGCACGCCGGTTGCCGGACTCGGCGACCGCGGCCAGGGAGCCCGGGCCGACCTGACGGACCGCCGCGGTGGTGCCGATCCGGTCGCGCACCAGTGCCATCAGCCGCGTGCCGAGCAGCCGGCCCTCGGGCGTCGCTCCTCGCTGTTCGAGCGCCTCGACTGCGTCGCTCCGGAGCCTTTCGTAGGCGCGTCGGCGAGCGGCGAGGACCAGCTCGCGTGCCTCACGGCGAGCCACGGCGAGTCGCGCTGCCGCCTCTTGCCTGGCCGCCTGGATGCCTTCAGCCCGAGCCTCGGTGAGAAGGCGTTCCGCCTCGGCGCGACTGCTCGCCAGCTCGGAGAGAGCGTCCTCTTCGGCGAGGGACCGCTCTGCCTGGGCACGTGCGTGTGCCGCGGCGACCAGCGTGTCGGCGACCGGCGCCAGCGCTGCCTCCATGGCGGCGTGCCCCTTGTCGGATCGGATTGCGGGGGGGCGAGGAGGTTTGGTCGCCGTCTTCGTCGCCGTCGTCGATGCCGGCTCGGTCACGGCGGCATCACCACGTTCAGCACACCGTCGCGCCGGGCCACTTCGTCGCCCAGAGCGACGGCTGCCTGGTGAGTGAGCATCACCACCGCCAAGTCGTCCGGCAACGAGGTCCAGGCCCGACGCACGGCATCGGGACTTTCGGCGGCGATCACCGTTGCTCCGCCGAGCGCGAAGCCATCGACCCGCGCTGCCTCGCCGAGTACGACGAGGAGGCCCACGTCTACGCCTTGCCGATCAGCATGATGGCAATGACCAGGCCGTAGATGGCGATCCCCTCCGCGAGCCCGACGATGACGATGGCCCGGCCGAATATCTCGGGTCGCTCGCTCATCGCCGCCAAGGCGGCCGAGCCTGTGTACGCCACCGCGATTCCCGCGCCGATGGATGCGCCGGCGACCGCAACGGCTGCGCCGATGAGAGCCTGGCCGCCGTAGGCGCTGGCGCCGGTGGCTGCGGCCGCTGCCGCTCCACTCGGGCTGGCGGAGATGGACAGGACGACGAGCACGCCCGCTCCGACGAGCAGGAGGAGGTTGACGACCTTCACAACGCGCAAGGTCGATTGCGGGCGACGATGGAGCTGGACGCCAATCCCCGCGCTTACAGCGACAAGAATGGGCAGGCCGATCAACCAGGTGAGCATGGGGTCTCCTTTATAGCGAGGGTCGGGACGTGCCATGGTCGGAACTGCCGACCTTCGGCGACAAAGATCCTGCTGAACATTTCGTAGTACTCGAGCCGCAGCGCCTGCACACCGGCCACGAGACCCTCGAGGGCGAAGGTTACGGCGTTGCCGACCAAGAACACCACTGCGGCGACAATCCACAGGGCGGGTCCTCGGTGCCACAGCGCGGCGGTCTTGGACCACACGAGCCCGCCGAGAGCGACGTCGATGAGACCGAAGGCGGCCAGCCGGGCGAACGACACGGTGTTGGTGCCGATCCGCAGCACGGCATCGAACATCTCGATGCCGGCCTGTGCCATTCCGTCCGCATGGCCGCCGGTCTTCACATAGCACCCGACGAAGCCGAGCACGAGACCGGATCCAGCCAGAGCGGTACCGGCCACGAGGGTAACCGCCGAGTGCCAGTACCGGCTGAGGCCAACCCCGGCGAGGCCGAGGTAGAGCGCGGCGCCGGCCAGCCCCGAGGTGGCGACCAGGGCACGAGCCGCGCCGCCTTCACGCCAGCGGTTGACGGTCCCGAGCCCGTAGGAGACGGCGAGCAAGCCGGCGCCGACGGCAACAGCCACGGCAAGCAGCGTGGTCGGATGGTCGAGGGGCGCCAGCCACAATGTCGGCACGACATGGGTGGGGCCGAACGTCTCGCCGAACGCCAGCCCGAAGAGGGTGCTCGTCACTCCGGCTCCAATGACGAACGGTGCCAGGTGGCGGAAACGGGACAGCATGGTCGGGTGCCCTGTTGCCAGCAACAGCCCACTTGCCACGAGCAGTATGCCGCGACCAACGTCGCCGAACATCATCCCGAACATGACGACGTAGGCGAGGCCCGCGAACGCGGCCGGATTGACGTCCGCGTAGGGAACGATGGTGTAGGTGTCCACCAGTGGCTGGAACGCACCGGTGGCACCCCTGGCCTCGACGAGCGTCGGTGGCTCGGCACCACGGGGGACCGGCAGGCGCACCACTGCGCCCCCGAGCGGTGCCAGTCGGCGTGACAATGGGATCACGGCCGCCGCCGGGCTCCAGCCGACGAGCGCGGCAACGGCGTCCCGGCGTCGTGCGGACGCGTCGACCTGCTCCAGCTCGGCCTCGCCAACGAGCTCCCCGAGCTGGCCAGTCTGCTCGAGGACGATCAGGTCGGGAGGTTCGGGGGCAAGACGAGGGGTGACCGGTGCCGCGTCGGGAGATGTCGTGGCCGTGATCTGCTCCCGAGCGCGGTCGAGCACGTCGGTGGCCGGGCCGGTGGCAGGGTCCCCGACACGCTCGAGATCGATGACGCCAGCGTCAGCCATAACCACGAGCACACGGCGCAAGCGGTCGGTGGGGGCGACCACCGCCACTCGGTCCATGCGGGCTGGCTCCAGGACGTCACGCCACCGCATCGAGCACCTCCGAGAGCACCCCGCCGCCGCGCGCTGCGATCGCCAATGCCGCTCGGGTCCTCCATGCGTCAGCGGCGAGCAGACCCACTACCCCAATGCCGGAGGCGGGGCCAGGGTGGGGGCGCGCTGCGAGTGCCGCGCCGGTGGACTCGACGGTCGCCCACCAGCGGACCTCGGCCCGCCACAGGTCCTCGGCGCCGTTCACGCCCCGGAGTGCCTGGGCGGCCAGCCGGGGCAGGCACCGGGCGAGTTCGTCGAGGGAGGACGCCTGCTGCCACTGGGGACCGAGGATGTGGGTGACATCACGTCGGGTTGACCGGCTCAGAGCGGGTAGCGCGCCGACAGCCAGCACCCGGGCAAGCACCAGGGCGGTACCTGAAATCGCCCAGTCAGCGGCTGCGGGGACGCTGTCGAGGACCCGTCGGGTCCATCCGAGCTGCAGCGCCAGGCGGATGGTAGGAAGATCGTCGCTCCCTGGGTCGCCCCATACGGACGAGCGCAATGCGGTGCGGACCTCGGCCGGTGTCCGAGCCACCGAGACCATCGGCCACGCCATAGCCAATGATCCGAGAGCGAAGGGTGCGGGGGCCGGCTGGCCGGCAAGGCGCGCCATGTGGCCGGTGACATTGGTGATCTCGAAACCCGCCGCCATGAGGCGCAGCGATCCGGAGCGGAGGGACGGGGCCCAGCCGGCCAGGATCCGCAGATGCCACAGGACCGTGGCTGCAACCGCTTGCTGGGCGGCGATCAGGTCCATGTCGGCTCGAACCTCGCGCCCATACGGTGTGCGAACCAGGATGGCGAGGGCGTCGGCCAACGATTCCGTGGTCGCCAGGCTGCAGGCGCCGTCATGCCCGAGGCGGCGGCGTGCCAGCCCTTGTCCCCGTACCCCCGCGGCCACCCAGCCGGCACTCATGGCAGTGCCGCCCCAAGGGCGAGGACCCGCCGCACGACATCGTCCACCAAGGCCGGCGTGCGCGCGGCCGTGACGCGCCCGATCCGGTCGGCCTCCATCCGGGCAGCAGCGACCAGCCGGGCGCGCTCGCCATCGGCCTGGGCAAGCAGTGCCGACGCTGCTTCGGCGCGCCCTGCGGCCTGCTGCATTCGTGCCTCGGCGACGATGCGGTGTCCCTCCTCGACGGCGTCCGCACGGCGACCGGCGGCATCCCGCTCTGCCGCGGCCACCAGGGCTACGCCGTGGCGTTGGGCGTCCTCGAGTGCTGAGAACACGGGCTCCAGCTCGGCCTCGACCTCGCCGGTGCGATCGACGGGCACACCGGCCGCTGCCGGCGCGCCCGGCGCGCCGTGGACGCGGAACCGCCGGAGGATCTCCCCGAGTGAGACGGCAGCCACGGTCCTCCCCGCTCCGTCAACCGGCCGACGTGAGGTAGGTGACGCACCCCTCGACGGTCGACAACCGCGGGTAGTCCCGCTCGGGGATCTCGAGCCCGGTTGCCTCGTGCAGCCCGACAGCGAAGTTGAGAAAGTCCATCGAGTCGAGATCGAGTGCTTCCTGGAGGGTCTCGCCGGCCACGACGTCGTCGAGGTCGACCTCCGGTGCCACCTGGTGCAGCACCGAGCGGATCAACTGTCGTGCCTCGTCATTGGTCATAGTTTTTCCGGCTCCTGGAGTAGGCGGTCGATCTCAGCCAGAAAGCGGCCGCCTCGGTGGCCGTCGCTGACCCGATGGTCGGCTGACAGCGTCGCGGTGACGCATGGGTGTACCCCGAGCATGCCATCTTGTGCCCACGCCCGCTCCATCACCCGGCCGAAACCGACCAGGGCGACCTGCGGAGGGTAGATCACGCCGAACACCGCCTCCACCCCCAGATCGCCGAGATTGGTGACCGTGATGGTCGGGTCGCTCATCTCCGAGCTACGCAGCACCCCGGTGCGGGCCCGGCCCACGAGGTCTTTCAGCCCCGCCATCAGATCGTCGAGGGCGAGGTGTTCGACATTGTGGACGGCCGGCGCGATCACGCCGCCGGTGCGCAGGGAGACGGCGACCCCCACGTGTACCGCCTCGCTCGGAGCGAAGGCGCCGTCGACCATGAAGCCGTTCATCTCCGGCACGGCCTTGACCGCGAGAGCGGTGGCCTTCAGCAGAAGCACGGACATGATGAGGCGACCGGTTATCGGGCGCTCGAGGTTTGCCTGCTCGAGCCAGGCGGTGGGGGCGGTGAGGTCGATCGTGGTGCTGAGGTAGTAGTGAGGGATCTCGCGCTTGGAGCGCGCCATGAGGGCACCGATGGCCCGCCGCATGGCGGCCGGGCGATCTTCGCTGGCGACCGTCGCCGGTGGTGTTTCCGCCGGCGTGACTTCGGCGGCGAGACGCACGTCGCGCTCGATCACCGACCCGTGTGGGCCGGACCCCTGAAGGGTGGACAGATCGACCCCGAGCTCGGTCGCCAGCTTCCGGGCGAACGGCGAGGACCGGGGGCCCACTCGGCCGGGGGCCCACTCGGGGCGAGCCCCTTCGTCACCGGTCGGTTGCGCTGCCCTCTCCACATCGGAGCGGGTCACGGTGCCACCCAACCCGCTCCCGGACAGGGTGGCCAGGTCGACCCCGGACCGCTCGGCCAGTCGGCGGACGACAGGAGAGACGACAGGCGCGGGAACGGTGGACCGGGCCGCGGGGATCGGTGGAGCGACCCGGGTGGGCACCGCGACCGGGTTTTCATGGGCGACCGGCGGTGGAGGAGGGGGGAATGGGCCTGTTGGGGGAGAAAGCGACGCCGTGGCGGTGGCCGCTTCGGCTGTCCGGGAGGTGACGTGGGCGAGCACCGCGCCCACCGGAACCGACTCTCCTTCATGCACGAGTAGTTCGTCGACAATGCCGCTTTCGAAGATTTCCACCTCGATGGTCGACTTCTCGGTTTCGACCACGGCTACGATGCCGCCGCGGTGCACCTCGTCACCGGGCTTGATGAGCCACTGTGCGATCGTGCCGGCTTCCATGTCGGCACCGAGCGAGGGCATGGTGAAGTCGCCCACTCAGCCCCCGAGCATCTGCACTGCCGCCAGCACATCGGCCACTTGGGGGATGGCCGCATCCTCGAGATGTTTGGCATAGGGCATGGGCACCTCGGCACTGCACACCCTGGCCACGGGAGCGTCGAGATCGTAGAACACCTCTTCCATGATGCGAGCGCTCACCTCGGCCGACAGGCTGCCTGTTCGCCACCCCTCGTCGACGATCACGGCCCGGTGGGTCCGGGCCACCGACGACACGATGGTTGCGGTGTCGAGCGGTCGGAGGCAACGAAGGTCGATCACTTCGGCGCTAACTCCGCTGCCGGCAAGCTGCTCCGCAGCGCCGAGCCCGGTACGCAGCGTGCCACCGTACGTGATGATGGTGACGTCGTCGCCAGGGCGACGAATCGCGGCGGTGTTGATGTCCACGGGACCGGCGTCATCGGACAGCTCGCCTTCCACGTTGTAAAGGGTGCCGTGCTCGAAGATGATTACTGGGTCAGGGTCTTGAATCGCCGGCCACAGCATCCCCCTCGCGTCCTCCAGCGTGGCGGGTGCAAGCGCCCGGAGGCCCGGGACATGTGCGTACCACCCTTCGAGACTATGGGAGTGCTGGGCGGCAAGCTGACGACCGGCCCCGGTCGTCATGCGGATCACCAGCGGGACGTTGAACTGTCCTCCCGACATATAGGACAGGGTCGCCGCGTTGTTCACGATCTGGTCCAAGGCGAGCAGGCTGAAGTTGACGGTCATGATCTCGACGATGGGGCGCATCCCGCCCAGCGCGGCGCCGATCCCAGCCCCCACGAAGGCCGACTCCGACAATGGTGTGTCGCGGATCCGCTCGGGCCCGAACTCCTCGAGCAGACCGAGACTGACCGCGTAGCAACCGCCATAGCGGCCCACGTCCTCGCCCATCAAGAACGCACGGTCGTCCCGGGTGAGGGCCTCGCGAATCGCCTGGCGCATGGCCTCGCGGTAGGTGACCTTGCTCACGATCCCTCCCCGGCTCGTACCGGCTCGGAGGTAACGAACCGCTCGAGGTCCTCCGTCGCCTCGTAGGTTCCGGCTTCCGCGAAGGCGACGGCATCGTCCACCTCGGCACCGACTTCGCCCTCGATGCGCTCGAGGTCGCCCTCGGCGAGGACGCCGGTGGCCGTCAGCCGCTCGGTGAGGAGCGGGATGGGGTCTCGCTGCTTCCACTGCTCGATCTCGGCCTTGTCCCGATAGCGGTCGGGGTCGTACATGGAGTGGGCTCGGAACCGGTAGGTGCGCAGCTCCAAAAAGTGGGGGCCGCCACCGGCTCGCACCGTCTCGACGGCGCTGCGTGCGGAATCCTCGACGGCGAGGACGTCCATGCCGTCGACTTCCCATGAAGGCACCCGGTAGCCCGCCGCCTTGAGCGACAGGTCGGTCTCCGACTCGGAGCGATCCAGAGCGGTCCCCATCGCGTAGAGGTTGTTCTCGCAGCAGAACAGCACCGGCAGGTGCCACAGCGCGGCCAGGTTCATCGACTCGTGGAACTCGCCTTCGGCGACTGCCCCATCGCCGAAGAAGCAGGCGGTCACCGCCCGGCGGCCTTGGAGGTGGTCGGCGAGGGCGAGCCCCACCGCGATCGGTAGGCCACCTCCGACGATGGCGTTCCCGCCGTAGAAGCGGGTGGCCGCGTCGAACAGGTGCATCGAGCCCCCCCGACCCCGACTGCAGCCTTCGACCTTGCCCTCGAGCTCGGCCATCGCCGCCCGCATGGAGATGCCTCGGGCCAGAGCGTGGCCGTGTTCGCGGTAGGTGGCCACCACGGCATCGTCGGGTGAGAGTGTGTCGATGACCCCCACCGCGCAGGCCTCCTCCCCGATGTCGAGGTGGAGGAAGCCACGGATGAGCGAGTGACTGTACAGTTCGGCGCAGCGCTCTTCGAACCGCCGGATTCGCAGCATCTGCTGCAGCAGATGGATGCCGTGGTCCTTCTCGCCTGTAGGGCCACCTGCGGGCTCGGCCCCCCCGCCTCCAGCGGCCGTTGCCCCGGTCATCACGATGCCGCCAGGGTCGAGGTGTCGCCCGCGGACAAGCCGAGCTCGCGGGCCTTGAGCACGCGCCGCATGATCTTCCCGCTCTCAGTGTGGGGGAGGTGCTGGTCGAAGGCGATCTCCCGTGGCGCCACCGCAGCCCCGAGCCGCTTGCGCGAGAAGCCGAGGAGGTCGAGGCGGAGGTCTTCGTTTGCTTCGTAGCCGGCGCGCAGTGTGACGAAAGCCTTCACTACCTCTCCGCACAATGGGTCGGGTTTGCCGATCACGCCCACCTCGGCCACCGCCGGGTGCTCCATGAGGGTCGACTCGACCTCGAACGGCCCGATCAGGTGACCGGCCGACTTGATGACGTCATTGCCGCGCCCGACGAACCAGAAGTACCCGTCCTCGTCGCGTCGGGCCAGGTCCCCGCTCAGGTACCAGTTGCCGGCGAAGCACGATTGGTAGCGCTCGGTATCATCGAGATAGCCGCGAAACATGGAGGGCCATCCCGGGCGCAGGGCGAGCTCCCCCTGTTGGCCCACGGCTGCTTCCACCGCGGCGCCATCGCCGCCCACCACGACGTCGCCGTGATCGTCGCGGATGAGCACGGCGGCTTCGATGCCCGGCAAGGGCCGGCCCATGGAACCAGGGCGGATGTCCATGCATGCGTAGTTGGCGACCATGATCCCTCCGGTCTCGGTTTGCCACCAGTTGTCGTGGATCGCCAGTCCGAGGGTCTCCTGGCCCCACACAACGACCTCGGGGTTGAGTGGTTCCCCGACGCTGGCGACGAAGCGGAGCCGGCTCAGGTCGTGGGTCTTGGCTGCGTCAGCACCAGCCTGCATCAGCATGCGTAGCGCGGTTGGGGCCGTGTACCAGACCGTGACGCCCTCATTCTCGAGCACGTCGTACCAGCGATCGGCGTCGAAATCGCCTTCGTCGATGATGCTGGTCACCCCATGGACCAGGGGCGAGACGATGCCATAGGAAGTTCCGGTGACCCAGCCGGGGTCGGCGGTGCACCAGAACACGTCGTCGGGATGCAGGTCGAGCGCGATGCGGCCGGTGGCGTGATGCGACACGACCGCCTCGTGCACGTGAATGGCACCCTTCGGCGTGCCGGTGGTGCCGCTCGTGAAGTGGAGCAGCGCCATGTCCTCGGGATCGGTGCGCCCGATCTCGTACTGGGAGCTGGCACGAGCGAGCAGGGCGTCGAGGTCGAGTGTCCTAACGTCCTCGGCCGTTTCCGGTGCCGTGCTCCCTCCGGCCAGCAGGATGTGGCGCAGCAACGGAAGCTGGTCCCTGATCGCTGCCACCTTGTGCCGGTACAGGGTGGGGGTGGTCACGAGCACGCGACCAGATCCGAGTTCGAGGCGCTGGCGAATGGGCTCGGGGCCGAACGCGGCGAAGAGGGGGCACAGCACACTCCGGTGCTTCAGGCTCCCCAAGGCAGCCGCGTACAGGTCCGCGGTGCGCTGCATCAACACGAACACCCGTTCACCGGCCTCGACACCGAGGGTGTCGAGGACGTTGGCGAACCGGTTCGAGGTTTCGGCGAGTTCGGCATAGGTGACCTCAGTGCGCTCGCCGTGGCGGTCGAGGCAGCGCAACGCGACGTGCCCACGCCTCGGCCCCGCTGCGTGACGGTCGACCGCCTCGTGCGCAATATTCAGGCCCCGGCCGCCCGGAAGACCGTCGAGCGCCCGCCGGGCTTCCTCCCACGTGAAGGTGGCCCGTTCGGCGGCGTAGTCGCCCATGTTGGGCATCGGATCACCGTGCTCGCTGGGTTTGTGAATCGCCTCCCAATGCACCGTTGAACCCTCCTTGCTCCGGATGCACACTCGCCGACAGCTTCCGGTGCCAGGCACGACCTTAGGCGGGGCCGCGACACGCTCCCAGGGCCGAAGGTCCCTTCGTCAGTGGATCGAGCCTCCTTTGTCGGGTCGGTCGGGGTAGGCCCCTTTTTCTTCCCTGTACGCTTTTTCTTCCCTGTACGCTCACTTGACCCCAGTGGAGCGTCTCCCGGACAGGCGGTGCCTGGGCGCCAGCACTGGTGCGGAGGCGGCTCGCCCTGGCGCCGCCGCCTCGAGCATGAGGCGCCACTCGGCTGTTGCGATCGTTTGGCGCACCGCCGGTGCGGCGTCGGGGCTCACCGACACCGAGGTGATCCCGAGGCGCACGAGGAACTCGGCGAACTCCGGTCGGTTCGATGGGGCCTGCCCGCACAGCGACGAAGTGATGCCCGAGTCCCGGCACGCTCCGACGATCCGCTCGATTGCGTCCAGGACGGCAGGGTCGGACTCGTCGAAGAGCTCCGCCAACACCGCCGAGTCCCGGTCGACACCCAGTGTGAGCTGGGTGAGGTCGTTACTGCCGATCGATACCCCCTCGATGCCCATCTGGGCGTAGGTCGGGATCCAATAGGCGACGGAGGGCACCTCGGCCATCACCCAGATCGGAAGGCCCCGGGCTTGGGGATGGTTCTCGACGATCTCGAGGCAGCGCTCGAGTTCCCATGCCGTGCGGACGAATGGGATCATGAGGCGAAGGTTCGGCGTCTGGGCCGCGACCCGCCCGAGGATGTCAAGTTCCAAGCGGAACAGGTCAGGTTGGTCGACATAGCGGAAGCATCCCCGGTAGCCGATCATCGGGTTCTCTTCGTGCGGTTCGAACTCTTCGCCTCCCTCGAGGCCCCGGAACTCATTGCTCCGGAAGTCGATGCTTCGGTAGACGACGGGACGAGGGTCAAAGGCCCGGGTGATCCGGAGCAACGAGTCGGACATCCTGTCGACGAAGGTCTGCTCCTCTCCGCGTTGGAGGAGGAGCCGAGGATGTACCCCGGCGAGGGCGTCGGCGACCATGAACTCGGCCCGTAGCAACCCGACACCGTCGACGTCCATTGCGGCGACCTCCTCGGCATGCTCGGCGACGGCGAGGTTGACATACAGTCGGGTGGCGAGCACGCCCGGCGCGCCCGCCGAAGCGGAAGGTGCTCCGGCAGCCGCCGCGGCCGGTGTGGCGGGGACTGCCGGCTCGGAGAAGACTCCCTCGAGCACCTGTCCTCGCCCGCCGTCGACGGTGACCACTTCGCCATCTCGCAGCATCGTCGTGGCGGTGCGGGTGCCGACGACACAGGGCACACCCAGCTCCCGCGAGACGATGGCGGCATGACAGGTCATGCCGCCGCCGTCGGTCACGAGCGCGGCGGCCCGTCGCATGGCGGGGACCCAATCAGGGCTCGTGATCGGGGCCACGAGCACCTCACCGTCACGCAGGCGGTCACCCTCGGCGGGCGAATGCAATATCCGGACCGGTCCCGATGCTGTGCCTCTGGAGGCGGCGAGACCGCTGACGAGCACCCGTGCGGCGGCCGGCGGTGCCTCGGCACGGGCGTGCAGCGTGGTGATCGGGCGGGATTGGACGAGGTACGTTCGCCCCCCGGCCATCGCCCACTCGGTGTCCTGGGGAGAACCGTAGTGGTGTTCGACGGTCAACCCGAGCTGGGCGAGCTCGAGGATCTCCTCATCGGTGAGCACCCGTCGGGCACCCTCCTCGGCAGACAGTTGGACCTCTTCGTCTGTTCCCCCGGCGCCACGAACGATCTTCATCGCCTGGTGCCCGACCCTGACACTCAGAAGCTTGGGGCCCTCCTTCGCCACCACGTATGTGTCCGGCTCGACGCGACCAGAGACCACCACTTCGCCCTGGCCGAAGGCCGCCTCGATGACGATGCGATCGGTCGCATTCGTCGCAGGGTCGGCGGTGAACATCACGCCGGAACGCTCGGAGGCGATCATCTCCTGAACGATCACCGCCAGCACGGGCTCGTCGGTCACCCGTTCGATGGCCCGGTAGGCAACCACGCGTTGGCTGTAGATCGATGACCAGCAGTCGACGACCCGCTGCAAGAGCTCATCGTCACCAGCCACGTTGGTATAGGTCACGTTCATCCCGGCGAATGAAGTCCCCGAGGTGTCCTCGCTCGTCCCCGACGAGCGCACTGCGACCCGGATGCCATCGCCGAGCTTGCGATACGCGCCCAGCACGGCGTCGGCCAGCTGTGGTGGGACAGGTGTCTCGCGGAGGAGTGCTTGCGCTCCTTCAGCGATCTCGGCGAGGCTCGCCGGATCCTCTGGGCGCAGGGCGGCGATGAACTCACGGAGCTTGGCACGGCTCCCGCTGCGCTCGATGGCGTCGAGATACGCCTCGCTCGTGATCACGAATCCGGGTGGAACCGGAAGTCCCGCACTCGTCATTTCGCCCAGGTTCGCCCCCTTGCCGCCGACGAGCGCCGCATCGCCGACGCCCACCTCTTCAAACCACGCCACCGATCGCATCGCCCCCCCTTTCAAGTGCTTCCTCCCAGTCTGGGCAGCATTGGCCCTCGGGGGTAGGGTACAAAGACCCGCCGGGGTGAGAATGTTGGCGCAAACAGTTCAACGAGCGACCACCCCGGAGCCTGGGCGTGCCACTGAGGTGCAGCGATCCGTGCGGTTTCCGCCAGGTCTTCCACACGGCGGCAAGAGCAATGGCGGCATATACAAAGTAGGTTTGTCGCAGATGAAGGGCAGGGAGGTGCGATGAGAAGAAACATGGGTTTCGTGAGGCCTCTGTCCGTGATGGTGACGATCATCGTCGTAGT
>PKXA01000022.1 GCA_003133325.1 Acidimicrobiaceae bacterium | reverse complement strand
CCGACGGCGGCATCTTCTCCTTTGGCGACGCCCGTTTCGACGGCTCCACCGGTGCGATGGTGTTGAATCGGCCGATCGTGGGCCTGGCATCGACGTAGGTGGGTCTGGCGTCGACGTACGCCGGCCCGGGGGCGGCAGGCAACTGTTCCAACCGGGGAACGGGGGCCTCTAAGCTGAACGGATCATGTCCGCGGGTCAGACTGCCGTTCTCATCGCCGCCATCGCCTGCATCCTGGCCGTGGCGGGCCTCCTTGTCGCCATACGTTCGCTGCGTCGACAGGTACGCCAATTGGCAGATGTGGCTGATGACCTCCGCCGTGAGACGATGCCGCTCGTGGCAGAGGCACACCGGGTGGTGGACCAGGCGGCAACGGAGATGGAACGGGTGGGTGCGGTGCTCGAGTCCACCGAATCAGTGCACTCGACAGTTGATTCGGCATCACGGTTGGCATACCGGGCATTCGCCAACCCGGTGGTAAAGGTGCTGGCAGCAAAGGCTGGTGCTGCCGGCGGCATGCGTCGGCTCACGTCGGGATCGCCCGGACCTTCCGGCACGAGGACGCCCACAAATCCACCTGGAAAACACAGCAAGAGGGCCCGCTGACATGATGCCGAAACGCCCGTTCTGGCTGGTCATGGGAACTGTTGTGGGAGCGGGCTCAACGCTGTGGGTTGAGCGGCGGGTTCGTCGCACTGTACAGGACGCCGCCAATCGCCTGCAGCCCGATGTTCTGGCCGCCGAACTTGGAAGGTCGGCTCGCCACATGGCCGAGACAGCCAGCGAACGGGTTCGGGACGCCGTCTCCACCGGTCGGATCGAGATGCGTGAACACGAGGAACGCCTCTGGCAACAACTGGCCGAGCGACGTGTCGCACCCGAGCGGGCCGAGGCGACAAAATCACCCTCTCACCTGGGCAACTAGGCTCCCAAGTCGTGGCCTCAGGCACGGTGATGACCGCCGACCAACTTCGTTCAGCATTTACCGGGTTCTTCGCTGAACGCGGTCACATTGCGGTGCCTTCGGCCAGCCTGATTCCCCACGACCCGTCGGTTCTGTTCACCATCGCCGGGATGGTGCCGTTCAAGCCCTTCTTCGTCGGGGATGAGGCGGCCCCGTGGTCCCGGGCCACCTCGGTCCAGAAGTGTTTCCGGACAGTCGATATCGACATTGTCGGCACCACCCGCCGGCACGTCACCTTCTTCGAGATGTTGGGGAACTTCAGCTTCGGGGATTATTTCAAGGATCTGGCCATTCCCTATGCCTGGGAGTTCATCACCGAAGTTCTCGGGATGGATGGCGACAAGTTGTGGATCACCGTCCACGAGAGTGACGACGAGGCCGAGCAGATCTGGCGCGATGCCATCGGGGTTCCGGCCGACCGCATCCAGCGGATGGGCGACGACAACTTCTGGAAGATGGGTGACACCGGTCCGTGTGGCCCGAGTTCCGAGATCTACTTCGACATGGGAGCGTCCTACGGCGAGCCGGGCGGCCCGGCTCACGGCGGCAGTGAGCGGTTCGTGGAGATTTGGAATCTCGTCTTCATGCAGTACAACCGCCGGGACGCAAGCATCATCGATCCGCTGCCCCGACCCAGCATTGATACCGGCGCCGGACTCGAGCGGATCCTTCTGATCCTGCAGGGAGTCGATTCGATTTTCGCCACGGATCTGTTCCTTCCGATGATCGAGACCGCCCAGTCGATTACCGGTCACATCTACGGTCGGGATGAGCAGATTGATGTCGGACTCCGTATTCTGGCCGATCATGGTCGGGCCATGTCGATGTTGGTTGCTGACGGGGTGCTGCCTGCCAACGAGGGACGGGGGTATGTACTCCGTCGGATCATTCGGCGAGCGGTGCGGCGGGCGCGGCAACTGGGCGTCGATGAGCCCTTCGCACCCCGAATGGTGGACGCGGCGATCAGCACCTTGGGAGGGGCGTACCCATCGCTGGCCGAGAGTCACCGTCTCGTCTCCGAAGTGGTGGCACGGGAGGAAGACGGTTTTCTGCGTACCCTGGCTACGGGAACCGCGATCCTCGAGGACCAGTTGTCTTCCGGTGCGGTGACCCTTCCCGGGGACATTGCCTTCAGGCTCCATGACACCTATGGCTTTCCGGTGGAGCTCACCGTCGAAATAGCCGAGGAAGCCGGCATATCGGTCGACCTCGTCGGGTTCGAGGCCGCCATGGACGAGCAACGCCGTCAAGCCCGGGCCGCGGCCCGAAGCGGCAAGGCGGCGGCCGGCGAGAATGCCTATCGATCCATCCTGGATGCGGACGGCCAGACACTCTTCATCGGGCAGCGACCCGACAGCTACTCGGCCCCGGCCCGAATTATTGCCGTTCTCGCCGATGCCGACCCCGCCCATGCAGGGCAGGCGGAGGTCTTCCTCGATCGGACACCCTTCTACGCCGAGAGCGGGGGCCAGGTCGGTGACACCGGCACCATTGTGACCTCGACCGGAACCGCCCTCGTGTACGACACCGTCCCCGCGCTGCCCGGACTCACCGCTCATCGGGTCCGCATCACTGGCGACGTGATCGCCGGCCAGGATGCGCTGGCCACCATCGATGCCACCCGCCGCGATGCCTTACGGCGCAATCACACCGGCACCCATCTCCTGCATGCCGCATTGCGCAATGTGTTGGGCGAACACGTCCGCCAGCAGGGCTCGATGGTGGCTCCCGATCGTCTGCGTTTCGATTTCAGCCATCACGGAGGTGTCGCTCCTGATGAGCTGGCCGCGGTTGCATCCATGGCCAACGCCGACGTTCTCACCGACGCTGAGGTGACAGTGGTCGAGACCACCAAAGCAGAGGCCGAAGCGATGGGGGCATTGGCTTTTTTCGGGGACAAGTACGGCGAGCGGGTCCGCGTGGTCCGGGCGGGGGAGCACTCCATCGAATTGTGCGGAGGGACCCATGTCGGGGCCCTGGGCATGATCGGACCGATCACGGTGGTATCCGAGTCGTCCATAGGATCCAATACCAGGCGGCTCGAAGCGGTGACCGGCACCGGGGCATTCGATCGGATCGTGGCCCGTGAGGGACTGTTGACCGAGGCGGCAGTGCTGCTGCGTACCGAACCGGAGAATGTCCCTGAGACGATCGAGCGCCTATTGGAACGACAGCGCACCGCCGATAAGGCATTCGAGCGGATGAGGAGTCGAGAGATGCAGGCCGACGCCGCTGCGTTGGCCGCCATCGCCGTCGACGGGATTGTGGTCGCCCGGCGGGACGGCCTGGTTCCCGACGAGCTCCGTGACCTGGCCCAGAGCGCTCGCAAGGCGGCAGGGTTGCGGGCTGTGGTGTTGGGGGGCAGCCCCGACGGTGCCAAAGCGGCGGTAGCGGTATCGGTGTCCGCTCGACCCGCGGGCGGGTCAGACGGGCACGGTGGCCCGGGTGCGCACGCCGGTAACCTGGTCAAGCGCATCGCCCCATTGCTGGGGGGCGGTGGGGGAGGCTCGCCCGAGATGGCGGTGGCCGGCGGAAAGAATCCAGCGGGAATTGACGATGCACTCGACGAGGCGCGCCGGGCCCTCGCCAGTGGGTAACCGTGGGACGGTACCGGTCCGTGGACCGGCGGAGGGCAGAGCGGTCGGGTCGGTGGTCAGGTTGGTGACCCGTGGTCGAGCGGTCGGGATCGACCTGGGGAGCCGGCGGATCGGTGTGGCGGTGAGTGACTCGGGTGGAACACTGGCCTCTCCGCGCACAACGATCGTCCGGTCCGGCGATCTCCAACGCGATCGTCGTGCGTTGATCGACCTGGTGATCGAAGAGGAGGCAAAGGTCGTCGTGGTCGGACTGCCCCTATCCCTGGATGGGTCCCGCGGTCGGGCGGCGGTCGAAGCCGAGGCCGAAGCCGAGGCGCTCCGAGCCCTGTTCATCCCCCGGGGGGTCGGCGTTGAACTGTTCGATGAGCGCCTGACCACGGTGACAGCCCATCAATCGCTGGCGGCGGGGGGCAAAGGCGGCAGGGCCCGGCGCAAGGTCATCGACCGATCAGCGGCCACAGTGATGTTGCAGGCGTGGCTCGAAGCACAGAGGGAATCCAAGTGACGCCTGAACCCCCTGAAGACTTCGGACGGCCTCATCGGCCAACAGGTGTCGATCATCCTCCTCCCGCTCGTGAGCGCGAACGAGAAGAGCTTTCCATTCCGGAGGGATTCGGCACCCGTCCCGATCCGCTGACCGTCCCGACGTCGCAGTTCACAGCCATCGTCGACCCCGTCAACCCGTTCGACCCCGCCGATCCGGTGGCAGCGGGATCCGAGGCCACCACCGATCCGGGACGTTCAGGCAATGGGAGGCATGACGGTGCTGACCGTCCGTCCCTGTTTGCCCACCACCCGTTTCGGATTCTGGGTCTGCTGCTTGTGTTGATTGGGTTGGTGGTGATCGTGGGTGGCTACCTTTGGCTCAACAGCGAAGCCAACCCGTCGGGGCCGAAGGGTGCACAAGTGATCGCGACGGTGCCCAAAGGGGCGGGCCTCAGTTCGTTCGCGGGCACCCTGCAAAAGGATGGAGTCATCGACAGTTCTCTGGCCTTTCGGATCTGGATCAGTGTGCACGGGGATCCGGGTGTCTTGACGGGGTCCTACGCCTTCAACAAGAACGACAGTTTCGGAACCGTCAAGAGCGTGCTCGCCAATGGACCCGATGTCTTCGATCTTGAGGTGTTGCCCGGGTTCACCGTGTCGGAAGTGGCGACCCGGGTGGGCCAGATCCCCGGGCACGACGGGACGACGTTCAAGGCAATCGCCACCGGGGGCTCTCTCCATTCCTTGTGGCAACCGGTGGGGGTGACCAGCCTCGATGGGCTGCTCGGCACCGGGATTTACCAGCTTCTTCCTGGCGAGACCGACACACAGTTGCTGACCCAGATGATCGATCGTTTCGACAAACAGGCCAACAGTGCGAACCTCTCGTCGCGAGCCGGGGCGCTCGGTCTGACCCCGTATCAGGCGATCACCTTGGCCTCCGTTGTCGAGAAGGAGGGGGTCATCCAAAAGAACCTGGGACCAGTCGCCCGGGTCATTCTCAATCGTCTGGCCAAGAACACGCCCCTGCAGATGGACTCGACGGTTCTCTACTCGGAAGGCCGGGATGGGGGGCCGGTGACCAGCAAAGACCTCAAACTTCAGACGCCGTACAACACCTACCTCCACAGTGGTCTTACTCCCACTCCGATCTGTTTCCCGGCGCCGGCGGCGCTGCAGGCTGCGCTGAATCCCCCGGTCGGAGCTTGGCTTTATTTCGTGGTGGTCGAATCCGACGGGACCGAGGCCTTTGCCGATACCTACGCCCAGCAACTGGCGAACGAAGCGGTCGCCGCCCAACGCGGACTCTCGTAGGAGGACCATGACCCGCGAGACCCGCATGGCGCCCGACACTGTCTCGTACCGGAACCTCTCGGCGGCAACCACCGTGGTCGGGGTGATCGGCGACCCGGTAGCCCACTCGCTGTCTCCACTCCTTCATAACGTGGCCTTCGCACACCTTGGTCTGGATTGGGTGTCGGTGGGCTTTCAGGTCGTCGAGGGGAGTGCGGCGGAAGCCCTCGTCGGGGCGCGAGCCCTCGGGTTGAGAGGCCTTTCGGTGACCATGCCCCACAAGGCGGCTGTCGCCGCTCTGGTGGATCGCCGGACCGAGATTGCCGAGCGTCTTGGAGCAGTGAACTGTGTGACCAATCTCGACGGACTCTTGGTGGGTGACAATACGGATGGACGGGGTCTGGTCGCCGCCCTGCGCCGCGGGGGTCATTTCGACCCGGATGGACGGCGGTGTCTGGTGGTCGGAGCCGGGGGAGCGGCCAGGTCGATCATTGCCGCACTGGCGGATTCGGGGGCGTCGGAAGTGGTGGTGGTGAATCGGACCGAAGAGCGGGCAGTGGCCGCGGCTGCATTGGCCGGCGAGGTGGGCCGAGTGGGCAACCCGGGTGATGCCGGCCAGTGTGATCTGGTCGTCAACGCCACACCCGCCGGCATGCAGGGGATCGGCTCTCCGCCCGGGCCATCGGCGGGCTATCCGGCCCATCCTTGGCCGCCAGAACCGGACCGGCTCGATCCGTGGGTTCTCGACCCGGGGCTGTTGGGTCCGGGACAGGTCGCGGTGGATCTGGTGTACCACCCGGCTATCACCCCTTGGCTCGAGTTGGCCCGGAGCCGTGGAGCCGAGGCCCTGAACGGCCTGGGCATGCTCGTCCACCAGGCAGCACTCCAACTCGAGACGTGGACTGGCCAGGAGCCACCCGTAGATGCGATGTGGCGGGCGATTTCAGAGTTCACCTCCGAGTAACCTTGTATTCTGGAGTCTCCTGGTGAATTATGTCCCTGCACACGTCGGCCCTCGGTCGCGCCAGTTCACCGCCCGGTTCGACGTGGTCCTGGTGGGGACGACCTTGCTCTTGGCCACTACCGGCGTGGTGATGATTTACTCAGCCACCCGGGGGAAGCTGGCGCTGGCCGGGGAGGATCCCTATTACTACCTGAAGCGCCAGGCCATCTTTATGGTCATCGGGTTGGTGGTCATGGTGGCGCTGGCCATATTCGATTACCGGCGTCTCGAGCAGTTCAGCACCGTCCTCTACGTTGGCACGTTGTTGGCGCTGATGGGGGTGTACGTCGTAGGATCCAGCGCATTGGGGTCCCAGCGTTGGTTCTCGTTGGGTCCGTTTCAGGTGCAACCGTCAGAGTTCGCCACCTTGACAATTGTCGTGGCCATGGCTACCTACTGCGCCCGCCGTCGCGAGGGGTTGGAATTTCGAGATCTGGTCCGCCTCCTGATTCTGGCCGGGGTGCCGATTCTGTTGATCATCAAGCAGCCTGACCTCGGGACCGGCATCGTGCTCAGTGTGATCCTGGTGGTGATGCTGGCGGTTGCCGGTATGCCGGGGCGATACCTGGTGATGGTTATCGTCGGTGCGGTCCTGATCATCATCGTGGCTCTCAACTTGGGACTGCTTCAGCACTATCAGATTGCGCGGTTGACCAGCTTCATCAATCCCAATGGCGCCAGTTCGGCCGCCACCTACAACGTCACCCAGGCAAAAGACGCCATTGGTGCCGGGGGTTGGCTCGGGAAGGGTCTGTTCCGCGGCGCTCAGACCAACCTCTCCTACGTCCCTTTTCAGCAGACCGACTTCATCTTCTCCGCCGTCGGTGAACAGGTGGGTTTCGTGGGTTCGGGTCTGTTGTTGATGCTCTACGGGGTGGTGGCGTGGCGGATACTCCGGACGGCCGAGCTGGCCCGGGATACCTTCGGCCGCCTCCTGTGCGGGGGCGTATTCGCCCTGTTGGTGTTCTCGGTGTTCGAGAATGTGGGCATGAACATGGGAATCATGCCGGTAGCCGGCATCCCACTTCCCTTCCTTTCCTATGGGGGCTCCGCCTCGGTGGTGTTTTTCGCCGCGGTCGGACTCACGGTCAGCGTGCATGCAAGGAGTAGCCGGTGACCGATATGTCGAGTCAGCCGATGGAGGATGTTCCGGTCGAGCCCATCGAGGTTCCCCCCATCGAGTCCATTGCAGTTGCTCCTGTTCAACCGACCGACGAGGACCCCCCACCGACCGACGAGGCCCCTCTCCAACCTGTCTCGACGGGTGACTACCGGACGGCCATTGTCTCCTCCGTCACGGTGGATCTCCCCAACCAATACCCCACCCTCGTGCTGAGGGAGACCGAGTCGCCCCGACGGCAACTGTCATTCTCGGTCGGGCTCCAGGACGGAATAGGCCTCTCCCATGCACTGCGCCGGGTTCCTACCCCTCGGCCCCTTACCCACGAGCTGGTGGCCGACATTCTGCAGGGGTTTGATATCGATGTTGTCGCGGTCCGGCTGGTAGGTCGCAATGGCAGCATCTATTTTGCTGAGTTGGATCTTCGGGGCAGAAATGGTCGATCGGTACACTCCTGTCGACCGTCGGATGCAATCACCATCGCTCTCCGCCAGCCTGTGCCCGTGCCGATTCTCGTCGACTCGAGGCTATTCGAAGCAGTGGGCGACGTCGCTCCTCACTGAACGCAGATCGAGCCAGATCGTTCGTTGGGACTCGAACCCTCGAACCTCCTGACTGCCAGACATGATCGAGGTGTTTGTGGCAGTTCATCGCGGGCTGCTACAGGCCACCTACCCGGACTCGCTGTTCATGCCAGTTCGTGCCGGTCCGGTGGGGTCCGGCCTCGTTGCTTCCATTGTTGCGTACATTCGGCGCCGCCGGCTCGGTTGCAACCGGGTTCACTGATTTCCGTGATCCCTGGTATTCCTACCGCTTGCGGCGATTCCGTGACAGCCCGAATCCACGCAGGAGGCTGTTCGTCAGCGAGTTCGACTTGCGATAGACGGCCCGACGGGCATCGCGCTTCGCCAGGCCCTCGACCCCGCCGTTCTTTATTGCCTCGACGTTGCCGAGGTCACGGGCGGCTCGGTAAAACTGACTGCGGAGTGACTTCTTGCGTGCCATCGATCTTCACATTCTCCTCGAAGCCGAACGTTGTGACGAGACGCTATCCGACGAGACAGTGCAGTTCCGCCTGCGTTCGCTGGTGTTCCCCTCCGGCGGCAGAATCGGGGCTACCGATCGTCAGTTGCGCTCAGCCCCGCTTGAACATCGATTGATGTGGACAATGGAGACAAGTGGCTCTTGTGGACACGTAAACATCAAGCTGTCCCGACCGCCATGAGCAATCAGGGTGCGCAAACTTGCGAAGTGGCCCGCTGGTTCAGATGGAGAGATCAAATGGGCCACTGATCAGACCCCGAACATCAGGTAGAGCGCCGGAGGTGAGGTACGTGCGGCCGTGCCCGCAACCCGGGACCGTCCCGAACGTGTCGGCAACGGCCTCGATCGGTACTGTGGGTGGGTGCAGATCCCCTTCAGTGGTTCCCCACGCTCCTCCATCGGCGTCGAATGGGAGCTTGAGCTGGTCGACCACGAAACCGGCGAGCTGCGTTCGGGTGCCTCGGAGATCCTCGACCGGCTAGCCCATCGCGGCGGCGAACACCCCAAGGCCAAGTACGAGCTGCTGGAATCATGCGTGGAGGTGATCACCGGCATCTGCAGCTCGGTTGGCGAAGCCCTTGCCGACCTGCACGAAACCGTCGAGGAGGTCCGCGGGGAGGCGGGCGCTCTCGGCCTCGAACTCATGTGCTCGGGATCACATCCGACGACCGACTGGGCGACCCAGCAGGTCAGCCCGAATCCGCGCTATCACCAACTGATCGACCAGATGCAGTGGATGGCCCGGCAGATGCAGATCTTCGGAGTGCACGTGCACGTCGGCGTGCAATCGGGGAAGAAGGCCGTGTCGATCGTCAATGGCCTGACCGCCTACATGCCACACCTCCTGGCCCTGTCGGCGTCCTCCCCCTACTGGGTCGGCACCGACACCGGGCTCGCCTCCTACCGCTCCAAGGTGTTCGAGGGACTGCCGACCGCCGGACCCCCCTACCTGTTGTCCGGCTGGCCGGAGTTTGAGGAGTTTATGGAGACGCTCATCACTGCTGGCTCCATATCGTCGATCCGCGATGTCTGGTGGGACATCCGACCCCATCCGGACTTCGGCACCGTGGAGCTGCGCATGTTCGATGGCCTCCCCACGCTCTTGGAGGTGGGGGTGGCGGCGGCGTTGAGCCAGTGCCTGGTGGAGATGCTGAGCACCCAGATCGACCGGGGTCAGACCCTGCCGGTGCCACACATCTGGATCGTCCGGGAGAACAAGTGGCGGGCCGCCCGCTATGGCCTCGATGCCGACATCATCGTGGACGATCAGGGAGGAACCCAACCACTACGACAGTCCCTCACCGAGCTGCTGGCGGAGCTCGAACCGGTGGCCGATCGTCTCGGTTGTGCCGAACAGTTGGCCGGGACCCACGAGGTCTTGGCCCGCGGACCGAGTTACCAACGCCAGCGCAGGGTGGCCAAGAACCACGGCGGCGACCTGCACGCCGTCGTGGACTCCCTGATCGACGAGATGCGGACCGGGCGACCGGCGGTCGTCGGATGACCGGGGCCGACCGAGGTTCGACGGGGACGGAATCCGATGTCATCTACCGCGCCCTCGATGGCTTGGCGGACGCAATGGTCGTGCTCCGCCGGGACATCCATGCCCACCCCGAGCTGGCCTGGCACGAGGTACGCACGTCGGCCCTGGTGGCGGACGAGCTGGCGCGGGCCGGTCTGGCCCCATCCTTGCTGCCGGTGGGGACGGGCCTCATGTGCGACGTGGTCGGCGTGCCCGACGGCCCCATGGTGGTGCTGCGGGCCGACCTCGACGCCCTGCCGATCGACGACGAGAAGGACGTCCCTTACCGGTCGGCCACGCCCGGCGTGGCCCACGCCTGCGGCCACGACGTGCATACCGCCGTAGTGCTCGGAGCCGGACTCGGCCTCGCCCGGCTGGCGGCCGCCAATCAGCTCCCGGGACGGGTCCGACTGGTGTTCCAGCCGGCCGAGGAGGTGCTCCCCGGCGGAGCGTTGGTGGCCATGGAAGCCGGCGCCCTCGAGGGAGTGGAGCGGGTCTTCGCCCTGCACTGCGATCCCCGGGTCGACGCCGGATCGGTGGCAGTCCGCACGGGTGCAATCACCGGGGCGACCGATTCGGTCACGGTCCGGCTGTCGGGGCCCGGCGGCCACACCGCCCGCCCCCAGCTCACCGTGGACCTCGTGTCGGCCCTGGCCGACGTGCTGGCCCGCACCCCGGCGCTGTTGTCGAGGCGGGTGGACCCCCGCGCCGGACTTTCCCTCGTGTGGGGACGGGTGGCTGCCGGGTCGGCGACCAACATCATCCCTGAGCACGGCGAGGCGTCGGGCAGCGTTCGGATGCTCGATCCTGCAGCGTGGGACTCGGCGGCCGATCTGATTCCCGACCTGATCCGTGAGATAGCCGCGCCCTACCGGGCCGGAGTGGAGATCGACTACGTGCGGGGTGTCCCGCCGGCGATGAACGACGCAGAGTCGACCAGGGTGTTTCGTTCGGCTGCCGCGGCCGTGCTCGGCCCGGCCGCGGTGCAAGAGGCGCCGCAGAGCATGGGCGCTGAGGACTTCGCCTGGTTCCTCGACCGGGTGCCCGGCGTGTTGGCTCGGCTGGGGGTACGTCGGCCCGGGACCCTTGAGGCTCCGGACCTTCACCGCGGGGACTTCGATGTGGACGAGACGGCAATCGACTGCGGCATCAGGGTCCTTCTTGCCGCGGCAATGAGCGCACTGCGGGACCCGGCTCTGTCCGGACGGGGCCGAGGATCCTGAAGGCCACCAGTGGGTCCTTCAGTCAGCACGTCCGCGACGTCGCTCCCGAGGACATGCACCCCTCAGCAGTGACATGAGGGCCGATGTGCGGGCCTCGATCGACCGGGGCCGCAGTTTCCGCCACCGTCAATCGGACCACCCTTCCGCCAGTCAAGTGGTGAAAGGGTGGTTGGGCCCCTCCGAGGGTTCAGCGCCTCGGACCCGCCAACAACGCTCTTCGACTCTCCTCGTTCTTTTCGAACTGCTCCTTCTCGGCCGCGTCCGCGATGGTCCCGCCTTCGTCGGAGATGCGCATGAGGAGCGCGATCAATACGTAGTTGGCGATGAGAGCCGACCCTCCGTAGGAGACGAACGGGAGGGTGATCCCGGTGAGGGGTAGCAGCCTGACCACGCCGCCGATGATGAAGAACGCCTGAAAGCCGATGATGATGGTCAATCCGGTGGCCGCCAACTTGGAGAACTCGGACTTGGCCGCCTGGGCTATCCGGAGTCCGGCACCAACGATGAGGAGAAAGGCCGCTACCACCATGGTCGAGCCGAGGAGACCCATCTCCTCTCCAATGCCTGCGAAGATGAAGTCGGTCCTCACGTTGGGGATGAGCCATGGCGATCCGAGTCCGAGGCCGGTTCCGCCGATCCCGCCACTGCCCATTGCATACCATGCTTGGCGGAGTTGGCCCCCCGGATCAGACGGCGAGATCACCTTCCACGGGTCGAGCCATGTTTCAATCCGGATGTGGGTTTGGGCGAAGTAGTGGGCTGAGATGTATGCCCCGATGGCAAACAGCACGACGCCCAGGACAAGGTAACCGGTCCGTCCGGTTGTCACCCACAACATCGCGATGAACAGGGTGAACAGCAGGGCCGAAAAACCGATGTCGTGCTCGAGGCTCATGACTCCGATGGCGAATACCCAGGCCAGGGCGATCGGCACCAGGGGCCGGGGGTCGAGCACCAACCGGTTCCCGAATCGGGCGGTGGGGATGGTGAGCAACTCACGCTTCTCGGCGAAGTAGGAGGCGAAGAAGATGCAGAGGACGATCTTGGCCAACTCCACCGGTTGGAACTCGAGGGAGCCGATCTGAATCCAAAGTCGGGCACCGTTGATATTGGCGCCGAGGTGAGGCACCAGGGGGACGAGTAAGAGAGCGACACCACCGACCAGGAGTAGGTAACGGTACCGGTCGAGGTCTCGGGAACGGCGGACCACGAACAGGGTGATGACGTAGGCGGCGACCCCGACCGCCGTCCATACCGCCTGCAGCGGGGCGTAGTGCTTCCCCGTTCCAAGGTCGATGCGGACGATCATCATGTAGCCGATGCCGTTCAGCAGAAAGACAATGGGGAGAATCACCGCGTGGGCATTGGGTGCCAAGACCCGATTGGCCACATGGGCCACCGCAGCCACCAGAAACAAGCTCACCAGCAGGGGTATCGAATCGGACGGGAGCCGGGACGTATTACCCAGGACCATCAGGGTGTAGGCGCCCACAATGATGAGTGAGGCGAGGACCAGGAGACCCAGCTCGGTGCGGCGGCGTGCTTTCACCCCTCGGGCGCGCCGCATCGACTGAGGAGTTCGCAAGGTCATCACCGGCACGGGGGGGATCCTAATGGCGCACGCGCCACGGTCGTGGACTCCGCCTCAGGTCGGATCTTGATCGGTGCCTGCCCGGTGTGCTGCCCTCCGGCCGGCGCGGTGGGCCACTTGGGCTGCCACTGTTCCCTCGACCCGGTCATCATCGCCACCGGCGAGACAATTGGTGGCGCCGGTGGTATCGGAAGGTGTCCCCACCGGGGAGGCCACCTTCCCATCAGGTGGGGGAGGGGAGCCCTGACCGGCCGGCAAGGCGGGGTCCACCCCTTCGGTCCCGTCCATGCCTCGACGGGGTCTGTGGCGATGGAAGAAGAACAGATGAAGCCGTCGGTACAAGGTGCCCCACTCGAACTCAAGCGATGCGTAGGCAAGACCACCGAACGGGATGGGCAGCCAGAAGTTGACAGCCCGATAGGCCAGTACCGCCGAAAGAGCCTGGGCGGCGGAGGGGCCGAATCCGGTAATCATCGATACCAGCACGAACTCGACGATGCCGAGGCCACCCGGCGTGATCGGAATGGCGGACAGGATGTTGGCCAGCCCGTAGGCCACCAACAGATCCACCGGAGAGATGAAGTGTCCGAAGGCACCGACAAAGACCCAAAGGGACGCAGCGTCGAGCAACCAATTGGCAGTGGCCCACCCCATGGCACGGTAGAGGAGCGGTCGGTCGTCCAAGAGAAGGGCGAACCGCTCGGCCACCCGTTCGACCGACGCGGCGATGCGATCCGGATGCCGAAAACGGAGCCGGGTGGCAACCTGTACGACCAACTTGTTTGCCCGATCCTGACCCCGGGTGAGCAGATAGAAGAGGCCACCGAACGCGGCCATCAGAATGACCCCCAGTGCGGCGGCCACGGTGACCAGGGTCGATCCCGAGATGTACTGACCACCATGCTGACCGGTGGGGGGGTGGAAACCATGGACGACCAGAAATGCCACCAGGCCCAACCAGAACAGCACGTTGAGCACGACGGCGGAGCCGATCCCCTGCGTGGCGAGGGCGAATCCCGAATCCCCGCTGCTCACTCCCGACTGGGTGGCTAGTCGGTACCAGAGCGCGGCGCCTGGAGCGCCCCCGCCCGGCGACACGTGGTTGAGGGCCAAGGTTGACAGGTTGATCCGGAACAGCCGGAATCGACGGGGCCCGTTCGGTGGCAAAACCGCGTGGGTGAGCTCGGTATACGCAGCCAACGCAGCGATTTCAAGGATGAGTCCGAGGGCGACGTACTGGATGTGAATGTGCCCGAGCGACTCGACCTCCGCACGGTGGCTGGCCAAAAGTGGCAACGCCACATAGAAGAAGAAGAGGAAGATGACCACGACACCGACACTGATGCGCACGTTCCGGTGGACGAAGGGACCCCGGTGCCACCAGCGTCGGTGCCCCTTCGGCCGGCCCGTCGCCGATGCCGTCGGCAGTTCTGTCGGCGATTCCGTCACCGGTGCCGTCGGCATCGTGTCGGACCCGGATTGAGGGTCTGGCTCCTGACCCGTATCAGCGACCATTGCCCTCATGTTGACACGCCAAGGGCATGCCACCTGACATGCTGGGGCCATGACCGACCCGGTGGCCGGAGGCGAAGACGAGTCGGGGGGTGGCAAGGGACCGCGCCTGGATCGTCTGTTCGCCGCGGCTTCGGCCAAGGGTGTTCCTCTTCGGACCATCCTCACCATCGACGCTGTGGTCATCGTCACCTGGACGGTCTACCGCCTGCTGGGTCGTCTTCGGGAGATCATCCTCTGGGTGTTGATCGCGGCGTTCATCGCCCTGGTGCTCGACCCGGCGGTCGGATTCCTCCAGCGCCACCGGTTGAGCCGGGCCCCAGCGGTCGGCATCGTCTTTTTCGCCGCCCTCCTCGTGTTCATCGGTCTGTTGGGCTTGTTCGGATACCCGCTGGTGAACTCCTTGTCCCACTTCGCCACCCGGCTGCCCTCGATGGTCGATCAGCTCGAGAAGGGGCACGGCCGGCTGGCTCATAACCTGCAGCACTTCCACCTGCTCACCTGGGTTCAAAAGAACGCCCCCAAACTGCAGACCGCCGCCCAGAAATTGGGCAAGCCCGCACTCAACGTGGGAGCCAATCTGGGCAAAGCCGTCTTTTCCACCATGCTCGCCCTCACCACCATCGCCTTCTTGTCACTCTTCATGCTCATCGAGGCGCCGTTGATGCGGAAGGCGCTCCTCGGTGCACTTCCGGCCAAGAGGCGCCGTACAGTCGAAGAGGTAGCCACCCGGGTGTCCCGCTCGGTAACGTCCTATGTGCTGGGCACCATGGCGTTGTCGCTGCTCTTCGGGGCCGTGGTCTTCGTCACCCTGGCCATCCTCGGGGTGCCCTTTGCCCTACTCATCGGGTTGTGGGTTGCCCTGGTGGCGATGATCCCCCTGGTAGGGGGTTTGATCGCCGGCGTGCCCACCGTGGTCATCTCCCTCTTGCACTCTCCGACCGCGGCCGCGGTGATGGTGGTGGTATTTGTCGCGTTCCAACTGATCGAGAATCACTTCCTCTACCCGGTCGTCATGAGCAAGACGGTCCGCATGAACCCCCTCCTGGTGCTGCTCTCTGTGTTGGTGGGAGCCAACCTCGGAGGCGCATTCGGCTCTGCCCTCGGTGCGTTGGCAGGTGCTCTGGTGGCAATTCCGGTGGGCGGAGCCATTCAGGTGATCAGCACGGAGGTATGGGCCCAGACCCGACCGACCCAGGGAGGAAGTGATGATGCCGAGGCGGTCGCCTCTGATGTTTCGACCGTAACCGGACCCCTCACGAGCTCGGGCGTCAGTGGGAACGAGCGTTCGGAAGACCGTGAGCACGGTGATCACAGGCCGATCCCGTAAACTGCGCCCGTGCAAGTCTTGGTTGTCATCCCCACCTATAACGAATCCGAGAACATCGACCGGGTGCTCCGGAGAGTCCGTGGGGCGCTTCCCGACGCCACCGTGCTGGTGGTTGATGACGGCAGTCCTGACGGGACGGGGGATATAGCCGAGAAGGTGGGAGCGGAGATCGGCAACATCGAAATCCTGCGGAGAGCCGAGAAGTCCGGTCTCGGGAGTGCGTATCGTGCCGGTTTCCGGTGGGGCCTGGACCGCGGGTTCGATGTCTGCGTTGAGATGGACGCCGATCTTTCCCATGACCCTGATGCCCTTCCCGACCTGGTGGCTCCCCTCGACAAGGGTTTCGAGCTGGTCATCGGTTCGAGATACGTACCCGGGGGGTCGATCCCCAATTGGGCGTGGCACCGGCGCCTCCTGTCCCGGGGAGGGAATGTGTACGCCTCCACTCTTCTCGGGTTGGGAGTCACCGACTCCACCGCCGGATTCCGCGCCTATTCCGCTTCCGTGCTCAACCGGATCGCCCTCGATGACATTCGGGCCGAAGGGTACGGGTTCCAGATCGAGATGACCTATCAGGCCAAAAGGGCCGGTGCTCCGATTGTGGAGGTCCCCATACGGTTCGTCGACCGGACAGAAGGCGAATCGAAGATGTCGACGTTCATCGTGGTGGAGGCGCTCGGCCTGGTGACCTGGTGGGGGATTCAACGCTTCCTGCACGTCTTCCGCCGGAAATCACGGACGACCGGTGGGTGAAAAGGGGCCGGTCCCCGGCTCCGGTCGCATCCTCATCGTCGACGATGAGCCCTTCATCACCGATGTCCTCGCCGCCGCCCTGGATTTCGAGGGGTTTGCCACCGAGGTCGCCTGCACCGGTGCCCAGGCCATGACCATGGCGGGATCGGGGGGGCACGATCTGATCGTGCTCGACGTCATGCTTCCCGATATCGACGGGACCGAAGTATGCCGCCTGCTTCGATCGGCCGGCGTGGTCACCCCCGTCCTGTTCCTCACCGCCCGCGACACCGTGGGTGACAAGGTGGCCGGATTGGAACTTGGTGACGACTACGTCACCAAGCCGTTCAGCCTTGACGAGTTGGTGGCGCGCATCCGTGCGGTCCTGCGCCGATCTCGGTCGGAGTCGACCGAGATCGACCACCGTCGGCGCTTGGCGGACCTGGTCATGGACGACCAGACCCACGAAGTGTGGCGGGCCGGGGAGCTCATTGAACTCACCGCCACCGAGTTCAGCCTCCTCTGGTACCTACTGGTCAATTCCCGCCGCGTGTTGTCGAAGTCGGAGATTCTCGACGCGGTGTGGGACTACGACTTCCAAGGCGACCCGAATATCGTCGAGACGTACATCTCCTACCTACGCAAGAAGGTCGATTGTTACGATCCGCCGTTGGTGCACACCATCCGGCGGGTGGGCTACAGCCTGCGGGAGCCGCGAGGATGAATCAGCACGCAGGGGGCAAGGTTGTCCGCGCGGATACACCATGACCCTCAGGCGCCGACTGGTTGCCTCCATGATCATTCTGGTGGTACTGGGGCTCGCTGCCGTGGACATCATCACTCTCGACTCGCTGCACTCCTACCTCTACGGACGGGTCGATGATCAGTTGAATGTGGCCCACGAGTTGGTCGAGAGCTACGTGCTGCGCGCCGACATGCGGGGGATCGAGGTCAATCGTGCGGAGATCCAGTCACGGGTGAGCCCCGAAATCTATGTGGAGATCCTCAATGCCGACGGCAAGGTCACCGTCTCCCGACCATCGGGCACCGTCACTTCGTCCGACCCGGTGCCTCGGCTCCCGGCCCACCTGCCGGTGCAACCAACCCTGTCGGTGCAACAGCAGTCGAAGTCCCACGGGAGCTATCACCCCGACGTCAATTCAGTCAATGTGACCTCCGATCCCGCCCATGGTCCTGAGTACCGGCTGCAGGCGTCGGCCCTGCCGGGTGGCACGCTGGTGGTGGCGACCAGGCTCGACTCGGTCAACGCCACCCTCGCCTCGCTGAGGAACATCGAACTGGCCGTGTCCCTCAGCGTGGTCACCGCTCTGTTGGTGCTGATGACGCTCCTGGTCCGCCGTGGCCTGCGTCCGCTCGAGGACATGGCGAAGGAGGCCGATGCAATTGCCGCCGGAGACCTCACCCGGCGGGTGGAGCCCTCTGACCCTGAGACAGAAATCGGCAGATTGGGTCGTGCCTTGAATGGCATGCTTTCGCAGATTGAAGCGGCGTTCGGCCAACGGACCGAGTCCGAGGACCGGTTGCGACGGTTTCTGGCCGATGCGTCCCATGAGCTGCGGACTCCCCTGACCTCGATCCGGGGGTATGCCGAGCTTCTGGCGAAGGATGCGTTGCCCGGGGAAGAAGACCGCGAACGGGCGCTGGCCCGGATTGAGAGTGAAGCGGCGCGGATGGGTGTGCTCGTGGAGGATCTCCTTACCTTGGCTCGGGTGGGTGAGGGCCCCGAACCCCAACGCGTCCGGATCGACATGGTGCCTCTGGTCATCGACGCCGTCACCGATGCTCTGACCATGGATGGGAGCCGATCCATCACCGTGGTTGCCCCTGCACCGGTTCCGGTGGCCGGCGACGAGCAGCGCCTGGGGCAGTTGATTCACAATCTCCTCGCCAATGCCCTGGTGCATACCCCGGCCGGCACTCCCGTGGAGGTGACGGTGGCGAACCGAGGCGGGCGGGCGGTGCTGCAGGTCAAAGATCGGGGCCCGGGCATGGACGCAGAGCAAGCCAGCCGGATCTTCGACCGCTTCTACCGGGGCAATGCCGCTCGTTCGGACGGAGGATCGGGACTCGGCCTGTTCATTGTGGCTGCGGTGGCCCGGGCACTCGGGGGACAGGTCACCGTGGATACTGCGTTGGGGAGAGGTGCCGTCTTCGAAGTGGTTCTTCCCTCGTACGGTTTGGGACCGATCGCTCCGCGTGGAGATGGTGCGGACATGGGCGAGGGTACGGTCGGGGGACTGCCCGACCCGCGCTCGGTACCAACCGGACGTTCTCGGAATGATTCGCCGAGTGGAGGATCCGATGCTGGCGACCATTGACGCGGGATCCGGCGCCCCGGTGGTGCTGCTGCACGGGCAACCCGGGAGCAAGGCGTCGTGGGCTCCTCTGATCGACCACCTGACTCCCCAGTTTCGGGTGTTGGCTCCCGACCGGCCCGGATATGGCGACACGGGGGGTGATGCCGTGGGCATGGCGGAGAACAGCGACGTGGTGGCCGAGTATCTCCGTTTTCACGGCGCGGCGCCGGCAACCGTGGTGGGTCACAGCTGGTCGGGTGGGGTGGCGGTCCTTCTGGCTCTACGCCACCCGGAGATGGTCCGGAGTCTCGTACTGGTTGGAGCGGTGGGGACGCCTGACAGCGTGAATGGGTTGGATCGGCTCCTGGTGGTGCCGGGGATCGGCGACGTCCTCACCGTGGCGGCGCTGACCGGCATTGGGGTGGTGCTCCCGCAGGTCAGGGGACTGGCGAGGGATATGGACCAGCGACACCGGGCTGCGGCGTCGAGCATGCATGTGGAGCCCGAGCCCGGTCGGAGACTGGCCCGGGAGATGCTGACAACGAGGCTACGTTCCTCTGTGGCGGTCTCCCTTCCCAACGAAATGATGCCTGGAGGTTGGAGAGGAGCATGGGGGAGAGACAGGCGTACCTTCATGCGTGAGCAACGGGCCCTGCTCGAAGAACTCTCCGCGGTCACCTCTTCGTTGGCGAAGATCGACGTTCCCACGTCGGTGGTTGTCGGGACATGGGACGTCGTGGTGCCACCCCATGTCGCCCGCAGCCTCGCCGCCGCCATCCCCGGCGCAGAACTGTTCGAGATCCCGGGCGTCGGGCATTTCGTGGCCCGGGACGCTTCGGTCCGCCTGGCGGAGATCATCGCTCTGACCGCTCGAAGGGCGGAATCCCTGTCGACGGAGTAGGCCAAGGGTTGCCGGTTCCAGAACCTGCGGTGTGCGGACGACAGGGGGGAAGCGGGCGATCGTTAGGGGACGGCAGGCGCCTTCTGTCGTTGAGGCACGGTCGAGAATGACACTCCCGGCACCAACGCATCGAACACCGCGGTGAACTTGAGCAAGGTCTCGGCGAGCTCGGCCTGGGGATCGGAGCCATCGACGATCCCCACGCCTGCCGCCAATCTGGCCGTCGAGCCGTTCAGGGTGACAGCTCGGATTCCCACGACCCACTGCCCGTCGCCGTTACCGTCGACGTATCCGACCGGCCCAGCGTACGACCCACGAACCTCGGATTCGAGCCTCCCGATGGTGTCGATGGCTCGGTTTGTCGGAACGCCTCCGACCGCCGGTGTGGGGTGGAGTGCGGCTACCAGGTCGAGAGCGGTGGGGAGATCGCCATCCGGATTGTCATCGGTTGGACGCCGGCGGAGCTTCCCGCGGATGACTGTTCCCAGATGGATGATGTTGTGCAGACGGACCAGATCCGGTCCCGGGGGGAGATCCATGACTGCACAGAGAGGGGAGAGCGCTTCGCCGATCGCCTCGACGACCAGACGATGCTCGAGGGTCTCCTTGTCCGACGAACGAAATGCGGCCACGTCGTGATCGGACATCTGACCGGTACTCCCGGCCAGCGGCCGGCTGTGGACCCGGTCATCCCGGCGTTCGATCAACAGTTCCGGGCTGGCCCCGACGTACTGTCCTGCGGCGGTCGGCATCGCGAAGACCGTGCAGTTGGGTTCCATGGCCCGCCAACGCCGGAGGAGGGCTGGGAGGACGATCGGTCGTCCGAGGTGGACGTCGACCTGCCGCGAGAGCACCACCTTGGTCAACTCTCCGCGATCGATCGAGGCGACGGCTTGGCCGACGATATTGAGGAAATCGGCATCGGAGGACAAAGGATCGACGAGCACCCCGCCCTCCGCACCGCCCTCCGCGCCGCCCTCGATGGAATGCTCGGTGTCAGAGGACGGAGCCGGAGCCTCGTGTCGGCAAGCCAGCAAGGTGTCTCCAGGATGGTCGGTGATTGCCCCACCAATAGCGGTGACCCACTCGTCCCCATTCGAACGACGGTCGTAGATGACTTCGGGGATGACCAGCGAAGTTGGCTCGGACCGGTCGAAGGGGAGCGCCCCGAACGCCATGACCGCGGATCCGGCCCCGACCGCCTGATCGTCGCAGCGGATGGCAGCCAGGGTCCGGCGGGCCCGGTCGAGATCCGGCGTCGACTCGAGTCCGGCACCCAGGGGAATGGTGAGAGCCGAGCCGATGCCCACCAGGAGTCGATCGCCGGTGTCGAATACGATCCCGGTGGGTCCGGCCAGGGCGTAGGGGTCGAGTGGCGGCCCCGCGGGAAGACGACGGCGCACGGCAGTGAGCGCCATCGGATCGGTCATGGTTGACCCCGTCGAGTGGCGGTCAACAACTGGCTGAGGCCACCGGAGAGGGCACGCCGGTTGACCGATGAGAAGCCGGCGTGGTTGAGCATCGACCGCAACTCGTCGGTGGGTGGGAGGTAGGCGGTGGACCGGGGAAGGTACCGGTAGGCGGCGCCATCGGACAGGATGCCGCCTATCAGCGGAACCACTCGGCGAAACCAGATGCGGTCTCCGATCCGTAGCAGCCCATGTTCAGGTTCAGCCACTTCGAGGATGCAGAGTCGGCCCCCCGGCCGTATGACCCGGCTGAACTCCTCGAAGACCGGAACGAGTTCGGTGAAGTTCCGGAGTGCGTATCCGCAGGTAATACCGTCTACGGCACCGGTGGCCACGGGGAGGGCGGCGGCATCGGCTTGCGCCAATGGGGCGCCGGTTCGGTTGGCGGCCAGCATCCCCCATGAAAGGTCCATCCCAAATGGTCGAAGTCCGGTTCGGCCGAGGATCTTCAGGAAGTCTCCCGTTCCACAGGCGAGGTCGAGCACTGATGATCCGGCGGGAAGTCCAAGGGCGCGGGCGGACTGCTTGCGCCAGCCGACGTCCAAGCCGAAGGTCATCAGACGGTTGACCAGGTCATAACGAGGGGCGATGGTGTCGAACATGGTGCGGACCAGCGCGGTTTTCTCATCGCCGGAAGGGAGATCGGCTTCCGCAGCGCGGGCTGCCGCGTCGAAGACGGTCCTGGTCTCGGCCGGCTCGAGACTCTGGTCCTGTGCCATCAGGAAGACACTGTCTCTGCCGGCGACACTGTCTGGTTCACCTGTTCCCACACTGCCTGGCGCTCAATATCCGATCCGACCTGTTCGATGTGGTCGAATGCCGCCTTCAGGAGCGTTCGGGTGAAGTGATGCTCGACAAGCGTCGTAACCGCCGGCAACAGCACCCTGAAGGCCTCCACCAGTTGGGTGGCGTTCTCGTCGTCAGACCCGTCGAGACCGACCCCATCGACACCGGCGACCCGGTGTTCCCGCAACTTCCCCCTGACGTGGGTGGAAAACATGTCGACAGCGGAGCGGGCCACCTCGACGGTGGCGGAATGGTGGCGTCGTGAGAGGTCGAGGAGCTCTGGAAGGGGGAGGCCCCATTCCAACAGAAGCAGGGCTGCTCCTGTCGATTCGACATCTTGATGGGTATACCGTTCGACCGATCCCACTCGACGAGGGATGAGCAGTTCCTCGGCTTCGAGTGCCTTGAGAAGTGCGAGCGGCACCCCGGTCTGCTCTGCCAATTCGGACAGGGTGAACAGTTCCGGTTCGGATGTCAGCGAAGGGGAAAGGGGGGCGATGCTCGTTCCTGTTTCTCCATTCATTTCTCCCGTCAACGTTTCAACGAGGGCCTCATCGGCGGCGTCGAGGTCACCGTTGACCAACCTGGCGATGGTGGCCAGCGTGAAGCCACGTTGTTGAAGCGAACGGACCCGGGCGATGCGGGCAAGGTGGTCCGGGTTGTACCACGCCACCCGACCCTCTCGCCGGGGCGGATCGAGCAGACCCTTGCTCTGGTAATACCGAATTGTGTCGACTGACACCCCTGCGTCAGCCGACAGTTCTTCGACGCGAATCTCCATGAGTGCGATTCTAGGAGTAATCGCTCCAATTGTGCGAGCACGCTCCTAAAGAGCGCCTGAACGGGTTCGTCCCGGTCAGTGGAAGTAGCGGTAGACCACCTCGGCCACGCAACTGGGCTTGGTTGAGCCCTCCGTCTCGAATGTCATGCCGAGTGCGACCTGGACGCCACCCTTGACATCCTCGACCGATTCCACCCCGACCCCCATCCGGAGATTGCTCCCAACCGGGACGGGCGATGGAAATCGAACCTTGTTGCAGCCGTAGTTGACCCCGAACGACATTCCCTCGACAACGAGGACCTCGCCCAACAACACAGGGGCGAGCGACAGGGTCAGGTACCCGTGAGCGATGGCACTGCCGAACGGACCGGCTTTGGCCCGTTCGGGGTCGACATGGATCCACTGGTGGTCACCGGTAGCGTCGGCGAAGAGATTCACCTGCTCTTGATCGATCCGGTGCCACTCGCTGTAGCCCAGATGCTGCCCGATCAGTTCGTGAAATGTGTCAATGCCATGCACGGTGGTTGCCATGAACGGAGTGTATGGGATCCGACATGGGCATCACCACCTCATCGAGGCAGGGTGACCGATTCACACAGGCCCTGATCCAAGCAGGCTGTCCTACGCGGAAAGTTCAGTTCATCCTCACCGCCTGCCGTCGCTACGCTTCATCGAGTGAACCAAGGACACAATCATCGTAACTTGCAGGGCGGAGGTGCCAGGGCAGCTGTATTTGGCATCAGCGACGGCATTGTCTCCAATGTCGCTCTCATCCTGGGGATGGCCGGAGCCAATTCCTCTGGCGGGGCCGTGAGGCTGGCGGGATTGGCCGGCCTGGTCGGAGGGGCTTTCTCGATGTCAGCGGGCGAGTATGTGTCGATGCGGGCGCAGTCCGAGCTGGTGGAGAGAGAGCTCGACGTCGAACGGGAGGCCATCCGGCACGAGCCCGAGGACGAACGCCGCGAACTCGCAGCCATCTATCAGCACCGTGGCCTCGATCCGGGCATGGCAGAAGAACTGTCCGAGAAGATGATGCGCGATCCCGAACTTGCCTTGGAAACGCACGCCCGCGAGGAACTCGGCATCAATCCCGCGGAGACGGGGAATCCATTTCAGGCAGCCGGATCGTCATTCGTGATGTTCGCCATCGGGGCGTTCATCCCGCTCCTTCCTTGGCTGATCACGCATGGAGCATTGGCGATGTGGTGGTCGGTCATTCTGGGAGCAGTGAGTGCCTTTGGGGTGGGTTCGGCACTCGCCCATTTCACCGGGCGATTCTGGCTGTGGTCGGCCTCCAGGCAGTTGTTGATCTCGGGCGTAGCTGCCGCGGTGACCTTCACGATCGGCCACTTCATCGGCGGCGGTCACTGAATCAGGCCGCGGCCGCGCTCCATTCCATTCACGTCAACCGATCGGCCTTTCCAGGTCGATCGAGCCCGATGAGCCAACCGAACCGACTGAACCGACCGAATGCACGTATGCCCTGTCAGCGTGGTCCTCGGTAAAGCCTATCGACCGATACAGGGACAGGGCAGAATTGCCACCATCGACGTAGAGCATCCCGACCCGCAGACCGGCGCCAGCCAGGCTGTCGAGGCCGGCGAGCGTCATTGCCCTGCCCAATCCGCGCCCCCGAAAATCCGGGTCGACAGAGATCACGTAGATCTCGCCCATGGGTGGAGATGTGTGGGGGTGGACCTTTGTCCAGCATGAGGCCACCACTCGCCCCTGTTCTTCGTGGAGCAGAAGGCCGGTCGGATCGAACCACGGTTCGGCTTCCCGTTCGAGCAAGGTGGCGAGGGTCCAGTTCCCCTGCTCGGGATGGGTGGCAAAGGCTCGATTGTTCACGTACAACCAGGCATCCTCGTCAACCCCGGGTACGAACGTTCGAGTCGCAATGTCCGTCGGCTCATCCTCGGCGGGGAGGGGCCGGCGCATCTGGATGAGGTCCCGTTCCGGGTGCAGGCCGTGGGATGCGGCCAATGCGTCAGAACTCCGGCCGGCGTGGGGTGCCCAGTACCTCACCGCGTCCGCGCCGACACCCGCGGCACTGCCGCGGAGACGGTCGGCTTCGCTGAGTGCCGTCGCCAGCAGTGCGTCGGCGATCCCGAGGGCCGGATCTCGATAGTGCGGGTGCAACACCAGCTCCACGCCGAACCCTCCCTTGGTGCCGGCGGAACTCACCTGGGCGTATCCCACCGGTTCGGCCACATCGGCCAAACAAGCGAATACCGCGGCGAACTGGTGGTGCCTGTCATCACCGGCGTCACCATGTTCATCATCACCCTCCGACAAGGCCAACCCGGCCGCCGTCCCTCTTGGAACAGCTGCATCCGTCGAGCGATGCATCGCCAAGGTGAGTTCCAACCGCTTGTGCTCGCTGAGAGCGTCGTAACCATCCGCGGCGGCAGCCGACTCGGCGAGATGAGCAATGCGGGCACGTGAGCCGGCGTCGAGTTGGTGAACCACGGTCAGGAGCACCTCATCCATGGTCGTGACGCTACCGGTAGTCTGCTCGAGGTGGCTCGACCTCGAACTCCTGCTGGGCGTGCCCGAGAGGTCAATCTTCGTCTTGGTGCTGAGTTCCCCGGATCCGCCGACGAACTGTGTGCCCTTGACCATGCCGGACCGTTTCAGCTTCTCGTCGCCACCATCCTCTCCGCCCAGTGCACGGACAAGCGGGTCAACATGGTGACCCCGATTCTCTTCGCACGGTATCCCGATGCCCCATCTCTGGCGGCGGCGGATCCCGATGGTTTGGAGGAGATCATCCACTCCACCGGGTTCTTCAGGTCCAAAGCCCGAAATCTGATCGGAATGGCGCAAGCGGTGATGGGCCCCTTCGGCGGAGAAGTCCCCACTCGTCGGGAGGACCTGGTCACACTGCCCGGAGTCGGCCGCAAAACCGCCAATGTGGTGCGAACCGTGGCATTCGAACTTCCCGGCCTACCCGTCGACACCCACGTGGGCCGGCTTGCCCTTCGGTTGGGGCTGACCACCGAGACGGATCCGGTGAAAGTGGAATTGGAGCTGAATCGGCTGATTCCGAGGCGCGAACACGGAGCTTTCAGCCTTCGGTTGATCTTGCACGGCCGCCGCACCTGCGTGGCCCGGTCGCCACGGTGTGGCGAATGCGGGCTGGCTGATTTCTGCCCCAGCGTGACCGGAGGCTCCACCTCGACCCGGGCACGATGACCCGCAGATGACCGGATGGTCGAGACTACCGTCGAGACTACAAAGACAATTCTGACCAAGAGGGGAAGTTCCGAGGAATTGGAGCGCTGACCGGAAGAAAGGTCACCACGTGATGTTGTATCATTAGACACTCGGAACCGGTTCCCGCCACCTGGTTCCGGGGAGCGGTGTCCGGGCCCCGCCGCTCGGCCCGCTCGCGCAAAGGCGCCCTCCGGGGCGCCTTTGCTGCTTTTTCAGGTGATGTCCGACGCCGCCTTCATCCGTCGTCTTGGTGTTATGGAGACCTGGAGAGAGGAGCCTCTTCACCGGCGGTAGATGAAGAGAGCCGACAAGATCGCTCAGGTGTCCGTGGCCGCTCCCCGCTGAGCGGGATCGGCCGCTATACGTTCCTTCGGTAGGTACCGCCGACCTCAAAGAGGGTCTGGCTGATCTGACCCAACGAGGCGCTGCGTACCGTGCGGATGAGGGTCTCGAAGATGTTGTCTCCCCGCAACGCCGCATCGCGCAGATCGGCCAGAGCGGTGGGTGCGTCGGCGGTGTGCCGTCGATGGAAATCGGCCAGCCGCTTGATCTGACTCTCTTTCTCCTCTGAAGTGGCCCGGGCAAGCTCGAGGGATGCAGGAGTCTCTGAACCGGAATCGGCGATGAAGGTGTTGACGCCGACGATCGGGAGCGTGCCGTCGTGCTTGCGATGTTCGTAGACCATCGAGTCATCTTGGATCCGGCCTCGCTGGTACCCGGTCTCCATGGCACCGAGAACGCCCCCTCGCTCGGAGATGTTGTCGAGTTCGGCGAGCACCGCGGCCTCCAGCAGGTCGGTGAGCTCCTCCACGATGAAGCTGCCCTGGAGTGGATTCTCGTTGGCGGCCAAACCCCACTCTCGGGTGATGATGAGCTGGATGGCGAGGGCCCGGCGTACCGATTCCGTCGAGGGCGTGGTGACCGCCTCGTCGTAAGCGTTGGTGTGGAGGCTGTTGGCGTTGTCATAGATGGCGCACAGTGCCTGCAGGGTGGTCCGGATGTCGTTGAAGGCCATTTCCTGGGCGTGGAGGGAACGCCCCGAAGTCTGGACGTGGTACTTGAGCTTCTGGGATCGCTCGTTGGCCCCATAGTGATCGCGCATGGCCACCGCCCAGATGCGGCGGGCCACCCGGCCTATCACCGTGTACTCGGGATCCATCCCGTTCGAGAAGAAGAACGACAAGTTGGGAGCAAAGTCGTCAATGGCCAGACCACGGGCCAGATACGACTCCACGTAGGTGAAACCATTGGCCAGGGTAAACGCCAACTGGGTGATGGGGTTGGCCCCGGCTTCGGCGATGTGATAGCCGGAGATCGACACGGAGTAGAAGTTCCGAACTGCGTTGTCGACGAAGAACTCCTGGATGTCGGCCATGACGCCCAGCGAGAACTCAGTGGAGAAGATGCAGGTGTTCTGGCCCTGGTCCTCTTTGAGGATGTCGGCCTGCACAGTGCCACGAACCGTACGAAGGACCCACTGGCGCAAGTCCTCGGCCTCAGAGTCGGTCGGGGGGCACCCGTGGTCTTCTTCGAACCGTTCGAGCCGTTGGTCGATGGCAGTGTTGAGATACATGGCCAAGATCGTCGGGGCCGGCCCATTGATGGTCATGGACACCGAGGTGGCCGGGTTGCACAGATCGAAGCCCGAGTAGAGGACCTTCATGTCGTCGAGCGTGGCGATGGAGACTCCTGAGGTCCCGACCTTTCCATAGACGTCGGGTTGGGTATTCGGGTCGCGCCCGTACAGGGTCACCGAGTCGAAGGCGGTGGACAACCGAGTCGCCGGTTGGTCGGCGGCCAGAAGGTGGAACCGGCGATTGGTGCGGAATGCATCGCCTTCGCCCGCGAACATGCGGGCCGGGTCCTCGTTCTCGCGCTTGAGCGGGAAGACGCCGGCGGTGAACGGGAAATGGCCGGGAAGGTGCTCTGCCCGCAGCCACCGGAGGAGATCCCCCTGATCGGTGCCGCGGGGGACAGCCACCCTGGGGACGCGGGTTCCGGACAGGGAGGTGGTCGCGATTGGAACGGTCCGAGTGCCATCAGCAGCCGGGACGGTCATCTCGTCCCCATCGAACTGTTCCCGAAGGCTGGACAACTCGTCCAACAGATCCCGGTTGGCCGGTTCGAGGGAGTCGGTGCTCTCGACCATCAACGCGTCGAGCACCTCGGGAATCCCATCCTGGCCCGGGGCGTCGGATGTTCGACCGCGGGATGCCACCAAGCCGGCGACGTCTTCCAGTTGTTGTATCCGGCGGGCAATGCCGGCTTGTTGCTCGGTAGCGGCGTGATAGTCGCGTACCGTCTCGGAGATGTCGGAGAGGTAACGGGTCCGCTCGGCCGGAACGATGGCGGAACCCGCCAGGGACGCGCGGACGTCCACGGATGGCAGCTGGCCTCCGAACACCGGGAGGCCGTGCCCGGCCAACGCGTCGCGCAGGTGTTGGTAGAGCGCGGTGGTCCCCTGGTCGTTGAAACGTGAGGCGATGGTGCCGAACACAGGAGGTTCCGCGGAGCCGGGACCGCCCGAAGACAACCTTCCGGAGTGGTTGCGTGTCCACTGGCGACGCACCGCCCTCAGTGCATCGTCGGCTCCCCGTCGATCGAACTTGTTGATCGCCACCACGTCGGCGAGGTCCAACATGTCGATCTTCTCCAACTGGGAGGGGGCCCCGTATTCGGGCGTCATGACGTAGAGGGATACATCCGAGATGTCCACCACCGCGGCGTCTCCCTGTCCGATGCCCGGGGTTTCCACGATGATGAGGTCGAATCCGGCGGCCCGACAGGCATCGATGGCCGAAGGGACGGGTGAGGGGATTTCTGAGGCGCTCCCTCGGGTGGCCAGGGAGCGGAAGAACACCTGTGGCGTGTCGATGGCGTTCATCCGGATGCGATCACCGAGAAGTGCACCCCCGCTTCTCCGCCTGGTGGGGTCCACGGCCAACACGGCGATGCGCAGCTTGTCGCCTTGGTCGAGTCGGAATCGACGGATCAGTTCATCAGTCAACGAGGACTTGCCCGATCCGCCCGTCCCGGTGATCCCGAGCACTGGGACCGACCGCTTCCGTGCCGCTCGGTCCAGTCCGTCGCTCATCTCCGGCGTCAACGTGCCGGCTTCGATCCCGGTGATCACCCGGGCCAGGTCGGCGATGTTGCCCAGCAGCAACTCGTCGAGGGTGGATGGCAGGTGGGAGGCCAGGTCGATATCGCACTCCTCGATGAGGACATTGATCATCCTCTCGAGGCCGAGTCGTTGGCCATCCACCGGCGAGAAGATGCGGCGCACGCCGTACTCCTCGAGTTCGGCGATTTCCGAAGGAATGATGACGCCACCGCCACCGCCGTAGATCTGTATATCGCCACGTCCTTCTTGGCGGAGCCTGTCCACCAAATAGCGGAAGTACTCGAGATGCCCTCCCTGATAGGAGCTGATGGCGACACCCTGAACATCTTCGGCCACCGCCGCCGCCACCACCTCGTCGACCGAGCGGTTGTGCCCGAGGTGGACCACTTCGGCCCCTTGGGCCTGGAGAAGGCGCCTCATGATGTTGATGGCGGCATCGTGACCGTCGAACAGGCTGGCGGCACTGATGAATCTCACCGGGTGGGTGGGCCGGTGCAGTTCGAAGGTGCCTTCGGGCCCGGAGGGGGCTCTCGCCGATCTATTCATTTGACATACGATAGTTGGAACACCAACTAAATGCCACGCTCGGACATCCCCGAGCGGACAAGCCGAGGATCGGCTCCGGAATGGCTCTCAGGGTCGACGCATTGCCGAGGTCAGCCGTGTGAGCCGGCGGCTGGCCCCCATCAGGGAGCGTTCGATGGCGAATAGCTCTTTGGCCATGTCATCCTCTTTGGCGCCGTGGGCCGCATCGGCGTGGGCCGTCACCCGACGGGTCAGATCCTCGAGGGCGGTAGCGAGGGATGAGAGTTCTGCGGTGCTGGCGGCCATAGGACGATCATGGCATCTGCGGAGTCGATCGCACAGGGAACCATCCTCTCCGGCGGGCCACCTGCTCACGACAGTGGTTCCGAACCGGCCCGGGTAACATCGACAGACCATGTTGCTCAGTCGTCTCGACTTTCGCGGGTTTACCGGAAACCGCAGTGAACTGCGCGAGGCGCTCCCGCGTCCGCTTGACGAACAGGAACGTTCTGCCGAGACGGTGGCCGCCATCATCGCCGAGGTCCGGGCCCATGGAGACAGCGCGCTCCGGGACTTCACCCGAAAGTTCGACGGAGTCGTGCTCGACGAGTTGAGGGTGCCGATGTCGGAGGTCAAAACGGCGTTGGACCGCATCCCGGCCGCCCTGCAGGAGGCCCTCGATGTCGCTCACGACCGGATTCTCGCCTACCACGCCCACGAGGCCGCATCGGCGGAGACCGACGATTTCGAATCGGCCGGGATCACCGTCACCCACCTCACACGCCCGGTGACCCGGGCCGGCTGTTACGCCCCGGGAGGGAGGGCCCGATACCCCTCCACCGTCCTGATGTGTGCCATTCCGGCCCGGGTGGCCGGAGTCGAAGAGGTGGTGCTGTGCGTGCCCCCCGGTCCCGACGGCTCCGTCGACGACGCCACCCTGGCGGCCGCGGCGGTGGCCGGTGTCGATGAGGTCTATCGGGTAGGTGGGGCCCAGGCCATCGCGGCCATGGCGTACGGGACCGAATCGATTGCTCCGGTCGACGTGATCGTCGGGCCCGGGAACCGCTACGTGGCCGAGGCCAAGCGGCAGGTATCCGGCGCGGTGGGGGTGGCTTCGGCCTTTGCCGGTCCGTCAGAGGTAGTGGTGATTGCCGGCCCCGATACACCTCCCGAGCTCGCCGCCATTGACCTGGTGGTGCAGGCCGAACATGGGCCTGACGGCCTGGCCTGGCTCATCACCTGGTCCGAAGAGGTGGCCGATGCCGTCACCGCCCACGTCGATCGCATCGTCCGGGCGTCGCCGCGGCGGGGGGATCTGGAAGCGACCCTGGGCACGGGCGGGTATGCAGTCCTGGTGGACGGGCCCAAAGAGGCATTCAAGATCTCCAACATCGTGGCCCCGGAGCACCTGGAGATCCTCACCCAGGACGCTGCGTCGCTGCTGCCCCTGGTGTGTTCGGCCGGGGCGGTATTCCTCGGGCCGAATTCACCGGCCAGTGTCGGGGACTACCTGGCCGGGCCCAACCACGTGTTGCCCACCAACCGCACGGCCCGATTCGCCAGTGCTTTGAGGGTCGATGACTTCCGCCGGCACATTCATGCGGTGACGGTCAGTGACGAGGGGTTGGCCGAGTTGGGACCACACGTGGTGACCTTGGCCGAGACCGAAGGCCTGCCCGCCCACGCCGATTCGGTGAGGCTGCGATGGCCGACCTGACTGCCGACGGAGTCGGCCTGCCCACCGGCGCACCCGTCGGCATGCCCGTCGTCCGTCCCGATCTGGTGGCGCTCACCGGCTACCACTCGGCCCAGGTCGACGTCGAGGTACGGCTCAACACCAATGAGTCACCCCTGCCGCCGCCCGATGCCTGGCTCCGAGCGTTCCAGAGCGAACTGGCGCACCTCAACTTCAACCGGTATCCGGATCGCGAAGCAGTGGCACTGCGTGAGGCGCTGGCCGAAAGCCACCGGGTCGACCTTTCCCAGATCTTCTGTGCCAACGGCTCCAACGAGGTACTCCAATCGTTGATGCTGGCCTACGGAGGTCCCGGGCGAACGGTGGCGTTCTTCGAGCCCACTTACACCATGCATGGCCAAATCGCCCGTACCACCGGGACCACGGTGGCGGCCGGCCGTCGGACCGATGATTTCCGTCTCGATCTCGACGAAGTGGTCAGAGTTCTCGATGCCCACCAACCGGTGATCACCTTCCTGTGCTCACCGAACAACCCGACCGGCCGGGCCGACCCGCCGGAGGTGATCGAATCGGTGGTCGCCCGGGCACCCGGCCTGGTGGTGGTGGATGAGGCCTACGGCCAGTTCGCGCCATCGAGCGCGCTCGACATCTTGCGGGGCAACTCGGCGGGAGCGGCCCGCACGGTGGTGGTGCGAACGTTCTCGAAAACCTGGTCCATGGCCGGTGCCCGACTCGGCTACCTGGTTGCCACGCCCGAAGTGGTGGAGGCGTGTGAACTGGTGGCGCTTCCCTACCATCTCGACGCCGCCAAGCAACTGGCCGGGCGTCTGGCCCTGCGCTATGTCAGCGAGATGGAGACCCGGGTTGCCATGTTGACCGAGGAACGCGGACGCATCGCCGCCGCACTGGCCGGACTGCCGGTGGAGACATGGCCGTCCGAAGCCAATTTCATCCTGTTCCGGCCCACGAAGCGATCCGCTCACCAGGTATGGACCCACCTTCTCGGCAGGTCAGTGCTCGTGCGAGACTGTTCGGAGTGGCCGGGCGTCACCGGGTGCCTTCGGGTGACAGTCGGCCTGCCCGGCGAGAATGACCGATTCCTGGAGGCCTTGAATGAGAGCTTGGAATGACCGACACCAGACCGACTGACACCAGCGCCACTCCCTCCACTGTGTTGTCTACCCATCGGAGCGCGTCCTTCAACCGCGCCACCAAAGAGACATCCATCGAGGTCGCCTTGGACATCGATGGCACCGGGACCACGGCGGTCACCACCGGCCTGCCCTTCTTCGACCACATGGTCAGCCAACTCGGCAAGCACGGCGGTTTCGACCTCACGGTGGCGGCCCGGGGGGACCTTGAGGTCGACGCCCACCACACCGTGGAAGATGTGGGCATCGTCCTCGGGGATGTACTGGCCAAGGCCCTGGGCGACAAGGCCGGCATCCGACGGTTCGGATCGATCAACCTGCCCCTGGACGAGGCGTTGGTCGAGGTCGCTCTCGACCTGTCGGGGCGTCCGTTCCTCACGTACGACGTCGACTTCGCCCCTGACGTGATCGCCCTGGGCAACCCACCCTTCGACCCGCAGTTGGCCGAGGAGTTCTGGCGGGCCTTCGCCACCGCCGCCGGGATCACCCTCCACATCCGCCTTCGCACCGGGAAGAATGCCCATCACATCATCGAGGCCTCCTTCAAAGGGGTGGCACGCGCCCTGCGTGACGCCGTTCGCCAAGAAGGTGAAGGGATTCCTTCCACCAAGGGGACCCTGTGACCCCCGGGCCGTGTGCCCTGGGTTGTGGTGGCCCGACCGACTCGTGATCGCCGTCCTCGACTATGGCATCGGCAACCTGCGTTCCGCCGAAAAGGCACTCCAGCACGTGGGGTCCGACGCTCGTCTGGTCAGTGACCCCGCCCGGGTGGCCGACGCCGAAGGCGTGGTGCTGCCCGGAGTCGGGTCCTTCGGGCCGTGTGCGCGAGCCCTACGTGACAGCGGACTCGCATCCGCCGCCCTCGATGCCATTGCCCGGGGCACACCCTTCTTGGGGATCTGCATAGGGTTCCAGTTGCTCTACGAGGGCTCGGAGGAAGATCCCGACCAGCCGGGTCTCGGGGTGCTCCCCGGGATGGTTCGTGCCCTGCCCCGAGGGGTCAAACACCCCCAGATGCAGTGGAACGTGCTCGACCGGGTAGCCGGGCACGAATCCGGCCTCTTGGCCGGGACACCCGACCCGGCCTGGGTCTACTTCGTGCATTCCTTTGCCCCGGAGATGACCTCCGACACCACCTCCACCTGTGACTATGGCGGCCCGATCACTGCGTCGGCGGAGCGGGGTCCACTCTGGGGTACCCAGTTCCACCCTGAGAAGTCCGGTTCGGTCGGGCTCGGCATTCTGGGGAACTTCGCGCGCGAAGTTGCCGGCACCAGGCCCGGGGTCTCGGCCCGTCCGGTGACCGGTCGGCCGGCTCCGCCGGGCACGGGTTCATAGTGGACCTTTATCCGGCCATCGACATCCGGAACGGCGCCGCGGTGCGGTTGGTCCAGGGGGATTTCGGCCGACAGAGTGACTACGGGGACCCGCTGGTTCTGGCCCGTTCCTTTGCCGATGCTGGTGCCCCCTGGCTCCACGTGGTCGATCTGGACGCAGCCCGAACCGGCAGTCCGGTGAATCGGAAGACCGTGCTGGCCATCGTCGCGGCGGTGGAGGTTCCCGTGGAGACCGGTGGGGGAGTGCGAACCGACGAGGACATCGACGAGCTGTTGTCCGGCGGAGTCGCCCGGGTCATTCTCGGCAGTGCCGTGCTCGATGACCCCGGGCTCGCCCTCCGTTCCGCCGCCCGCCACCCGGGGCGCATCGCGGTGGGTCTCGACTACCGGGTCGATGGCGAAGGCCGGGCCGAGGTTGCCATCCGAGGTTGGGAAGAGAGGAGCGGTCGCATCCTGGCCGACCTGCTCGAGGAACTCGCCCAGGTGGATCTGTCCGCGGTGATCGTGACCGCCATCGATCGGGACGGGATGTTGGGAGGCCCTGACCTGGCCGGCCTGGCCGCGGTCCTGGGGGCGACAGCGCTTCCGGTGATCGCGTCGGGCGGGGTCGGCTCGGTTGAGGACATCCGGGCCCTGGCCACCATGTCGGTACGGGTGGGAGGCTCGCAGCGGCGCCTTACCGGCACGATCTGTGGCAAGGCCTTGGTCGACGGACGCATGACCGTAGGAGAAGGGGTGGCGGCGTGCGAACAGTGAGGGTCATTCCCTGTCTCGACGTGGACGCCGGCCGCGTCGTCAAAGGCATCCGATTCGTCGATCTGTTCGACGCCGGGGACCCGGTGGAACTGGCTGCCCGCTACAACGCCCAGGGGGCAGACGAGCTGGTCTTCCTCGACATCACCGCATCCTCGGATCACCGCCGGACCATGGTCGACGTTGTCTCCCGCACCGCCGAGCAGGTATTCATCCCCTTCACGGTGGGCGGTGGCGTCCGGTCGGTCGAAGATGCCCGCCGGTTGTTGCGGGCCGGTGCCGACAAGGTGGGCATCAACACCGCGGCGGTGGAGCGCCCGGAGCTGATCAGCGAGATCGCCACGGAGTTCGGCGCCCAGTGTGTGGTGGTGGCCATCGATGCCCGGCGCCGCCCGGCCCCGGATGGCGATGGCGAAGGTGTGGCCTGGGAGGTGTTCACCCATGGAGGGCGCACTTCCACCGGCATGGACGCCGTCCATTGGGCGGAACGGTGCGCAACCATCGGCGCCGGTGAGATCCTGCTCACCTCGATGGACCGTGACGGCACCCGGGATGGATTCGACCTCGCCCTCACCCGCCGAGTTTCCGATAGTTGTCCGGTGCCCCTGATTGCCTCGGGAGGGGTGGGGGAGCTCGATCACCTGGTGGCCGGAGCGGTCGAAGGTGCGGCCGATGCCGTCCTGGCCGCGTCGATCTTCCATCTCGGCGAGTTCACGGTGGGGGAGGCCAAGGACCACCTGGCCGCTGCCGGCGTGGCTGTCCGCCCGGCGTGAAGGCTGCCTGGGGGGCCGGGAAGGGCATCCCGGCCGACGTTGGTAGCCTGGGGTGGTGGCTACCGTGACCCGAGCGACACCCGACATCAGCCGCAATGGAGCGGGAGACGGGCCCAAACAACCCATCACCGTGCTCGCCGACCGCGTGTTGGTACAGGTCGGGCAAGCCGAGGGGGAGCGCCGGTCCCGGTCAGGGATCCTGATTCCCGCCACCGCCCAGGTATCCCGCCGATTGGCGTGGGCCGAAGTGGTGGCCGTCGGCCCCCATGTCCGAACCATCAAGGTGGGGGACAACGTGTTGTTCAATCCGGAGGACCGGTTCGAAGTCGACGTGCAGGGGGACGAGTACGTCATTCTGCGAGAGCGGGACATTCACGCGGTGGCCTCCACCCGCATCGACGGCGGCACCGGCCTCTATCTCTGAACGACGGTTGACCTCAATGCTCAGTTACAGGGAGTACGTCTCGTGAGTACCACCCAGCCACAGTCAGAATTCATTGCCACCCCCATTCCGTTCACCTCCGTCGAGCTGGCCGAGGTGGCCTATAACGCCGACGGCTTGGTGCCGGCCATCATCCAGGATGCCTCGGATCATGCCGTGCTCATGCTGGCGTGGATGAACGAGGATTCGCTGAGGAGGACGCTCGAGACGGGGCGTACCTGGTTCTGGAGCCGGAGCCGGAAGGAGTATTGGTGCAAGGGCGAGACCTCCGGCGATCGACAGTACGTGCGTGGCCTCAGCTACGACTGTGACGGTGACACCTTGCTCATCGTGGTCGACCAGGAGGGAAAGGGTGCCTGCCATACCGGCAACCGCACCTGCTTCTACCGCTCCTTCGGCGATCCATCAGCGAACATATGAACGACTCTGGCTCCGGGCCGGGTGAGGACGGATTCCGTTCATTGGCGGCCAAACACCGGATCGTCCCGGTGTGGCGGGAACTGATCGCCGACACCATCACCCCGGTGGGGGCATTCCTCCAGATCGTGGGCACCGGTGACAATGTCGGGTTCTTGCTCGAATCGGTGGAGGGGGGAGAACGCTGGGGTCGCTACTCCTTTGTGGGCCGTAACCCTCTGGCCACCGTCACCGCAGTGGGCGACGCGGTCACCAGCGCCGGCCCCCTCGACCTCGACGCGGTAACCGACAACGCGGTCACCGGGAACAGGGGTGTGCTCGTGGCCATGGAGGCGATCCTCAACGCCTTCGAATCACCCGAGCTCCCTGATCTACCCCCGCTCCACGCCGGGTTGGTCGGGTACCTGGGCTATGACGTGGTGCGCGAGGTCGAGCACCTCCCGGACACCCCCAGGGACGATCTGGGTCACCCCGATGCCATTCTGGCCGTCATCGGCCAGCTGGCGGCATTCGACCACTGGCGCCAGCGGGTGGTCCTCATCGACAACGTGGTGATCGACCCTTCGTGGGGCGCTGACGAGATGGACGCGGCTCATGCCGCCGCCCAGGGGCGTTTGGACCAACTGGCGGCCGATTGTTTCCGTCCGCTCGACGAACCGGCTCGTCTGCTGCCGATGAAAACCGGTGCCCCTTCCGACGTGGTGCGCACCATGTCGGACAATCTTTACGAAGATGCGGTGCGGGTGGCCAAGGAGCACGTCACCGCTGGGGACGTGTTTCAGGTGGTGCTGTCGCAACGGTTCGATCTCCCGTGCCTGGGGGTCGACCCCTTCGACGTCTACCGGGTGCTCCGACTGGTCAACCCGAGTCCCTATCTGTATTTCCTTCGATTCCCCGAGGTCACGGTGGTGGGTGCCTCCCCCGAGCCCATGGTGCGTCTCCGGGACGGCACGGTGACGTCCCGGCCGATCGCCGGATCGCGACCCCGGGGCCGGAATCCCGAGGAAGACCTGCGCCTCCAGGGTGAGCTGGCGGAAGATCCGAAGGAAGTAGCCGAACATGTGATGCTGGTGGATCTGGCCCGCAATGACGTGGGGAGGGTGGTGTCGTTCGGGACCGAGCAGCTCGACGAGATGATGGTGGTGGAGTGCTACAGCCACATCATGCACCTCACGTCTCAGGTTTCGGGGAGTCTGGCTCCGGGCAAAGGGCCCATCGACGTCCTGCGGGCGACATTGCCGGCCGGCACCCTCTCCGGGGCACCCAAGGTGAGGGCCATGCAGATCATCGACGACCTCGAGCCGACCAAGCGGGGGATCTATGGGGGAGTGGTCGGGTATCTCGACTTCTCGGGGAATCTCGACACCGCCATAGCCATTCGCACCATGACCGTGGATCCCGATGGTCGTGCCTCGGTCCAGGCCGGCGCGGGGATCGTGGCGGACAGCGATCCGGCTTCGGAGAATGCCGAGTGCGCGCACAAGGCGGCAGCCATGCTCTCGGCGGTGGCCATGACCAGGGCTTCGGCATCGACCGGGGACACGCCGTCGACCGGGGCTGTGGGTGGAATGGGGGCTGATCGATGAGTGTGGCTCCGGATGAGGCGTTGACAAACGGGTATGACGCCTTGCGCACCTTGGTGGCTGCCCACCGGATCGACCGCGACATCGTGCGGGTGACGGGGCCGGATGCGGTGAGCTACCTGCAAGGACAGTGCAGCCAGGACGTGGCCGGCCTGACCGTGGGGGGAACAGCCGAGGCGCTGCTTCTCAGCCCCCAGGGGAAGATGGACGCGTTCGTGAGGGTGAATCGCACAGGGGACGACCAGTTCGTCATCGACACCGATGGCGGATTCGGCGAGGCCGTGAAGACCCGATTGGAGCGGTTCCGCCTTCGGGTAAAGGTGGAGTTGGAATTGCTGGCATGGGAGTGCATGGCCGTGCGGGGCCCCGGCGCCGACCCCACCAAGGTGGTGACCGCGGCCGCGGCCGGCGATCCGTCGGTGCTACGCCTCCCTGTCGCCTGGCCCGGGTTCTCGGGCTTCGACCTGCTGGGCCCGGCGACCGCAGGTGGAAGAGCACCCGACGCCTGGGTGGGGGAAGGGGTGGTGCGCTGTAGTGACAACGCCTGGGAAGCGGCCCGCATCGAAGCCGGGCTTCCCCTCAACGGGCGTGAAATCAACGATTCGACCATCGCCGCGGAAGTCGGGTTGGTGGACAGGGCGGTGTCGTTCACCAAGGGGTGCTTCACCGGTCAGGAGTTGGTGGCCCGCCTTGACTCCCGGGGTTCGAAGGTCGCCCGGAAGCTGGCCGGTCTGGTGATCGCTTCCGGGCCGGGTGACAGCGGGGGTGGCCGCAGCGACCTTCCTCCGCTCGGGGCGGCGGTATGGACCTCTGATGGCGAGCACGAGGTCGGCCATCTGACCTCGGTGGCCTGGTCTCCCCTCTTCGGTTCACCGGTGGCCCTGGCCACCCTCCATCGGCGGGTGACGCCGCCCGAAACGGTTTCCGTGCGGTGGGAGAGCGGCGGCGGCACCCATCAGTTGGGCGCCGAGGCTCGCACTCTGCCGCTCGTCGAGGAGGGGACCTCGTAGATCCGGTGGGGTGCCGGCAACGCCGACACGACAACCTTGCGGGTCTCGGTGTGGAGTTGCACTCGATCCTCACCCGTACGAGCCTCGACGAGGCCAACGGCCGGCCTTGAGCCGGGCGGGTCCTCACCCGGTGTATCCGGGCCGTCGCGGCTTGGCACATGCCGTGGTACGTTGCCGAATCTCAGGGCGGCGTGTCGCCTTGCGTATAGTTGCGTAGAGCGACACCCTTGGGACGGCGATGGCCTTTGGGACGGCGACACCACTGAAGGAGGACCGTGACCGGAGGCCGTAAGGGGAAAGACGAGGGAACCGGACGAATCCAGGCGATGGGAGGCGACACCCTCCAGTTGGTCGTCGACTACATCAAGCAGGAGACCCTCCAGCCGTTGAAGGGTCTGGGACGGTTCATCGTATTCGGTGTGGCCGGATCAGTGGCGTTGGGTATCGGCCTGGTGATCCTGGCCGTGGGATTCCTCCGCCTGTTGCAGGGTGAGACGGGAAGCACGTTCACCGGCAACTGGTCGTGGGCCCCTTACCTGATCTGCACAGTGGCCGTGTTGGCGATCGCCACGGTGGCGGTGGCTGCCATCAGCCGGGGACAGGGCAAGCGACAGGTTGAACGACACAAGGAGACTGCATGAGCCCCGAAAGCTCAACCATCACCCGCGCCGACATAGAAGCACGTTTCCGCGAACTCAACGGCGAGGTCGCCACCGAGGTTGAGTCTGCCCGGTCCAAACTGTTGGCCGTCGGAGTTGCATCCGCAGTGGTGCTGCTCGCCATCGCTTATATGGCCGGTCGGCGACGTGGCCGCAGTCGTTCGGCAGTGGTCGAGGTCCGGCGGATCTGAAGACGTGGAGCGCCTCCTTCGCTATTTCCTGAAGAACGGATTCCGCCGCGGCTTTCGCGGTGAGCATCCGGTTTGGTTCGTGATCGGGGCATCAGCCTGGTTGCTCATCCGAGCCCGCCGAAGGGACGATGACGTCATCTACCGGACGGTTCTGCTTCCCGGTGAACGGCTGGTGGTGGAGACCAGCAACCCTGGTGACGCCAAGCTGTCCGGCGATTGACAACGGTGGGTAGCGACGACAGCCGCTCAATTCTCGTTGACGGCGAGCGGGTCCTCTTGGTCGATGCAAAAGAGCGTCAGTATCTGATCACCCTGCGGGCGGGGACCTCGTTCCATACCCACATGGGCATCATCGCCCACGATCACTTGATCGGTGCACCCGAGGGGTCCACCATTGTGGGTAGCACCGGGCGGCGCTTCTTGGTGGTCCGGCCGACCTTGGCCGATGTCGTACTGAAAATGCCTCGTGGCGCCCAGGTGATCTACCCGAAGGACCTGGCCGCCATCATGGTGTTGGCGGATATTGCCCCGGGTGTCAGCGTTCTCGAGGCGGGCGTCGGGTCCGGGGCGTTATCAATGGCCCTGTTGCGGTCCGGCGCCGATGTGGTCGGTTACGAGTTGCGCGAAGACTTTGCCGACCGGGCCCGGACCAACGTGGAGGCCCTGGTGGGGAAGCAGGTCCCGTACCGGGTCGAGATACGCGATGTCTACGAGGGAATCGACGAACGGGGCCTCGACCGGATAGTCCTCGATCTTCCGGAACCGTGGAGGGTGCTGCCCCACGCGGAAGTGGCGATGCGCCCAGGTGGCATTCTCTGCTCCTATCTCCCCACCATCAATCAGACCTCACAGTTGCGCAACGCACTCGCCCACACCCCATTCGGTATGGCGGCCACCGTCGAGGTGCTCTATCGGACGTGGCACGTGGAAACCCGGTCGGTGCGACCTGACCATCGCATGGTGGGACATACCGGGTTCCTCACCACCGCGAGACTCTTGGTGCCGGATCCTGACCGATCCCCATATAACGCCAAGAAGTACGAGGCAGCCGGCGATGCCGAGTCACCCAGCGAGCCCGGACTGGTCTCCACGGAGTTTTGAGCGCAGGCGAGGTACCCCTGACTACTCAGCTCTGTTCGATGAAGATGCACTCACCTGGGCACTCTTCGGAGGCCTCGACGACGGCATCCTCGAGATCAGCGGGCACACTGGCCAAACCGGCCGATCCACCCGGCTCGTTCTTCACGTCGGCGCCGTCCTTCACATAGGCAAGGCCGTCGTCCAGCAGAGTGAAGACGGCCGGAGCGATCTCCTCGCAGAGGCCATCTCCGGTGCAGAGATCCTGGTCGATCCAGACCTTCATCAGTTGCAACTCTCCTACGTATGTTTCGGTCCACATGTATGCGGACGGCCGACGGGGCGGTTCCTGCAGGTTGACAGCGCCAACCGCCCGCCGTCAGTCCCCAAGAGGCCTGCAACCCGTGGAGACCATGCTATCCCGAACTGCGGTTGGCCCAAGTTGATACTTGGTCGGCTGGCGGGCTCCAGGCTTCCGGGTGGTGCTTGATCCGCCCAGGTGCCGGTGTATGGTCGCCATTTAAGAGCCTAGACATGCGAGGTGATTCCGACGACTGAACCCGACGACGAAGTGGGCCAGCATCGACCTGGCGATGTGATGGGGGGCGACGACCTCGCCACCCTGCGCCTCCGCGCCCAGGAGGCCGAGGAAGAGGTCACCCTGCTCAGGCGTCGCCTCCAGGAGAGCCCACTTCGGGTTCAGACCCTCGAGGAGAAATTGCTCGAGACGAAGGGTCAGCTGGCCCAGGCCATCTCTCAGAACGAGAAGCTGACGTTCACTCTGCAGACGGCGAAGGAGCACATCACCAACCTCCGTGAGGAAGTGGAGAAGCTCACCCAGCCACCGGCGGCCTATGGCACGTTCCTCGGAACCAATGATGACGGGTCGGTCGACGTGTTTTCGGGAGGTCGGAAGATGCGGGTGTCGCTGCACCCCGAGATCGGGCTCGGTGACCTGCAGCGAGGGAACGAGGTCGTCCTCAACGAATCACTCAATGTGGTCCTGGCCCGACAAGGAGAAGGGTCGGGTGAAGTGGTGGTGGTCAAGGAATTGCTTGAGGACGGACGCCGCGCCCTCATCTACAGTCGCGCCGACGAAGAGCGGGTGGTCGAGCTCTCCGACGCACTCATCGGGGTGAAACTCCGCTCCGGGGATACCGTCCTGATGGAGTCCCGTACCGGTCTGCTGGTGGAGAAGCTCGCCCGTCCTGAGGTCGAGGAACTCGTCCTCGAGGAGGTGCCCGATGTCACCTACGCCGATGTCGGCGGACTCGACTCCCAGATCGAGGCGATCACCGATGCCGTCGAGCTTCCCTATCTGCACCGCGAGCTGTTTGCCGAGCACAAGCTGCCGGCACCCAAGGGGATTCTGCTGTACGGTCCGCCCGGTTGCGGGAAGACGCTGATTGCCAAGGCGGTGGCCAATTCGTTGGCCAAGAAGGTCGCCCAGGTGACCGGCAATACCAATACGCGCAGCTATTTCCTGAACATCAAAGGGCCCGAGCTCCTGAACAAGTACGTCGGGGAAACCGAGCGTCAGATTCGCCTGGTCTTCCAACGGGCCCGGGAGAAGTCCGAAGAAGGAGTTCCGGTCATCGTCTTTTTCGACGAGATGGACTCACTCTTCCGAACCCGGGGCACCGGCATCAGCTCGGACATGGAATCGACCGTCGTGCCGCAGCTGTTGGCGGAGATCGACGGGGTGGAGACCTTGCGCGATGTGATCGTCATCGGAGCATCCAACCGTGAGGATCTGATCGACCCCGCCATACTTCGCCCTGGTCGCCTGGACGTAAAGATTCGCATTGAGCGACCGAACGAAGTGGCAGCAGCACAGATCTTCGCCAGGTATCTGACCCCGGATCTCCCGCTCGACGCCGGGGAGGTCCGCACCCGGGGAGGGGGTGACCCGGCCAAGGCCACCCAGGCCATGATCGAGGCGACCGTGGCCGAAATGTACCGGGACGATGAGGAGAACCGATTCCTCGAGGTCACCTACCAGAACGGCGACAAAGAAGTCCTCTATTACCGAGACTTCGCCTCCGGCGCCATGATCGAGAACATTGTTCGCCGGGCCAAGAAGCTGGCCATCAAGCGGGCCATTGCCGGAACCGGCCGGGGCATTCGCTTGGACGACCTCTTCGAGTCGATCCGTCAGGAATACAAAGAGAACGAGGATCTCCCGAACACCACCAACCCCGACGATTGGGCGAAGATCTCCGGAAAGAAGGGCGAGCGAATTGTCTACATCCGCACGCTCATCAGTGAGGATCGAGGAACCAAGGGTGGCCGGTCGATCGAGCGGGTCGGCACCGGTCAGTATCTTTAGGCTGAAGTGAGGATAGGGTCGGCGCGTGGCCATCCCGAAGGTCTGCGGCATCGAGACCGAGTACGGCATCCATGTGGAAAACGGCGATCCCAACCCGATTGCTGCCTCATCGGTGCTCATCAACGCCTATGCGCAGGACATCGTTCGCCAACAGACCGGTTGGGATTTTGAAGACGAGTCCCCGGGGAATGACGCCCGGGGGTACGCCCGAGAGGGATCGATGCCGCCCAAGGTGGAGACCCATCTGTTGAACACCGTGCTTACCAATGGGGCGCGGTTCTATGTCGACCATGCTCATCCGGAGTTTTCCACTCCCGAATGCGCCGATGCCCTGGAGTGCGTGCGATACGACCGGGCCGGCGAGCAGATCCTGATCAGGTCAATGGCCGCTGCGAACTCGGCAGTCCCCGACGGCCGTCGCTTCATCGTCTACAAGAACAATTCCGACGGGAAGGGCAATTCGTACGGGACCCACGAGAATTATCTGATGGACCGGGCCACACCCTTTGACCGGATCGTCCATGGGATCACCCCTCACTTCGTGACCCGGCAGATCTTTACCGGAGCGGGGAAAGTGGGATCAGAGACCCCGACCCACGATGGTCGCCAGGTCGACTTCCAGATCACCCAGCGGGCCGAGTTCTTCGAAGAACGGGTCGGGCTCGAGACAACCCTCAAACGACCCATCATCAACACCCGGGATGAACCGCACGCCGATCCCCACCGCTACCGTCGTCTCCACGTCATCGTCGGTGACGCCAACCTGGCCGAGGTGGCCTCCCTCCTCAAGGTGGGTACCACGTCGCTGGTACTGGCCATGATCGAGGACGACATCGGCGGGGACCGCGATCTCGACCTGGCTGACCCGGTGCGGGCCATGCACCAGGTATCGCTCGATCGGACATTCGGCCACGGTTTGGAGATGTCCGACGGCACCACGGCAACCGCACTGGAGATCCAGTGGGAGCTGTTCTCGTTGGCCCGAAAGTACGCTGACGATCGAGGCCTCGAATGCATGGGCAACGAGGGAGTGGGCGAGGAGGTCCTCCGCCGATGGGAGATGGTGCTCCACGGGCTTGAAACCGACCCGATGTCCCTGGCCCGTCAACTCGATTGGGTGGCCAAACTGCGTCTCCTCGAGGCCTATCGGGAGCGCCACGGGTGTGGGTGGGACGATCATCGGCTGGCGGCCATGGACCTGCAGTATCACGACCTTCGGCCCGAGCGGTCGCTCTTCGCCCGGCTCGACACGGAAAAGTTGATCGATGAGCAATCGGTGATCAGCGCCATCACCGAGCCCCCACGGAATACCCGGGCCTGGTTCAGGGGGCAGTGTCTGACCAAGTGGCCGGCGGAAGTGGTCACGGCCAACTGGGATTCGCTGGTCTTCGACCTCGGCACCGACCCCTTGCGGCGCGTCCCTATGATGGACCCCCTACGGGGCACGGCCGATCACGTGGACGAACTATTGCGGCAGAGCGCAACTCCGTCGGAGTTGTTGGACCGGCTGAGCAGCTAGGGAGAGTGGCAGATGGCTGAACGAGAATTGAAGAAGAAGAGCACCGGTACCGACCACGCCAAAGAATCGGTGGAGGAGGTGCCCGCCACGTCGGCCAAGGGCGAGAAGCTGAAGGCCGAACTGGATGACCTCCTCGACGAGATCGATGAGGTACTCGAAGACAATGCCGAGGAGTTCGTGCGCAACTACGTGCAGAAGGGCGGCGAGTAGATCCGGTGACGTTGCCGTTCTTTACCCCATTGGACGATCCCGGTCCCGACTTCGCCGGACTCATCCGCCGACTTCAGGTCCCGGTGCGCGCCCCGGCCAGCATCGGCAGTTCCCAGGCGCCCGTGGGTGCCGGAGGGTCCGGAAGGGCCGAATACCGTCACGGCACCACGGTGGTGGCACTCCGGTTCGCCGACGGCATTGTGATGGCCGGCGACCGCCGGGCCACGGAAGGTCATGCCATCGCCCACCGTGCCATGGAGAAGGTCTTTCCCGCCGACCGCTTCTCGGCGGTGGCTATCGCCGGGGCCGCCGGACCCGCGGTGGAGATGGTCCGCCTGTTCCAGACCCAGCTCGAGCACTACGAGAAGGTGGAAGGTGCCGTGCTCAGCTTGGAGGGTAAGGCCAACCAGCTGGGCCAGATGGTGCGTGAGCACCTTCCCATGGCCATGCAGGGTTTGGCAGTGGTGCCGCTCTTCGCCGGATACGACCTGGCCCGCGGTACCGGCCGTATCTTCACCTACGACGTCACCGGCGGCCATTACGAGGAGACAGAGCACAATGCCACCGGATCAGGAGGACGCGACGCCCGGACGACGATCAAACTTGGCTACCGGATGGGAATGGCTCGGGATGATGCGGTCGAACTGGCGGTCCAGGCCCTCTTTGAGGCTGCCGACGAGGATTCGGCCACCGGAGGTCCTGATCTGGTGAGAGGCATTTATCCGTTGGTGGCCACGGTGACCGCCGCCGGTTTTGAAGCGGTCACCGAAGAGGAAGTGGCACTTCGGTTCGCCACCCTGATCGAACGTCGACGGGTGGAGGGTCGCGAGCCATGACCATGCCGTACTACGTGGCCCCCGAACAGCTCATGAAGGACCGTGCCGAGTATGCCCAAAAGGGAATCGCCCGCGGACGATCGCTCATTGCCAGCACCTATGCGGAGGGAATCGTCATCGTGGCGGAGAACCCCTCGCGGTCGCTCCACAAGATCAGCGAGATCTACGACCGCATAGCCTTTGCCGGAGTGGGAAAGTACAACGAGTTCGATCAGCTGCGGGTCTCCGGTGTTCGCCACGCCGACACCAAGGGCTACGCCTACAGCCGTGAGGACGTCGACGCCCGTTCGTTGGCCAACTTGTATGCGCAGTACCTCGGGCAGGTCTTCACCCACGAGATGAAGCCGCTGGAGGTCGAGATCCTGGTGGCCGAGTTGGGCACCGATCTGCATCCGAACCAGCTCTATCACATCGCCTATGAGGGAACCATCACCGACGAGGATCGGTACGCTGTCCTCGGAGGTGAGACCGAGACGATCGCCCAACAAGTCGAATCCGGGTGGGAGGAGAACTGGCCGCTTTCGGCCGCCCTCCAGGCCACGGTGGGAGCCTTGGCCGGAGCCGAACGGACGCTGGTCGGCAAGGATCTCGAGGTGGCGGTCCTCACCGAGGAAAATGGCCGGCGCTGCTTCCGTCGCCTGATGGACATCGAACTTGACGCTCTGCTGACGTAGTGCGGAGCCGGGGTATCCACCAGGTCGGACACCGTCCGTTGGAATCCGGCGAGCGCACGGTACCGTGAGGGCATGGACAAGCGTATCTTCGGCTTGGAGAACGAATACGGGGTCACCTGCACGCTACGCGGGCAACGCCGGCTCAGCCCGGATGAAGTCGCCCGGTATCTGTTCCGACGGGTGGTCAGCTGGGGACGTTCCTCCAATGTGTTCCTCGAGAATGGTGCGCGACTCTATCTCGACGTGGGCAGCCATCCGGAGTACGCCACTCCCGAGTGCGACGACATCGCCGAGCTGGTCGTCCACGACAAGGCGGGGGAGTGGATCCTGTCATCGTTGGTGGACGGGGCGGAGACCCGTCTACAAGAAGAGGGCATCCGTGGCGACATCTACCTGTTCAAGAACAACACCGATTCGGCCGGAAACTCCTATGGGTGCCACGAGAACTATCTGACCAGCCGGAAGGATGACTTCGCGCACTACACCGAGGTGCTCATCCCGTTTCTGGTCAGTCGGCAGATCTACGCCGGCGCGGGCAAGGTCCTCCAAACTGCCCGTGGCGCGGTGTTCTGTCTGAGCCAGCGGGCCGAGCACATCTGGGAAGGCGTCTCCTCGGCCACCACCCGGAGCCGACCGATCATCAATACCCGGGACGAACCGCATGCCGATGCCGAGAAGTACCGGAGGCTCCACGTGATCGTGGGCGACTCGAATATGAGTGAGTACGCCACGTTTCTGAAGGTGGGCACCACCAGCATCATGTTGAGGATGCTCGAGGACCCGGCGACGGTACTGCCCGACCTCGCCCTGGAGAATCCGATCAGGGCCATCCGTGAGATCAGCCACGACATCACCTGTCGTCGCACCGTGCGTTTGGCCAATGGTCGGGAGATGAGCGCACTCGACATGCAAGCCGAGTATCTGGAACGGGCGTTGAAATTCCGTGACCGGCAAGGTCTGTCCCCCCAGGAGGACAGGGCCCTGGATATGTGGGAGCACTGTCTGAAGGGTCTAGGGTCTGACCCGCTGTCACTGCACCGCGAGTGTGACTGGGTGGCCAAGTACCGGCTCATCGATAGCTACCGCCATCGCCATCAATTGCCCCTCAACAGCCCGGCGGTGTCATTGCTCGATCTGCAGTACCACGATGTGGATCGCAACCGGGGGCTCTACTATCGGCTGCAGCGCCACGATCAACTCGATCGGATCTGCGAGGACGCCGATATCGCCGTGGCCATGTCCACCCCACCCCAGACCACCCGGGCGCGGCTTCGAGGCGAATTTGTGCGGAAGGCGAAGGAACGCCGACGCGACTTCACGGTCGATTGGGTTCACCTGAAACTCAACGATCAGGCGCAGCGGACGGTACTGTTGAAAGACCCGTTCAAGTCCAAAGATGACCGGGTGGACAAGCTGATCGCCGGCTTGTGAGGCACACGGGTCACCGTGCACTAGGGTCCACCGATTGTGACCACCGAATCTTCCGACACATCGACGACAACGTCTGGTGCCCAACCGCGTGGATCGGGCTCGGTGGGGCGTTGGTTGATCGAGTGGGCGATCATCCTGGTGCTGGTGGTCGGGTCGACATTCATTCTGCGGATGTTCGTGATCCAGACCTTCTCGATTCCCTCGGGATCGATGCTTCCCACCCTGCACCTCGGTGACCGCATCATCGTCAATAAGTTGAGCTATGACTTCCACGGCGTGCACCGGGGAGACATCGTGGTCTTCAAACGGCCACCGCTCGAGGCGCAGAACTATGCCGACCTGGTGAAGCGGGTCGTCGGGCTCCCGGGCGAAACCATCTCGACGGTGAACGGCAACGTCTACATCAATGGAAAGATGCTCTCCGCACCATGGCTTCCGACAGGGCCTCAGAATTATACCGGGCCGCTGGCGTCCGATGCTCATCAACAGTTCAATATGCCGGGACCCGTGAAGATACCGAAGGACTCTTATTACGTGATGGGGGACAATCGGACAGACTCCGAGGACAGCCGTTTCTTCGGACCGATTCCGGAGTCGCTCATCGTGGGCCGAGCCGTTGCCGTGGTGTGGCCGGTAGGCCGGCTCAAGGGCCTCTGACGCCTGATCCGGCCACTTCCCCGGGGCCGGGAAGGGTTAACGCCGCCCCACACGTGGTGGTCGCCGGTAGACTCGACAACGTGCCGTTCATCAGTCCCGCCAAGTTGTTGATCATTCTCGTGGTGGCTCTGGTCGTGCTCGGACCTGACAAGTTGCCCAAGGTGGCCAAGCAGATCGGCGGGCTCTGGGGGGACCTCCGTAAGTTCCGTGAACGCTTGGAGACCGACGTACGAGGGTCGTTCCCCGACCTGCCGTCGACCGACAAGATCGCCCAGGCGGTCCGGTCCCCCCTGACTTTCCTCGGCACCCTGGCGGATACCCACCAGTCGGAGAATGGCACGACATCCGTGGTGAGCGACAGTTCCGAGTCACTTGGTACATTCGGAGACGCTGTCGATCCGTCGGGCAGCAGCAACCGGCCCTCGGGAACCGTCTGGCCGGAAGAGGAGAGACCCGGTACCCCAGGTGACACCTCGGCCAATCCCCGAGGTGTGGTCCACCGGGTACGCGTATCCGGCGTTGTCGTCCCCGATGACCCCGGCATGAACTAGTCACGTCAGACCACGGATCAGCGGCGGCTCGAGGACGAACACGATGGCTATCAGCCTGAAGCGGCGTAACGACACAACATCCAAGCCCGAATCCATGACACTTGTGGAGCACCTGACGGAACTTAGACATCGGGTGTTGGTGTGCGCGGTGGCGTTCATCGTGGCCGCAACGGTGGCCTTCATCGCCTACAACCCGATTCTCGCCTTCTTGAAGGAGCCGTACTGCCAGGTTGCACCACACCACTGCACCTTCTACATCACCGGGCCGCTCGATGGCTTGTCGTTGAGGGTGAAGATCTCCGCCTATGGCGGACTCTTTGCCGCATCACCGGTCCTGTTGTGGGAACTGTGGCGCTTCATCACCCCGGGATTGAATCCGAAAGAGAAGAAGTATGCGGTGCCGTTCATCGCCGCGTCGATTGTGCTCTTCTCACTCGGATGCCTGGTCGCCTACGAGACGTTTCCCCATGCCCTCAAGTTCCTCGATTCGGTCGGGGGCCCGAGCCTCAACCAAATCCTCGACCCGACCAAGTATTTGAGCCTGATCGTCTTGTTGATGACGGTCTTCGGCCTCACCTTCGAGTTTCCGGTCCTTCTGGTGTCGTTGGAGGTGGCGGGCGTGTTGACGCCGAAACAGCTGTCTTCGTGGCGTCGGTGGGCCATTGTGCTGATCGTGGTGGTGGCGGGAGTGATCACCCCCAGCTCAGACCCGTTTTCGATGATCGCCCTGGCCGTTCCCTTGTATATCTTCTACGAGGCGTCGATCATCATCGGTAAGTTCATCCGTCGGTGACTTCCGGGCAGGCCGGAGGTCGGTGTCAGGGTGTCGATGGAGCCGATGAGCATGGGCTCCGGGCCCGCTTCGAATCCGGTCTCGGATTTCCTCTTGACGGGTTTCAGCGCGAGGCCATGGATGCCATCGACCGCGGTGAATCGGTGCTGGTTTCCGCTCCCACCGGATCGGGCAAGACGATCATCGCCGACTACGCCTCGGCCAGGGCGCTGGACTACGGGGGCAAGGCGTTCTACACCACACCCGTGAAGGCCCTGTCCAACCAGAAATTCTCGGAATTGGCCGATCGGTACGGCGACCGCCGGGTGGGCCTTCTGACCGGGGACGTGTCCCACCAGTCACAGGCTCCGATCGTGGTCATGACGACGGAAGTCCTGCGGAACATGCTGTTCGCCCGCTCTTCGATGCTCGATGACCTGGCCGTCATCGTCCTCGACGAGGTGCACTACCTCCAAGATCCGTATCGCGGGTCGGTGTGGGAAGAAATTCTGATACTGACGCCGCCGGATGTGTCCTTCATCAGCCTGTCGGCCACTGTCAACAATTCGAAGGACTTCGGGGCCTGGCTCACCTCGGTGCGAGGAACCACCCACGTGGTGGTCGAAACCCATCGACCGGTCACGCTCCAGCATCATTACGCGGTGGCCGAGCGGGGCAGTGACCGGATCAGCGTGTTCCCCCTCTTCCGACAAGGAAAGCCCAATCCAGACGGCCTCCGTCTCGACGAACGGCGACAACGCAATGCTCGACACCGCTTTCGGACGCCACGGCGCACCGAGGTTGCCGAGTATCTGTCCGACGCAGGCATGCTGCCGGCGATCACTTTCATTTTTTCCCGGGCCGCCTGTGACGATGCCACCCGACAGTGCCTTCAGGACGGTCTCCGACTGACAAACCCCCAAGAGCGAAAACGCATACGTGAGCTCACCGAGGAGGCGGTGGAGCGGTTGTCCGATGATGATCTCCGGACTCTCGGATATGAGCAATGGTCGGCCGCCCTCGAAGCCGGGATCGCACCTCACCACGCCGGCCTAGTGCCGGCCTTCCGCCGGGCGGTGGAACACTGCTTCTCGGAGGGCCTGCTCAAACTGGTGTTCGCCACCGAAACCTTGGCCCTCGGAATCAATATGCCGGCCCGCACGGTGGTGGTGGAGCGGTTCGCCAAGTTCCGAGGCAGGGACACGTCGGCATTGACGGCGGGGGAGTACCAACAACTGACCGGGCGGGCCGGACGACGGGGCATCGACACCGTCGGTCATGCGTTCATCCTCTGGTCCCACGCCACGACGTTCGCCACGGTGGCCGCCACCGCCTCGGCGCCACCGCCCGACCTCATCTCGTCCTTCCATCCCACCTACAACCTGGCAGTCAATTTGGTCAGGCGCTGGGACAGGGAGGAGGCGCACAGCCTGCTGGCCGCCTCCTATGGGCAGTGGCAGGCCCCTCCGGGCTCGGTGTCACTCCCGGCCCAACTCGACCGCCGCCTGGCCGTACTGGGGTCGCGGGGCTATATCGACGGATGGCGGATCACCGGCGCCGGAAGTGTTCTGGCCGGTATCTACCACGAGTCCGATCTGCTGGTATCGGAAGCGCTGGGCGCCGGGATCTTCGATGGTTTGGAACCGGCACTTCTGGCCGGCGTGGTCTCTGGGCTCACCTTCGAGGCTCGGCGGGCCGAAGAGGACCCGGATGGCCCGCGGCAGCGACTGGTGGCGGAGCGCCTGAGAGCCCTCGAGGCCATGGCCGACGACCTGAGAGCGGAGGAGCGCCGCCACGGGCTCAGGAGGACCAGGCGCCCTGATCCGGGCCTGGCTCGCTCGGTGGTGGCCTGGGCCCAGGGAGGGCTGTTGTCGTCGGTCCTGCGCCACAACGATGTGGCCCCGGGAGACTTTGTGAGGAACATTCGTCAACTGATCGATCTGGTCCGACAGTTGGCCCAGGTGGCGCCGGATCCGAGCACCGCCGAAGCCGCCAACCTGGCGGTGGCCCTCCTTCGCCGCGGAGTGGTGGCCGCCGATGATCCTGTTCCAGTAGGGTCCGCGCCTGATGGGTCGGTGCCGTCCTAGTGTAATCCGGGCATGTTCCCTTACGCCGTTGAAACCTTTAGCGCCGACGAAGAAGACATTCTCCGCCGGTATGTCACCAACCTCGACTTACCGGTGTTCGCCCTGGTCAATCTGCCCGAGGTGGTGAAAGGCGCACTGTTTGCCCGGTATTCGCGCTCTCCGAAAAGCCTGCGCCGGCTGTTTCTGGACGAATTCGTGGGCGAGTTGGACATCTCCGGGGATGCCTCGGTGGATGCCACGGTAGGAGTGGAACGGGCTGAACAACTGTACGAAAAGGTGTTTTTCGAGTACGGCGATGATTCGGTGGCTCAGCTCGGCGGGGTGCACCTGGCCTGCGAGCAGGCCTCCAATGTCCTCACCAAGGTCCTCGAGCGGGGAAGGCTGATGGCCTACCTCGAGCAATCCACCCGGTATATCGGCTACGACAACCGACTCTCCACCGGGCACTACCGGTACTACCGGGACCCGGGCCTGCTCGACTCTTCCTTGGGCGCCCGTTACGTGGGTGACATGGACCGTATGTTCGACACCTACGCCGAACTCCTGGTGGAGGTCCAGGCCTGGCTGACCCGGCGGCATCCGCGCCAGGCCGGCGACTCGGATTTCGTCCACCGACAGGCAGTGAGGGCCAAGGCCCTCGATTCTCTGAGGGGCCTGCTCCCTGCCGGGTCGCTGTCCAATGTGGGTGTGTACGGCACCGGGCAGTCCTACGAGATGCTGCTGCTACGGATGCGGTCACACCCACTCCCCGAAGCCCGCCGGTATGCGGACATGATGCTCGATGAACTCCGAAAGGTCATTCCGTCATTCTTGCAACGGGTGGATCGGGCTGAGCGGGGAGTGGCGTGGTCGGCCTATCTCGAGAAGACCCACACCGACACCGGACGCCTGGTGCAAACATTCTTTCCCGATCTGTGCGTGGCCGATGAAGATCCGATCGCAGGCCCCTCGGGCGCACCTTCGGTCACCCTGCTCGATTTCGATCCCGATGGCGAGGAAAAGGTGATCGCCGCCATCTGTGCGCCACTCACCAGTCGACCGGAAGAAGAGGTGGTCCGCCGGGTCGGACTGATGGGGGTCGAGGACCGCCGGTCATTGCTTCGTTCGTATGTGGGGGATCGCACCAACCGGCGCCATCGGCCCGGGCGGGCCTTCGAGCGAACCGACTACCGCTTCGATGTGGTGAGCGACTACGGGGCCTTCCGCGATCTGCAGCGCCACCGCATGTTGACCATCGAGTGGCAGCCGTTGGGTCCGTCGCTCGGATACGGCATTCCCGAGACGGTGGAAGAGGCGGGAGTGGCAGTCCGCTACGCCGCGTCCCTCGAGAGATCCCGTGACCTCTACGCCGCGTTGGCGCCGGCATTCCCCCACGAATCCGCCTACGCGGTGGCGTTGGCCTATCGGATCCGATATTCGATGCAGATGAACGCCCGCGAGGCCATGCACCTCACCGAACTGCGGTCGGGCCCGCAGGGCCATCCCTCCTACCGCTGGGTGGCTCAGGAGATGCATCGGCTGATCGCTGACCAGGCCGGCCACCGGCTCTTGGCCGAAGCCATGTCCTACGTCGACTACGGCGGACAGGACCTGGAGCGGTTGGAATCAGAGAGACGGGCCGAAGAGAAGCGTGCCGGGCAGGATGTCAACAAAATTACTTCACGTCCCTGACCTGGGAAGTTGGGAGTCGTACCTGGTCAGAGCCTAAGTTTGTCACTTGACGAACTCGGGGACCAGTGGCGTAACGTGCGCTCATTCCCATGCGCTCCAATTGACGTTCTCGGTGGCGGTTGCTGTCCGGTCCGGATTGAGGGGGGGGATGGTGTCAGAGGCGGGGATGACCCGGGGGTTCGAGTAGAGAACGGTTTCCCGAAACCGAAGGCGAGAGCCGAGGGTGGCGGGGGAGTGGTACCAAAGAACCCCCGGGTTGGTCCGCCAGACCTGGCAGTGTCCCCGCACCTGGGTAGTTGGCCGGCTCTCAGACGGTGTCCCGCCTTCGGCTGTCCTCCGTAGCCCAACCTGCCATTGATTCATGTACCGAATAGGTCCGCGACCGTCTATGCTCCCGGCCAACTCACCATTGAAGGGCCGATATGCCGCAAGAAGTCGATGAACTGGAAGAACCCGAAGAGCTCGCCGAGAATGACCTCGATGCGCTGGCGAACGAGGACGATGATGACCTGATCGACGACGACGACGACGACGACGTCCTGGCCGTCGACGTCCTGACCGTCGAGGAAGACCTGGCCCCCGACGCCGTCGAGGACGACCTGGCTCCCGACGCCGTCGAGGAAGAGGTTGTTCCCGGTGCGACGGTGGTCGCCAAGCCTGCCGCCGCCGAGGAGGAGGAAGAGGACGAGGACGAGGAGCATGACGAGGACGTCGAGGCCAGCCTCGATGTCATCCTCAAAGAGCGTCTCGTGGTCGAGGAGCCCGAAGAGGACGAAGATGCTCCCGAGCCGGAAGACCGCACGGACGGGGTCGATCGGGTGCTCCCCAAACAGCCTGACGAGTTTGTCTGCCGTTCATGTTTCTTGGTGAAGCACCCGAACCAGCTCGCGGATCGGAAGAAGATGTTGTGCCGCGATTGCGTGTGAGAGGAGGCCTCCATGGTCGATGAAGCCAATGATGACGTGTCGCTGAACGACCATCTCCTCGATGTATTCGTGTATGCACCGGCAGGGTTCGTTCTCTCCGCGCTGGACGATTTCCCCAAATTGGCGGCGCTGGGTCGCGAACGGTTGGGAGCCCAGGTGTCGACGGCCCGGGTGATCGGTGAGTTTGCGGTGAAGGTCGGGCGTGACGAGCTCAAGCGGAGGGGTGACGACCTCCTGCATCGTGGCTCTCGTGCCAACCCGGCCGACGAGAGTCCAGTGGGTCTCCACTCGGTGCCGACTTCGCCGGCGGCCGGCGAATCGGTAGAGGCTCCGATGCCGAGCGCTCCGTTGACGCCTCTTCCGACTCCCACTGCATCGTCCATCCCTGAGAACCCGGTGGCGGCGGTCATCCGTCCGTCCACCAACGGGCACGTTCCCACGGTGTCATCCCTTGCCATCCCCGGTTTCGATACCTTGTCCGCATCGCAGGTCGTCCAGCGCCTGGACGGCTTGAGCCGCGGGGAGTTGGTGGCAGCCCGGGCCTATGAGGCAGGTACACGCGGACGCCGGACTATTCTCAGCAGAATCGACCAACTGCTGGACGAACGGGCATAGCTGCTGTTCTCCGAGTGGAGGTTCGGCTCGACCGAGGGGATGGCATGGAGGGAGTCAGGGTTGCAGAAGCCGACGACGCTCAGAGATGTCTCGAACTGGCGGATGAATTTGTCTCTGGGTTGGCCTCGCGGCGGGGTGGTTCCCTCCTTCTGGCTCAGTCGGAGGAATCAACCGAGTGGGTATCGGATATTGCCCGGTTTGGTCAGCTGCTCGATGATCCGGATCGATTGCTGATGATTGGTACTCTCGACGGCATGGTGACGGGACTGGCAATGGGCCACGTCGAACCCCTGCCCGATGGGAGACCCCTCGGGTTTCTTGACGCCTGCTACGTGGAACCAGATGCCCGCGGCGTCGGGCTCGGGCGTTTGTTGTTGGATGGCATCGTAGGGTGGCTTTCGGATCGGAACTGTGTCGGAGTCGACGGGACGGCTCTCCCCGGTGATCGGGAAGCGAAGAACTTCTTCGAAGCCTCCGGGTTCAAGGCCCGGCTGTTGACCATGCACCACACGTTCGAATGACGCCGCCAACCGATCCAGTGGAGCACGGAACGGTGTATGCCAATGGCATCGAGATGTATTTCGACAGTGTCGGGGAGGGCGATCCACTGCTGCTCTTGCACGGTGGCATGGCATCCAACCTGGGGTGGATGGGCCAGATCGACGACTTCTCGGCCCATTACCGGGTAATCGCCCCCGAGCGACCCGGGCACGGTCACACCGCCGACAGTGCCGGGCCGTACAACTACGAACAGATGACCGATGACACCGCGGCCTTCCTGACCGGCCTGGGGCTGCCACCGGTGTGTGTGGTCGGCTGGAGCGACGGTGGCATCATCGCCCTCCTCTTGGCCATCACCTATCCCGATCTGGTCTCCAAGGTGGTGGCGTTCGGATCGAACTCGAGCAGTGAGGGCTATCAACCAGGTGAGATGGAGTCTCTACTCGACCAACCGGCCGACGCTCCCGAGATTGCTGAGTTCCGGGCCATGTATGACCCGGTGAGTCCCGACGGGCCCGACCATTTCTCTGTGGTCTGGGAAAAGGTCCGTTCGCTGTGGTCGGCGCCGTTCGACTTCACCGATCGACTGGCTTCGATCAAAGCTCCCACCCTGGTGATGGTGGCCGATGACGATCTGGTCACGTTGGAACATGCCACCGCCATGTATCGGGCCCTCCCCAAGGGTGAGTTGGCTGTGTTGCCGGGACTCTCTCATGCCGCGCCGATAGAGAGACCATCGCTGTTCAATCGGATTGTTCTCGATTTCCTCTCCGACGAGACGACCCACCTGATGATGCCGTACCGGCGGGCGTCTTCCGGATAAAGGTTTTGCCTTTTAGGGGCGACGCCGGGCCGGGGTGGTTCGGGCCGGCACCGGACGACGAGGCCCGGGTGGGGGAGGAATGGGAAGGCCGAGGAGCTTGGCCAGTTCAGGCACGTATCCCGATGCCTTGTTGGCCGCCACCAAGAGGGCTTCGTCGGCACCGGTGGGGATTCCCGCCGGCTTCACGTTGCGCCGGACCGGCGAATCGATGACCACCTCGAGAACCGCCAACCAGTCGGCCGGGGTGGAATCCGACGACATCGCACGACTGGCCGAGTCCGCCAAGCGAACGGCGAGCTCGGCCGACAGGCGGGTGGCCGGTTCGGGAGGACGATTTGAGACACGGAGGGCATCGGCCACCCGTCCCTCGTCCAGGGCGATTGTGATGCGTTCAACCCAGCCGTCCCGAAGTGCCGTGACCCGCACATCCAGGGCAGCACGGAGGGCAGTCGAAAACTCACGGCCCTCCTCGTCGAGGGTGACGGTTGACGCCGAGGCGACGATGGAGCGCAACTCCCGAAGGGGAACATCTTTGCCTTCGGTTCGTGCCATCGAAGCGCGGTCCTTCCACGCCGCCAGGTTCACGATCGGAAGCAACTGCTCGGCCAGGGTGAGAAGCGGGCCCGGTGTGACTTCTGTCCGGGACTCGGCTCGTGCCCGGGCGTTCTGCTCTTCAATGGCTTGGCGTACGGCCGGGATGCCCCCCCGCAGCAACTGCTCGGCCACGGGGAGTTGCTCCGGTTTGAGGGTGGCGAGCGCAGCGTTGCGGTAGGTCGTCGACTGGGCCGGCCGGCGTGGTCCCTCGCGATGGCCACCCTCATGACCCCCGGGGCGAGCGGGGCGTTCGCGACGCTTATCGGAGCTGGGACCGTCCCCGCTCCCTGTGCGACCTCCGCCATCTCGGCGGGGCCCTCGTTCGGCTGAATCGGTGCGAGGTCGGCGATCGGAGGGTCCACGACCGCCATCGCGACCTCCACCGGGCCGTTCGTCACGACCGCCGCCGGGCCGTTCGTCACGGCGACGGCCCTTTGACTTGGAGGCCAGAACGACATTGACGTCGGGTCCGGAGGTGGGAACGCCGACCACTTCGATCGTTTCGATCTTCCTGGGGGCCGCCTTTCCCTTGGGCGGGAGCAGGGCCACCACAGTCGTGCCGTCGAGCGTGGACTCGACCTCGGCCCTCAGGACAGCTCCGGCTGCGGTCCCGTCAGGAACCAACGAGGCATCCACGGTGCCGCGGGGTTGCTTGGCCCCTGCGGCGCGCCACGTCCAGGTGGTCTCGTCTGTCCGGCTGGTGAGTTCGATTTCTATACGATGAGCCATACCGGGCGACACGCTACTGCCGACGCGCACCCCCACGGGCACGGACAGGATAAGCGTGGACTAAGAAGCGGCTAAGAACCCTCTGAAATGGGGGTATGTCGGCTGATTGTCACCGTACGATGACACCGCAGCGTTGGCGAAAGACCAACCCGAGACGAAGCAATGTCCAATGATGGGCGCAAGCGAAGAGGAGCCGGCGAATGGAACAGTCCGATGCCGAAGGCGAAACACCAACTGCCAGAGAGATGCCGGACGGATCACCTCTCGCTCCACCGTCATCGGGTCAGCCGACCACCCCGGTGCCTGTCGACCTTCCGCCTCAGACCGGGCAGACGCCAATGACGGCTCCTCCGCCTCCCGTCACTCCTCCGCCGGGTGGGACTCTGCCGCCTCCAATGAGCCCACCCGGATCGCCATGGAACCAGCCACCATCGTGGGGCCCCGCACAACTGATTCCCGGGACAGCCCCGGTGTGGGGCACAGCCGGCCCGCCGCCCGCCCCCCCGACGACGAAAACAAGTTCGGGGGGTTGGCGATGGGCTGTTGTCGCCGTGGTCGCAGCGTTGGTCGGCTCAGTGGTGGGCGGGTCCATCGTGAACGCTGCCAATCACAACAATTCGACCACCAGCGTGAAGCAGATCTCTGCCGGCCCTGCCTTGCTCAACGGGACGACCAATATCGAATCGGTCATCGCCAAGGTGCTCCCCGCGGTGGTATCCATCGATGCCAAGACCCCGCAGCCCTCATCCCAGGGCAACTTTGGACAGCCACAGGGCGCCGCCACCCAAGAGGACCAAGGAACCGGGATGATCATCAGCCCCAGTGGCGAAGTCGTCACCAACAACCATGTCATCTCTGGGGCCACGGTGATCACCGTCACGCTCTACGGCCAGACAAAGGCGATGCCGGCGACATTGGTGGATACCGACCCGACCAATGATGTGGCACTTCTGCAAATCACCGGTGCTTCGAATCTTCCTACCGTCAACTTCGACAACTCGGACAACGTGCAAGTCGGTGACGCGGCTGTCGCCATCGGGAACGCCCTCGGTCTCTCCGCTGGAACGCCCACGGTCACCCAAGGGATCATCTCGGCCAAGGGGCGAACCGTTCAGGCGGGCAGCTCCAGTTCGAATGCCGTTGAAACCCTCACCAACATGTTCCAGACCGACGCAGCCATCAACCCCGGCAACTCCGGAGGGCCACTGGTCGACAGCTCGGGCAAGGTGATCGGTATGAACACCGCGGTAGCCGCCAGCTCGGACGGGAGCTCTCAGGCTCAGAACATCGGCTTCGCCATCCCAGCCAACAAGATCACAGGCCTGCTCCCTGGCCTGAGGGATCACACGATCAACCCAGAGGTCGGATTCCTCGGCGTGGGCATCGAAACGCTGACGGCGCAGCTGCGGAGCGCCTACAACTTCGTCCCCACCCAGGGGGCCATCGTGACCCAGGTGCAACCTGGTTCTCCCGCCGATGTGGCCGGACTGCAGCAAGGTGACATCATCACCACCTTCGCCGGGAAAGCCGTGACCGGTGCCGATCAGCTGCAACAGACCATCCAGGGAGATCATCCGGGGCAGAGCGTGAAGATCGGCGTGTATCGCGGCCAGGCCCAACTGACGGTGACGGCGACACTTTCATCGAGCAACGGGGCGTCGGCCACGGCCGGTGGCTGACCGGCGGGTCGGTGACGTGCCACGGGTGAGGAGGCAAGATCCACCTACGATGGGGGAGTAGCCGCCCAAATCCGAGGTCAGATCGATGAATCCAAGCAGCCGATGACGCACTCCGGGCCCGAGGCTTCTTCTCCGTCATGGGTGACCGATCGGTTGACGGAACTTCGCCCGACTCCGAGCCGCAACGGAGTGGGACCGGGTGAGCGCGAGATGGTGGAGATCCTGAAAGCGGCCACCACCGTCCCTGACCACGGTGGACTGAAGCCCTGGAGATTCGCGGTGGTCAAAGACGCGGGTCGGGAAAGATTCGCGGATGCTCTGGTGGCAGGGTTGCACCAAGAACGGGGGAGCGATCTTCTCGACTCTGTCGTGAACAAGATGCGGGAGAAGGCGTTCGCGGCACCGTGTTGCGTAATGGTCATCGGCTCTCCGGTCTCCGGTTCGAACGTGCCCGAATGGGAGCAACTCGTGTCGGCGTCCTGTACCGGCTATGCCATGGTGCTGGCGGCCACCTTCCTGGGGTTCGGGGCTATCTGGAAGAGTGCCTCGGTCCTCCATACCCCTCCGGTCCGGTCCCTCTTCGGTGCCACCGACCGGGAGCAATTGCTGGGATGGGTGAATATCGGTACCCCCGAGGACGTCGGCGATCGGTACACGAGGGACCGGACCGACCCGGAACTGAGCGCCCTGGTCACCGTCATCGACGGTGGCGGGACCCGCCCATTAGCTCAATAACCCCAACTGGCCAGGGGAGGGCCGTAACCCGCATCGCCAGCACAGTCACCACAGAGGTCGAGCCGGTGGGCGCCGGGCCGATCCGAGGCCGCCACCCGTCGCCAACCCAACCGACGGGCCTCCTCGAGACTCGATGACTCGGACCATCGGGGCGCAGTCTGTCGGCCACATCTCCCGCAGGTGCGGATGTACGCATCGCTATCAAATGGGTGGTCGTACGAATTGGCTTCCAACGCAACACTCCTCACCCGACTTTACCGTCAGATGCGATCGAGATCGTGCGGTCGGGCGATGCCGACACCAATGACGGCACTCCAGTCCCGAAGTTTGTCATCCACCCTGCAACGGGGGTGGGCCGGCATGTCGGGGGCCAGCGGCAGCCATGGCGGCAATTCGGATCGCACCGGCTCCTCGGGATCATCCACTGGACTTGAGCAACCTCGCACCGACGGCGGCGCAATTGGCGATAATATCATCACCGTGACGAAATCATCAGAGATGGATCGGTGCGGCTGGTGCCGGCGTCCGATGGCTCATCAAGCCGGTCCCGGTCGCCCACGGCGATTCTGTAGCCCCTCCCATCGCCAAAGGGCTTACGAGGCCCGCCGCCGGGCCAATGCATTGCACGTGCCGGCCGGCCAGGTGATCGTGGCAGAACGGGAACTGGACCGGTTGCACGACAGGCTATATCGCCTGGAGTCAGCCATCGAGGACGTCGACGCCGATCTCGATGGCTCTCGTGGCCCGAAGGCATACCAGCAGGCATTCGAGCACCTCTACGAAGCAGCCAGGGAGCTTACGGGCTTCGTGGTGGAGCCGGTGAGGCAGTAGAGGACGAAGATGGGCGGACCTCTGTTCATGCTTCGCCTAAATCGCCTATAATGTATATTATGTAAAGTCATAATTGTGTTGACCCAGGTGCCGGTCCGCGGGGTGGGTGCTTGCAATCTGCATGGACAATGTCCTGCTACGAGAATCACGGTTCGGACCGAGACATGCTGGACGCTGAGTACGGGGTGACACTGCCTGATTCCCGGCGAGTGACGAGCGATTTGGGCCAACACGGGATCCCCAAACACCCCGAACGATTCGTCCGCAAGATCCCCTCGCCACCGGCGCTTCCAGCCGTCGCGTGGATCAACCAACCAGAGGAGGCCGCCAACTCACTAAATCAATGAAGAAACCGTCTCAAAAGGCGTTGACACCCACCGCTGTCAGTAGGTAGAGTGTCACTATCTGTGGTCGGGCTCCACTGAAAGGGCCAGCGTGCAGACACGTAGCGTTGTCACGCGGGAAAGAGGTGTCGATGCCGACCATTCTGTCTGAGCCGACCTATCGGCAGAGTCCGACCCAGGTCACCCTAGACACCTACCTCATCCACGAGGTACAGCACACCCTTGGGCAGCCCTTGTCCGTCTATATCAACTCTGCCGTGATTCTGGCCAAGGAACCCGTGCTCATCGACACCGGTTCGCGGCACAACCAGCGGGTCTGGCTCGAGGATACCTTCGCTTTGGTAGATCCCATGGAGGTCCGATGGGTCTTTATTTCGCACGAGGATGCCGACCATGTCGGCAACCTCGACGCGGTCATGGAGGCCTGCCCGAACGCCACCCTGTTATGCAACTGGGCCATTGTCGAACGTCACACCAACGCGTTCGATTTTCCGCTGGAGCGCTGTCGCTGGTTGGACGACGGGGCCACATTCGACGCCGGTGACCGCCAGATGTCCGTGGTGCGACCGCCGCTCTACGATTCCCCGACAACCCGGGGATTGCTTGACACGAAGACCGGCATCTACTGGGCCGCCGACTGCTTTGCCACGCCCGTGCCGGGCGGTGAGGGTGCCGGGAATCTCGTCCGCGACGTCGCCGAGCTTGACGATGAGTTCTGGACCAATGGCATGACGATGTTCGCGTTCTATGCAATCGCACCGTGGCTGCGACTGGTCGACAAAGACCGCTTCGGGGTCGAGGTGCAGCGTCTTTCCGATCTCGAGATCTCGACCATCATCTCGGCACACAGCCCGCTGATTACCGGCAGCAAGGTCGCAGAGGCCCTGGCAACGCTGCGGGAACTCCCCACAGTGGAGCGTCCACCTGCACCCGACCAGAGCGTGCTCGACCTCATCTTGGCGACGTCGCAGCCAGGCTGGGTGCCGGTTGCGACGGATTCCTCGGGAACCCACTGACGCTGCCCGGGGGTTCGCACGGGAGGGCGTCTGTTGGCCGAAAGGGCGGGGTTGCGTCCTGTTTGGCTATCTGATGGACCCTGGACCGCATGGCTGAGTTGAGAACTTGGCGGGTCGGGGATGCGTTCCAAGGTGGCGTTTGACCGCCGGGCCAACAAGGCACGGGTAAGCGCCTAGTTTCTGGGCATGCGAATCACCCGGGTCGCCCACCCATCCACGTCGTACCGGCGGGTACTGGCTGTCGCTTCGGCGGGCCTGGTGATGGTTCTGGCCGCGTGCAGCACGCCTGAGCCCCAGTCGCTCAAGAATGCCCAGAGCTATGTCCAACAGGCGAACCTGAAGCAGCTGGATCTTCCTGCCGGTTGGTCAGCGCAGTCGACACCTTCCGGTTCCGCCACCCCCGCGGCTGCGTCATTAAGTGATTCGCAACTGAAGATCGTGAACGGAATCGTGTCGTCGCTTCCCGCTGGGTGCCAGATTTTGAAGGGGACCTTCATCGCATCCCTCGAGAGCTCTCCCCCGCCGGGAACCGTGGCCCAGAACGTGGCGCAGTACTCGTCTGCTGCCGACGGGAATGCCACCATTTCATCCACCGTGGCTGTGTTCGGGACTCTGGGCAAGGCCCAGGCGACGTATGCGCTCTACTCCGCCTCCACCTTCCCCAGCTGCCTCCAAGGGTTCCTCAGCCGGGTACTACCGGCGATGTTCAATGAGACTGTCCGTCAGGAGGAGATTGTCTCGGTCCCGACTCCGGCATTGCCGGCCGGCATCAAGGGAATTGCCTTCTCGGTGGCGACCCAGACCGCGCCGGGCAAGGATGCGCAGACCCAGGTCAGCGTGTCCCAGGAGGTGGTCATGCAGTCGGGACGGGCCCTGTCTTTCGTGGAAGAACAGAGCGAAACCACCGCATTACCGGTCGACACCCAGACGGTATTCGATCAATCGGTAATGACGGTCGCCCATCGCCTGTTCCATCCACCAACGTAGGGATCGGCATCCACAACAAAAGGTGCGTGTGACGGCTGAGCGGGGCGCACCATCCGGCGGACAAGAGCGGCAGTTCGAGGCGTAGACTGGGTGAGCGGTTCTCCCGAACCAAATCGGGAGTTCCCGTCGGTCTCTTCGAGGGGGAACTATGCCTGAAATCGTCGAACTTCCGCCGTCCCTGGTGTTTGATTCACCTGACCAAGAGCGGATTCACCGCAAGCAGCGCTTGGCTGCCGGATTCCGGCTGTTCTCCAAGTGTGGCTTCGATGAAGGTGTGGCCGGGCACATCACGGCCAGGGACCCCGAGCGCCTCGATCACTTCTGGGTGAACCCGTTCGGGATGCACTTCGGGCATATCAGGGTGTCCGACCTCATTCTGGTCAACCATGAGGGCAAGGTCGTCGAAGGTGACAAGCCGGTCAACGGCGCGGCGTTCGCCATTCACTCCCAGGTGCACGCGGCCCGCCCCGACGTCGTGGCGGCTGCCCATGCCCACTCAATCTACGGAAAGTCGTGGGCCACCCTCGGTAAACCTCTTGATCCGATCACCCAGGATGTGTGTGCTTTCTTCGAGGACCACTCGGTCTTCGACGACTACACCGGTGTGGTGCTCGATATCGAGGAAGGCAAGCGGATTGCCCACGCGCTCGGTGAGAACAAGGCGACCATTCTCCGCAATCACGGACTGTTGACCGTCGGACAATCGGTGGACGAGGCGGTGTGGTGGTTCATCACCATGGAGCGCTCGTGCCAGGCCCAGCTGCTGGCGTCCGCCGCCGGTGAGCCGGTCCTCATCGATCCGGAGATGGCCCGGTTGACTCAAGGCCAAGTTGGTTCTCACATGGCTGGTTGGTTCAGCTTCAGGCCCCTCTTCGACCGCATCGTGCGGGAGCAGCCCGACCTGCTCGATTGACCGATGTTCGGTGGAACCAAGTGCTGAGGTGATCTGACAATCGATTTGGGTTTGTCTAGCCTCACTGTCCGTGTTGCCGCTTCGTACCCGTCCGTCGGTGTGGAAGATGTGCCGCGCATTGGCAATGAGCGTTCTGGCCGCGGTCACGCTGGCGGCGTGCTCATCGAGTTCGCTCCCCGGGCCTCCCTCCGCGTCGCAGGGCATCATCCAGAACCGGGCAGTACCGGCCATTCCGCTGGTTGACCAGAACGGCACCCCGACGACGTTGGCCTCGTTTCGGGGAAAGACGATCGTGCTGGCTCCGATGTTGTCGCTGTGCCAAGAGGTATGCCCGCTCACCACGGAGAACCTTCTGTTGATGCATCACGCCATCGACAAGGCGGGTCTCACCAAGCAGGTGGCCATCGTGGAGTACTCGGTCGACCCCGAACGCGATTCGCCCGCCCGGTTGGCTGCCTACGCCAAACTCGCCGGAGCCTCGTGGACATTGCTCACCGGGAGCCAGGCCAATGTGACGGCCATGAACGCATTCTTCTATGTGTTGGCCCAGAAGGTGGCCGAAGGCTCGCCTCCGCAGATGGACTGGTGGACCCACCAGCCACTGACCTATGACATCAATCACTCGGACGGGTTTTTCATCATCGACTCCAGCGGTCACGAGAAGTTCGCGACGTCGGCCACCCCCGATGTGATCTCCCACTCCCTGCCATCTGCCCTCGACGGGATGCTCGACGATCAAGGCAAGCAGAATCTGAATGACCCAGGGGCCAATGGACAGACCTGGACGGTGGGCCAGGCCCTATCAGTGCTCGGCTGGGTCATGCATCAGAACATTCCCGCTGTCACCTGAGTCCACCGACCGGATCGGCGGTCAGGTTGCCTGGGGGCGGTCCGGGGCAATGATCACCACCGCGATCTCCCGAGCGGTGTGGCGTTGGTAGACGTCATACCGGCCGGTCACGCCAGGATGGAACAGGAGGGCCATTCCCCGGTTGGTCCGGTTGACCAGCGGCCACAACTGCGCACGCTCCTGGGGGGTTGCCACCCGGGCGGCGGCGCCCCCTATCTGGCGCCCCAGTCGGACCTTCACCCGCGGTTCCGCCTGCAGATTCAGCAGCCAGGCCGGGGGCCGGTCACTTCCCCCGTTGGACGCCACCACGATGACATCGCCGCGGTCGCGACAATAGGTGAGCCCGTGGGTTCGCGCCTCACCTGATTTGCGACCGGTCGTGGTGAGCAACAAGGCCGGCACCCGGTTCGAATGCTTTCCGATTCGCCCGTCACTGCGTTCGTAGATGTAGGCATGGAATCGGAGGTAGGGCCCGACGAATCGGGTGGTCAAGATGCCGCCCTTCATGACGGGTCAGGCCTACTTCTCGCCGAGGCGTCGAAAGTGGGGATCAGGGTTCGGGCGGCCCGGGCCTCATCGACCCGGCGGACGGGAGTATTGCGGGGTGCCTCGGTCATCGAGCCGGCCGGCAGCTCATTCGCCTCGTAGGCGATCAGCTCGAGGGCCCGGGCCAACGCCTCGAGGGTCTGGGGACTCTCCGTCTCGGTCGGTTCGATCATCAGGGCTTCCTCCACAATGAGTGGGAAGTAGACAGTGGGTGAGTGGAACCCTTCTTCCAAAAGGCGTTTGGCTATGTCGAGAGCGCGCACGCCGTGGGCCTGTTTGAGGTTTCGGGACGACAGCACGACCTCGTGCATGCACTGTCGGTCGAACGGCACGTCGAAGGTGCCCGACAGTCGTTGTCGGATCCAGTTGGCGTTGAGGACGGCAATCTCCGCCACCTTCCGCAACCCGTCGCCCCCGTTTGCCAGAATGTAGGCCAATGCCCTGGCCAACACCAGGGTGTTGCCGTGCCACGAGTGCATCCTCCCGATCGAGCGTTCGGGCGTGAACCACCGATAGGTCGGCTTGCCCTCGGCTCCGTCCTCCACCCGTTCGGGTCGGGGACCGGGCAGATATGGCACCAGTCGTTCGGATACCGCCACCGGGCCGGCACCGGGCCCTCCCCCACCGTGGGGCGTGGCGAACGTCTTGTGCAGATTCATGTGCACGATGTCGAAACCCATGTCGCCAGGCCGGACCACGCCGAGAATGGCATTCAGGTTGGCACCGTCGTAGTAGAGCAATCCACCGACCTTGTGGACCGCGGCGGCGATCGCGGCGATGTCTTCTTCGAAGAGGCCGAGGGTGTTCGGATTGGTCAGCATGATGCCAGCCACGTCCTCGTCCAATACCGAGGCCAGTGCTTCCATGTCGACGCAACCCCGGGCATCGCTGGGCACGGTCACGACTTCGTAGCCGCCCAGGGTGACCGAGGCGGGATTGGTGCCGTGGGCGGAGTCGGGAATGATCACCTTGTGGCGGGGAGCCCCCTGGGCCTGGTGCCAGGCGCGCATCAGCAGCAGGCCGGTGAGTTCGCCCGATGCTCCGGCGGCCGGCTGCAGTGTGGCGGCGGCCATGCCGGTGATTTCGCACAGCGTCTCTTCCACCTCAACCATCAGAGCCAACCAACCCTGGGTCAACGAAGCCGGGGCTGCCGGGTGGACCCCGGCCAATCCGGGAAGGGCCGCCACCGCGTCGCAGACCTTGGGGTTGTACTTCATCGTGCACGAGCCCAGCGGGTAGGCACCGAGATCGACCGAGAACTGCCGATGGGATAGCCGGGTGAAGTGCGCCACCAGATCACGTTCGGACACTTCGGCCAATGGAACTGGCTCCGACCGGACATGCTCGCGCGGAAGCAGGTCCTCAATGTCGAGTTCGGGGATTCCCGTGGTCCGGAACGACCATGCCCGGCGTCCGGGATGGGAGAGCTCGAAGAGCGTCGGCTCCGTATCCCGCCCCAGCAGTGGAGCACTGGTCGCCTTGCCTCCCGGGGCTGCCGGTCCGTTCAGGAGGTTGGATCCGGCCATCAGGCCACCGCCTTGGCGAAGGCCGCCACGTAGGCGTCGATTTCATCCCGGGTCCGGCGTTCGGTCACCGCAATCAGCAATCCGTGCTCACCCTGGTCGAACTGGTCTCCAAGTGGGATACCGGCCAGGAACCCGGCGTCGGCCATTCGTTCGACGACCGTGTCGGCGGGTATCGGGGTCCGGACCGCGAATTCTCGGACCACCGGTGCATCGGCATACGCGGTCACCCCATCGATCGCCACCAGCGCATCCCGGGCATAGCGGGTGGCTCTGGCACATCGCAGCGCGAGCTCGGCCAAACCGGCCGTACCCAGCCATCCCAGCTGAATCGCGGCGGTGACCGCCATCAACGTCTGGTTGGTGCAGACATTGGAGGTGGCCTTCTCCCTTCGGATGTCCTGTTCGCGGGCCCGAAGGGTGGTGACATAGGCGCGTCGACCTTCGACGTCCACGGTTTCTCCGACCAAGCGTCCGGGAAGCCGTCTCACGTGCGACTGGGCACAGGCAAAGAGGCCCAGATACGGACCACCGAACCCGAGTGCCGTACCGAACATCTGCCCCTCCCCCACCACCACATCTGCACCTGATTCCCCCGGTGATTTCAACAGCCCCAACGACACGGGGTCTGTGGCGACCACCAAAAGAGCCCCGGTGTCATCGCACACAGCGCGGGCGGCGGGGATGTCTTCCAAGCACCCCAGATAGTTCGGGTAGCCAACCAGGAGAACTCCGGGCTGATCGTCAGATGGAACCTCAACACGTGGCCACACGGTGACACCGTCAACCAGGTTGACGGTGCGAAGCCGGTGCCCGGTCCCGGCTGCGCAGGTGGTGAGCATCTGACGCCAATGGGGATGGATCCCCTCCGATACCCACACCGTGCTGCGTCCCGAGGCAGCTACCCCCAGATTGACTGCCTCAACGGTGGCGCTGGCTCCGTCGTAGAGCGACGCATTGGCCACCGGCAACCCGAAGAGTCGGGCGATCAGGGTCTGGAATTCGAACATCGCCTGCAACACCCCCTGCGCGACTTCGGGTTGATAGGGCGTATAGGACGTGACGAACTCGGACCGCCCGGCCAGGGCCTTCGTCACCGCCGGGATCTCGTGGTCGTACGCACCCCCTCCGGCGAAACACAGGAGCCGGTCGTTTCGGGCCAGGTTGCGATCGGCGTAGGCGTCCATATGGGCGAGTACGTCCGGCTCTCCGGCTCCATCGGCCAGTTCCAGGCCACGCTGGAGCCTCAGTGCCTCGGGCACGGCATCGAAGAGCTCGTCGATGGTGGAAAGTCCCAAGAAGGCGAGCATGCTCGCAACTTCGTCTTCGGTATGGGGAATGTAAGTGCCCACGCTCTTCACTGCTCCTTGGGTGGTGTGTGTCGATATCCGGTCATGGGTTCAGTTGCCGGTGGCCCATTGCCCGGCTCGGACAAATGGCGTCTTCACCACGGTGGCTGTCATGGCTCGTCCGCGCTGCTCGATGGTAAGTGTCGTTTGCGGGCTGACCTCGGTGGTGGTGTCCACCAGAGCCAGGGCGATCCCATGCCCCAACATGGGAGAGAAATTGCCGCTGGTGACGGTCCCGACAGTATTGTTGCCCTTTGTCACCGGAGATCCCTCCCTCGGAGGCTGGCGACCCTCGGTGGCCAATCCGACCAACCTCCGACGTGGTCCCGCCTTCTTTTCGGCCAGCAGGGCATCCCGGCCGCGGAACGCCGGCTTGTCCCAACCGATGACCCAACCGAGCCCAGCCTGCAGCGGGGTGATCCCTGGTCCCAGCTCGTGACCGTGCAGGGGAAGGGCGGCCTCGAGGCGAAGTGTGTCCCGAGCACCGAGACCAGCCGGATGCACGCCGGTGCCCAGAATCGCTGACCAGAGTGACTCGGCGGTGTCTGCTGGCACTGCGCACTCGACGCCGTCCTCACCGGTGTACCCAGTGCCGGCCACCAGGCACGGAACGCCCTCCCATTCGAATCCGGCAACCCCAAAACGGGGAACCGCGGCGGCGCCCGGGACGATGGTCTCCAATCGGGACCGGGCCATCGGCCCCTGGACGGCGATGATGGCACGGGATTCGGTAGTGTCCTCTCCGCCGATGGCGTCGACGACCCGGGCGGTATTGGAGGCGTTGGGCATCACGTCGAAGACATCGTCGGATACCCACCACACGATGATGTCGTCGACCACCGAGCCGTCGTCCTCGGAGAGAAGGTGGGTGTACTGGGCCCGACCCGGACCCACTCGGCGGAGATCGTTGGACAGTGCGGCCTGAAGGCGGTCGAACCCGCCGGTGCCGGAGACCCGGACAGTTCCCAAGTGGCTTACGTCGAACGCCACTGCATCGGTACGACATGCGCGGTGTTCGGCCAACGTTCCGCTCGGATAGGCCAGCGGCATCTCCCAGCCCCCGAAGCCCACCAGTTTGGCGCCCAGTCCCCGGTGGGCATTGAGCAGGGGCGTACGCCGCAAGGAGTGCCCAGGTTCAGCAGCGATGGAATTGCCGGAGTCAGGCGAGGCCTCGTTCACGCCGAAAGGCTACTGGCAGGCTCGACCGGTACGGTCACGCTGAGCGAACCGAGCCCCAATCCCCCGGGTCGGTTGCCGCCAGCCCATATTTGGCCAGCAACGCCAGTGTGTCGCGCTGGTAGAGGATCTTGATCCGCACCTCGGGGTAGAGCTCGCCCATGCGCCGAACCTTTCGGTTCTTTTTGGTGACAAGGCGCTGATTGAGCGTGGTCACCTCCACGAACAACCGCTGTTCCGGGAGCCAGAAATCCGGACGGAAACCTGCGACCGTGCGTCCGTTAGCGTCCCACCGGAGAGAAAACTCGACCGGCTCGTACTCCCACGGGACGTCGTAGAAGTCGAGGACCCGGGCAAACCGCCGTTCGGATTCGTGAGCGAACCGGGTCAGATCGATCGGTGACCGATACTCCAACCCCGACGCCACCACGGTCAACGTTGGGCTGCCTCAGCCGATGCCATGTAGACGGCGGCCGGATGACGAGGCGACCGGAGGGCCGGTATCGGAATCTGTATCTCAACGATGGCAGCTTCGAGTTCCTTCACAACCCCGGAAAGCGGAAGAATGTTGAACACACCTTGGCCTCCGGCGAGCAGGTCGACAACCTCTCCGTTGGAATGGGCCAGAACGGAACGGGAGCCGGCCAGCACCAGCTGGGCCGAGGTGAGGTCCGCTCCCAGGTCCTCTCGAAGGCACTCCACTGCTTGGCGGGCCTGTTGCAGTTTGAGTCCGGCATCGAGGAGACGCTTGATGACTTTGAGCTCGAGGACATCGCCGTACGAATATCGACGTTGTGTGCCGCTCCCGTTGGCATCGGTGATCGAAGGTCGCAACAAGCCGGTGCGGGCCCAGTAGTCGAGTTGGCGATAGGTGATTCCCACCAGGGAACACACCTGGGGACCCCGGAAGCCCTCCCCTTGGACGGCATCTCGGCTGCTCGGGACCATCAAGTTACCTCCACCTCGACAAGAGGTTGACATCATTCCGACGGATCACCGTCAACCTCGGGGTGAGGATACCACACCGGCGTAATTACGCCGGTGTGACCACAGAGGGACCAGGATCGACAATCTCCGCACATCGGCGGCGCGCGGAACCCTGGCCCGTGGATTTGGACCCGCCCGCCGGGGAAGCAATGATCAAGTCATGACAGTCGTGAAGATCAACGCCATTACCGTACGCGAGGGATCGGGTGACGAACTGGGCCGGAGGTTTGCCAGCCGGGCCGGCGCGGTCGACGACGCGGATGGCTTCGAGGGGTTTGAGCTCATGCAGCCGAACGACGACCGAAGCACGTGGCTGGTCGTCACCAGGTGGAGGGACGAGGATTCGTTCAACGCGTGGGTTTCGTCCCCCGCATTTGCTCATGGGCACCGCGGTCAATCTGAACGTGAAGATGCGAATCCACAAGAACACGCTGACACCGATCGACCCCAGGCTCCCAGGACAGACTCTCCCCCGCCGGTCGGTGTCCACAGCGAACTGTGGTCGTACGTCATCGTCGACCTCCCTTCACCCAAATGAACGGCAGTCCCTCGGAGAGTCCTCCCGTTCCACTCCACGTGCGGACCATCGAGTATCAAGCGTTTGACGGCGAAGATGACCTGACCATCGTCGGGCGTCTGCGTGACACCCGCCCGTGGGCCGCCGACGGCACCGCTGTCCAGCATGTCCATGACATGGAGCTTCGGGTCACCGTTCGAGTCGACGACCTGATCATCGTCGAGTCCGACGCGTTGATGCACGTGTTTCCCCACGCCGAATGCCCATGGATCCTCTTTGCCTTCAGAGGCTTGGCGGGATTGCAGGTCGGACGGGGTTTCACCCGCCAAGTGCAGAACCTGTTCGGAGGGCCACAAGGGTGCTCTCACCTTGAGCACCTCGCCAGATCGTTGGGTCCGGTTGTCATCCAGGCGGTGACGTCGAAGCGGGCACTGGCGGTCGCTCGTGGGAAATCGGAAGACCTGATTACCGGAACGCATAGCCCTTGGGTCCGAAATACCTGCCATATCTGGGCCGAAGGTGGAGTTGCCGAACAGAAGCTGGCGGCCGGGTGGCGGCCGGGTCGCGGCGCCTATCCGAGCCCTACGCTCGAGGCAATCGAAGCGGCTCACCACGATCCGACCACCCGATGAACGTGCGCTCCGTTTCGTTGCCTCGGCGCGGCATTGCCAGTGGTCTCCTGTTGGTCGTATGCCTTCTCGGTGGCTGCAGTACTGCCCCGGGGGTTGCCGTGCGCGCCCCCTACGGCGGCTCGACGCCGAATTTCGAGAATGGCCCGGCCGACGAAGTGAAGATCGGAACGGTGTCGGGGCTCGGTGGGGTGTTGGTGGATGGGAGGGGGTTGACCGTCTATCTGTTCGCCGCTGATCACCAGGGAGCCCCGTCAACGTGCGTGAGTCTCTGCGCGGTGCAGTGGCCACCTCTCGTACTGCAACCGGGTACGGGAACACCCATCGCCGGACCAGGCATCAAGCCAGCGCTGCTCGGTACTTCGCCTCGGGCCGATGGGACGACCCAGATCACCTATAACGGTTGGCCTCTTTACACCTGGCCGCAAGACACTGCCCCGGGCCAGGCCACCGGCCAGGCCCTTACCAATCTCGGCGGGCGTTGGTATGTCGTCAATGCTGCCGGATCGGCCGTTCGAACCCCATAGCGGCTCCGCATGTGAGTCCGGACCGCGACGGGCATACTGGAGCCATGTCGAGCTCGAAACACTCGGTGGGCAACGCTCTCTGGTCGGTGAACTCAACGGATTCGATCCTTTCCATCAACTCGAAAGGGTCGATCCTCTCCATCGGATCGGTGGGGTCGATCCTCTCCATCGGATCGGTGGGGTCGGCGGTATCAGTGGCGTCGGTGGGTTCATTCCTGGGAGCGGCCTCACTGCTCTCCGCGTTCTCGGTCCTCTCCGTCATGTCGTGGCGATCATGGAGGGGCGTGCTCAGAGATGGTCCGAAGTAGCAGAACCACCTAATCGGACTAACCAGAATCCGCGCCCAGCCACCCCTTCTTGCGGAAATAGACCGCCAGTCCGAGGGCACAGGCGACTTCGAGACCGATGGCAAAGATCACGAACGCCCATCCAGTGTTGATCCGGGTAACCAACCACGCGAAGTTCTGGCCGAAGAATCCGGTGACGAAGGTGAGGGGAAGGAAGATGGTGGCAATGATCGTCAGTTGCTTCATCACCACGTTGAGGCGATTCGACACCGTGGACAGGTGGGTATCGAGAGCCCCGCTCAGCAGGTCGCGGTAACTGTCGACCAGGTCACTGATCCGGATCAAGTGGTCGTAGATGTCGCGCAAGTACCGCTGACCTTCGTCAGTCATACCAGGAATAGGGGTGACTCCTGAGATGATGCCGGCGAACATGTCACGTTGGGGGGTGACCACCTTCCGCACCGAGATCAGGTTGCGTTTGAGGTCGAACAACGTCCCCAATTGCTGGTTGGTGGGATTCACCAGAATAGCGTCCTCGAGTTCATCGATCTGGTTGTCGAACGCATCAAGGAATGGAAAGAAGCTATCCACCAGGAGGTCGATCAGCAGATAGAGCAAAGCGATCTGGGGCGCCACGAGTTTGGGGGCGCTGGGCCGCCCCGCCCGAGCACGCACGCTGTCCAAGGCCGGGCAGCTGCCGCGGTGAACGGTGATGACAAAGTGTTCGGCGATGATGAAATGAACTTCAAGGGTTCCTTTCCCATCGAGACCTGCCCCGTGGACCACCAGGTAGGTGAAGTTGTCGTAGTCCTCGATCTTCGGACGCTGGCCGAAGTTCTGAGCATCGTCCACCGCCAAATGGTGGACGTGAAACGTAGTGAGGAGGACATCGTGGGCCTCACTGTCGACACCGTCGAGATCGAGCCAGAAGAACGTCCCCGAGGAGAGGCTCTGGTCGATGAGGTTCCGGGTTGCTGTGACTGTTGTGCCGTCACGAGTGAGGGTTCCCTGCATTGATCGATTCTGTCGCCTCTTGCCACCCTGGGTGGGGATGGCTCTTTTGGAGCCTCAGCGAAATGGTCAGTCAGTCGATGCGGGTCAGTTCCTTTTTGTAGTGTTGGCCATTCTTCACGTACTCGGCGGAGGAGAGCTGAATCAGCCTCAGACTCGATTTTCCGGGTTTGATGACAGCAGGGACCCCTATCGCCAGTGATTCGGCGGGAACCACCATCCGGTTGGGAACGACGGCGTTGGCTCCCACGGTGGCACCGGACTCGATGACTGCATGGTGGAGTACCACCGAGCCTGAACCAACCAGGCAATCGTCTTCGAGGGTGCAGCCTTCGAGGTGGGCCAGATGACCGATAACGCAGCCGTTGCCCACCATGGTGGGGAACTCGGGTCCGGCATGGATCACGGTTCCGTCCTGAATGGAAGTGCGGGCTCCCACGGCAATTGTCCCGAAGTCCCCTCGGAGTACGGCACACGGCCAGACTGTCGTCTCGGGGCCGAGGGTGACATCCCCGATAATGACGGCGTCGGGATGCACATACGCCTCAGGGTCGATGGTCGGGATGAGATCGCCTAATTGGTAGATGGGCATGGGGTGACCCTATGCGAATGGCCGGTAGGCAACGCGAGTGCAGGTGCGGCGGATGGTTGGAAATGGCCGCTGATGTGCCCACTGGTTGCATCTCGCAGTCTGTGGGCCGAATGAGCGGGTCGCACGACCCCCGATGAAGGCCCCAGGTGAGCGACCTGGGGCCTTCTCTGGTCGGGCTGCCGGGATTTGAACCCGGGACCTCTTGACCCCCAGTCAAGCGCGCTAACCAAGCTGCGCCACAGCCCGTTCCTGTTCAGAGCCACTTTCTGCCCTGTCTACTGCGATCCGATTTGGTCAGTAAGTTCAAATAGTAAGTTCACGACCTAGCTGGCCCAATCGGAGGGGAGTCGAAGCATACCGCACCCCATTTCCAACGCCCTGGACTCGCTGAACCGAGAACGCCCACAGCCGGTACCCCCGAAGACTTGTTGGCTACCCCGTGTTGCCCGTTATGGCGCCGATGAACCCTGTGTTGCACGAACTGCTCGCTCGGGTGACGTCGGTTAGGCACGCGGCATCGTCCTCCTCGTTGGAGTCCTCAAGCAACCACAACGATGACGGGACGGCCCCTGGCCGCGTTCGCGGATACCTCGTTACGTCATATTCCCCAGTTCAACGCGAAGAGCCGGATTACAGGGCGTGGACCTAAGTTGCCAGTCGGTCCTCCGACGCACTTCAGGTCCACGCCTTGTTGTGATGGAAAGTGGCTGGTCAGAGCTGCGGAACGTCGCATGACCGTGCCAATGATCAGTCCGCAATGGCTTCGGAAAGGGAAGTTTGAGGTCAAAGCGCTGTCGCCATCGGTGATGTGGCCACCTACGTTTGGCGAGACTCCTATGAGTGCAGTTGTCTCAGGCAGCGCTCCGCGTGCGATTGGGAGGACGGCCAGGCTTGCGTTCCCATTGTTGATCGAATTTCCGGATGGCATC
>PKXA01000042.1 GCA_003133325.1 Acidimicrobiaceae bacterium | reverse complement strand
GGATCACCTGTATAACCGGCGACCTGGGGCAGTCTCAACTTCGAGTCGGCCACGCAGTATGGGATACCTACCCACCTCGGAGCTCGCAGCATCAACGACCGGGATCGGCACATGCCGCCCGGTCGGTCAAGCCTCGACAGTGAACAGTTCCATGACCCAGGCACCCCCTTCAGTTCGTGTTCGCCCCGTTCGCTGAACTTGATCCCCGACCCGACGACGAGGTCCTTAACCGTCCCGGAGACCAGCACCTCACCCGGATTGGCGAGCGCCCCCACCCGGGCGGCGATATGGACCGCCAAACCCCCGAGGTCCTCGCCCCGGACTTCGCACTCGCCGGTGTGCAACCCCACCCGCAGTTCGATCCCGAGCGTCCCTGTGGCTTCGGTGATTTCCTGGGCACAGCGGATGGCCCTAGCCGGACCGTCGAAGGAGGCCACGAACCCGTCCCCGGTGGTGTTGATCTCATTACCACGGAAGCGCCGGAGTTGTCCCCGTACAGCCCGGTCATGAGCATCGAGCAGTGAACGCCAGCGCTGATCCCCGAGGGAAGCGGCCAGGATCGTGGAGCCGACGATATCGGTGAATAGCACGGTAGTGAGAATGCGGTCGATCTCACCAAGAGATCGCTCGCCCGTTAGGAACTCGGCGATATCAGCGATTCCGTCTGGGGGTATTCCTCCACCTATATCGGCACCAGGTAGTTCGATGAACGTGGCTCCTGGTATGTGCTCCGCCAGGTAGCGCCCGTGAGCGATTGGTAGAAGGGGATTGTTCTCGACATGGAGAACCAAGGTTGGAACCTGAATGCTTTGCAGTACTTGGCGAACATCACCATGTCGCAGGAAGTAGTCGTAGAGAGCAGCGGCCTGCTTGGGCGTTGCTGACGCCCTTCCCACGAGTGCGGCCGCACGAAGCGCTTCTTGGTCATCGCGAAAGCTCGGTATCCCGATGCGAACAAAGTCTTCGGTGCCCCAGGTTGCGCGCAACAGCTCGACCAGGGCATCGACAGCCGCTGAGGTTTCGCCAATGGGATAGTCGTCGTCAGCCTCTAGGAGCGTGGGTCTGAACCCAATTCAGCCAGCCGAAGCCGCTGATTTGCATGCCATATTTGTCCACCTCTGGCGTTTCAGCGGCCCTCCGGCGATTCTGTGGGGAGGATGTATTGAGCCCCGAGTCCGCGAGTTGGTTCTGACCCACGCTCCTAGGTACCGAGCAGTGGTATTGAGAAGAACGAGCTCCGAGACTCGTTCAGGATGCATGCCCGCGTAGAGGATTGCGATCTGGCCCGTCTCGCGAGTGGCGACGATGGCTACACGTTCTGATTGGGAAGCGTCCAACACCGCGCCGATATCCTCGGTAAATGCTTTCCAACTTGGAACGGCCCCACCGGGGGCTGGACCCGACGCCCCTGAACCCCTCCGATCAAGGATGATTACTCGGCTGAATCTGCATAGCCGATCGACGGACTCAGCGTACGGTGGTATCTGCCAGACGAGATCAACGTGGCTGCCAAGGGGATACATCCAAAGGACATCGCAAGAGCCGCTCCCGACGACTTGATAAGCCACCTCAGAGTCGCCGACGGCGACGTACTTCGTCTCGGGCCGCTCCACGGAAATCAGTCTGGCTCGCGGATCAGCCCTTGTGCTTGCTCTGCCGCTTGCCGTCCGCAACTGCTGGGTACTGGCCTGACTTCCCCAACCACCTACCCCCATGGTGCGGTACGTGCGCATGCACCTATCACGAGCGCGCTTCCCGGCTCAACGTGAATAGCCGGATTTCTTAGGTCCACGCAAGCCAATACGGGGTGATGTTGGTCACCTCCACAGCCGCTAGGTTCGCAAACGCACCTCGCCCGTCGTCATGACCCCTCGATCGTGCCCGAATTCCGCCTCAACCAGAAGATCGCCGTCAGCGTTGTGTGGTGTCGGCCATGTTCATGAACGTCATCGACATCTCTGCTGCTTTGTTCTACAAGCTGTGTGACCTGGTACAGCCCACCAGCTGGTCACCGTTTGGCCGGTGGCGTCAACCGATACGGGATCCTGCTCTACCAGGACGAGAGACTCGTACGACCGGATTGGGGCGGCACGCAGATGTAGCCGCGCGGCCTGAATATGGGCCGAACGGCCCTACTGGCACCCACCACGGGTGACGTTCAATTCAACGGTGGCTGGCGATTCTTGTTTGGCGCATAGAAACGGACGGGAAGGGCTGGAGTGACAAAGTCAAGGTCAGTTCTCTCCGCGATGCTCTGGGCGGTGATAGTCATCGCGTTTCCTGTCGCCTCAGGCATCATCACAGTTGCGACCAAGGCGGACCCCACAGCAACGCGACTTATTCAGGCAGCATTCATATACACGTCGATATCAATTCCGCTGATCTACTGCAAAGTCAAGAAGATCCCTTTGAAAGAGATCTTCTTAGCTGGAATCGACAAGGCGGGCGTTAGAACGTGCTGGTACTACCTGCCGTTGATCGCTGTGCTGGTGCCCATGATCGTGGGCGGCGTAGTCCTATCCAACCCGGCCCATGTCTGGGCGACACTGGTGTTTACGATCGGCGTAGGTATCGCCGAGGAACTATATTTTCGGGGCATCATCCTGAGGGTTCTGGGGAAGAGCTTCGGCCCTCTCCCAGTGGTCTTCATTTCAGTAGTCATTTTTGGTACCAGTCACGCGTCGGGCGCATTCGTGGAAAAGAGCGCGGCGCTGGTCCTACTCTCAATGCTGAACGCTTTCCTATTCGGCTGGGTCGCAACCGAAACGGCCCTAATTACTAAGAACATCATTCCGTTGATGCTCTTTCACGCCCTATTCGACTTCTTCACTTATCAGATTCTTGCAACAGGAGAAGCCAGGATTATTGCCTACGCAGTTCGTGGAACGTTGATGACGATCCTCGGTGTGTATCTCCTCCTCAAGCTACGACGACGAGTTCGCGAGGACGCCGAGGGGCTCACTGTCGATGAAGCGGGGCAAAGACCATTGCCCCTGGTCGCCTGAGGGGCTGGTGGTCAGGGCCGGGCGGACGGCACATTGAGGGTGACACACCATTTCTCGCTCCGATGGCCGGCTCAATAACCCGCGTCTCACCGTCCCACGATCCCGGCCAGACCCTCGCCCCGTTGTGCCGTTGCGGGCGCAGAAACAGGAGCAAGCACGGGAGGCCGCCTGCCCCGCCCGAAGGGCATGCGGAACCGCGCTCGGCAGCCGGTGCTGTGGGTGCCGCCGACCGCGCCCGCTCGGGCGCCGAACGACGCAATCAGACGGCCGTCAACAACAAGGAGCCAGCGCATAACGGCACCTCGGGAGTGCGCGGCGCACGCCCTAGGCTTGGCCACCGTTGCTCCTGATATCCATCGATCGTCGGTGGCGCGATCGGCTGGGGTCGCTGGAGCCCGGCAAGCTGGCTAACTTCTGCGTGCTGACCGAGGACCCCCGCCAGGTCGACCCCGACACCATCGCCGAGGTTGCCGTCCCGGAGACCTGGGTGGGTGGTGCCCGGACCTGGCCGCCGGCGGAGCTGCCGACCCGGCGGAGCTGGCGACCCGGCGGATCAGCTACCGGTGGCACCCGCTTGCAAAAAGAGGTCGACGTCGGTGGCAGTGCCTATGATTCCCTTGAGCTGGTATCCAGCCGGGTTGAGATAGAAGGCGTGCCCGTCGATCGACAGTGCTCCGTCGGCATAGCCCACGGGAACCGATCCGATCGGATAGCTGGCGTAGAGCGTCCGAAAGCGCCGCGCCCAGAAGCGCCGTCCGGCCACATGGATGGCCCGCTCTGTGAGCAGCAGCACCCGGCCCTGGTTGTTGCCGACCAACTCCTTGCCGGTGACGATGAGGCTGTTGAGGAAGGTCAGAGGGTAGGCGTTGGTGGCCAGGGCGGCCCGCAGAGTCTCGCCCGAAGCCAGCGCCGGGCCGAACCACTGTCGAACGGTGTCGAGGTCCCGGTCCCGGTCGGTCCTGCTCGAACCGCCGGTGTCCCCGATTCCCCTCTGGTTACCGGCCACGGGCCATGATACCTGTGTGCGACGATCGGGGAAGGGGGGGTCGGGGAGCCGAATCCGTACCGCTCCGACGGTGGTGCTCATCGTCGCGATATCGGTAGTACTCGCCGGATGTGGACCGTCGGGCGGCGGAACGGGCGCGTGGTCGGGTCCGGTCACGGTGGCCCAGCGAGCGACGCTGGTCAGCGTGTCGTGCCCCACGACGTCGCGCTGCGTGGCCATCGACGACCAGGGTCGCTTGGTGAGCCTGGTCCGTGGCGTTTGGTCCTCGGGGAGCGCCATTCCGGGCGCCGAGTCTTCGGCCAACTTCCAGGTGGGCATCTCGTGTGTGGCGGTGACCTGGTGCCAGGCCGCCCTCGGGAACGGCGCCATGGCGGTCTTCGCCGGCTCCACCTGGACGACCTCCGGGGTAGTCGACAAGGGTGGCGACATTGTTTCGCTGTCGTGCCCGACCACCCGGTTCTGCGCGGCGGTGGACGACGACGGGAAGGCTCTCATCTACCGTGGCACCTGGTCGGCTCCGGTCGCCGTCGACTCCCGTGGACAGCTACAGGACGTGTCGTGCACGGGGTCCACCTTCTGCATGGCGGTGAGCACCGACACGCCCGGTACCGCCTACCGGTTCAACGGCACCCGGTGGTCAGTGGTGGCAGCGCCCAACCCGTCGACACCTCAAGGTGGGTCGGAGCCGAACACCCTCTCGGCGGTGTCCTGTGCGTCATCGACCTACTGCGTGGCGCTCGACGACTTCGGCGAGGCGTTCGTGTGGAACGGCGGATCGTGGTCGAACCCGGTCACCTTCGACAGCCAGTTGCAGGACGGAGACGATGCCGTGTCGTGCCCGGCCAAAGGGTTCTGCATGGTGGTGGACGACAACGGGAACGCGGTGCCGATCCTCGAGGGCTCGCCCGGGAGCTCCCGACAGCTCGACTCCGGCTCGGTCGGTCTCAACGACGTGAGCTGCGCCACTGCCGCCAGGTGCGTTGCCGTTGGTGGCCACAGCCGGGTGTATACCTACTCGGCCTCGACGAACGCGTCGTGAGCGTCGGGGTCTCCGTCTCCGCTTGAGCGACAAGGCACCCGCCGCCGGCGACCCGGCGGCGGTCGGTCTTCGGTCACTACTGGCATAACTACCTCCTATTCGGGGTGTCCGGCCAGCGGGGGGATGGTCATGTCTCCACGTTCCGGCGTCCCGTGCTCATCATCGGGGCACCCAATCGCCGATCACTGTTCACGGAATCAGCACGGAGCGTCCACACAGATTGCCGGTGCAGAACCACGGTCCGCCGCCGCCGGAAAGCGCAGAACGGCACCTCGGGAGTGCTCGCGGACTAGAAGCACGCTCGGTGTCGGGCGGCTTGGGCCACGCCGCGAACCGATCGGGGGCTCTGGCGACGACAAGTAGCCTCGTTCCGTGATCACGATGCAGCTGTTCGCCTGCGCAGGAGAGACTCCACTGGATAAACCAAGGTGGATTGAGTGCTACTAGGCAACGCATTCAAAATGGTGGTTGGAGATATTGCGGCGCTTGCTCTTCCCGTTGTCCTTACAGTCTTACTAGTGGTAGGCATGGTGTCCTATCTTCGTCGGAAGCCGCCAACCGTCGGTCGCCCATATCCTGGAACATCTGCAACGCCCAAACCAGTGGCAACTCGTCGCAGTCCGACGAGTATGAGGGTTGCCCGACCTATGTTGGAGGATGGCGAGACCAAAGAGTTCGAGGCGGTTGCCAGCCATTTGAAAGGTGACCGAAAAATCGTTGGGCGGCTCACTATCACAGATAAGAGAGTCATTTTCACCGCCGCTCGGTTCTATTTTCTTACCCGCGGAAACAGTCGCGACATCGAACGAAGCTCGATCACGGGAATCCAATTGTTACCTCCGGGCTATGAAGCGATGAAGCAGCATGGCCTCATGGCCCTCAAGCAACCTCAGATTGAGGTGCGTTATGGAGACAACATGGTGTACCTCGTTGTGCGCCATCCTCACGAAGTGGTGAGGATCCTCAATAGCGGTGACAAGTCGGACCGCAAGTAGGGGCCGTCAACGTCCTGGCGCAGACGGCGACAGGAGTGCCATGAAAGTGCCAGTCGGTGGCAGTTCGCGGACGGCAAGCACCCGAACGTCGATAACGCGCCCACAGCCATTGATCATGGGCAGGTTGAGAATCGGTTCGACCTGACCTACCGGACGTTCGTTTGCTCCCGCCGAATCCCTCGTATGTCAGGAAAGTCGACAACCTTCGCAAGGGTTGGACGAAAGAAGTTTCTGATCTTGGACCACGGCGAAGCTCGCAAGGGTGCGTTGGTGGGCTGCGAATCTGAAGTTGCTACAGCGTCGCCAAGGGCTTCCGCCAGCAGGCCGATCAAAGCGGGAACCTCGGACAGATCAATGGGTGTTGACGCTACGCAGATTCCATCTCGCCAGTGGCTCAGCACCACTCTGCGCTGATCTGCGTGCCTAGTGACCCTTAGTGACGCCCCATGACCTCTGGTATCTGGGATGTTGAGGCGATTCGGAACTGCACTCACGAATGTGAGTATGCACCTCCAACCCCGAGGCTGTCGACCGGCCCAATATACTCCGACTTCCCGGTCGCAAGAGAGTTGCAAGGCGGGCCACATGTTCGGCGTTCACGGGCAGCCGACGAGCACAGAACGCCGCGCCAGAACGACGGCCATCGTCATCCAACCAGCAGCGCAGAACGGCACATCCGGAGTGGTTCACCAGCTCGGGCCAGAGGTCAAGTTGAAGGCGGCGGTTCGGAGACAGGGCGAATCCCAACGGGAGCGGCAATTGCGGATGATTGACATGCTTGGTCTTGGCGCGCCCGCCTCCTTACGACGGTCTCGCGACGGTCCCGTACCGCTGTTGGGCAGCCTGAGTCGAAATGCCCAGCTCGGCCCCGATGCGCTTCCAGGGGATCCCAGCACGTCGGGCCGCGTCGACGGCATCAGCGATCTGGCGTTCGCTTCGGGCCCGGGCCAGGGTGGCGCGACGGAGTAGGTACTCGGCGACTCCGACCTCGTCGTCGGACGAGGGCTCGTAGTCCTCGAACCGCTTAGCGAGTTCGTCGGCATGGTCGAGAATGTCTTGCATCGATCGGGGCATGGTGGTCACCTCACGAACTTCGGACGGGCGGTCATTGCGTGGACGATGAACTCGACACCTTCGGCTGCCGTCAGGCCCACCTCAAGCATCCGCCCGGCCTGATCGGAACCGATCAGCATCGCAAGCTCGTCGAACTCAAAGACTCGGACTGGGTTTCGATACGCGTGAAGCATGTCGTCGTCGGTGATCCCGTGCCTTCGAGCACTTGCCAGAATGACGGGATCCACTTGGATCAATATATCTTGACGCGACTCGGAAGGTCCAGTCAGGCTCCGGCTGTCGCTGCGTTGTTCGCCATCTCGCTGCCCGTATACCCCCCGGTCTCAGCAAGCCCACGCCCCACTGCACCCCGAACACGATGTTCGCGATGTAATCCGTCGCCCGGACCCACTGTCCTTGCCATCAAGAGGGCCGTTGCTGGCGGTATCTGTGCTTGGGATCGCGCTCAGGAGGGCCGGAGGCGCCCAGATTGCCGCGGACTCTCGAGCCGAGCCGCCTGTAGGTGTCTACGGTGGTGATCTCATCCATCT
>PKXA01000048.1 GCA_003133325.1 Acidimicrobiaceae bacterium | reverse complement strand
CCGTGTAGTCGCTCTGCAACAGGCTCATGGCGGGGACCCACGTGAGAGAGCTGCCGGCGATGCCGTGGAGCAGCAACAGCACCGGGCCCTGACCACCACGCCGATAGCCGATCTGGTGGCCGTGGATGGGGATGTATTCGACTGCGAACTCTTCTGCGGGGGTGATCTGCTTCATGGCCTCGATGGGTCCGCTGTCTACGGCACGCCCGCCCGACGGCCGCACATTTGCCATGGTTCCATCGTCCCGAGTTGGAGTTGGTTGCGTCAAGGGCCGAAGGTCCCAATCTCATCAACCGCCCAAGTCCCAATCGCATCGCGTTCGGGTGCCAGTCCCGCCATCCAGGTTTGGTGGCAAGTACCTTCCATTTCGGAAATCGCCTGCCCCACACGCCGTTGCACGGGTGGTTGTTCAGGGGCAGGGACCCGTGTCACCCCTTGGGCGACGAGAACCTGCCGAACGAATCTGTTTCGGGTCTAGCCCATGAGCACAGCATGGCGTAGCCACAGGTTGGTAAATCGAGGGCCAGACAAGGAGAACGTCATGACCGACACAGATACGGGCTCCGATGCCGCTGATCGCATCGTTGAATCGCTCGAGGGGGCAGAGAACTTGGCGCTTGAGGCGGTACGGAAGTTCCTTGACACCGTCAATGGCGTCTTTCCAGACGTGCGTGCGGACAATGGCCCACGTCAGAAGATCATCGATTCGGCGTTCAAGATGACCGAGCAGTTAGTCAGCACATGGAGCGATTTCGGCAAGAGGATTGCGAAGGTCAGTCAAAGCGGGGCGAGCGAGGCCAACAAGAAGAGTTGAAAGCTCAAGTATCGGCTGGCGGCAAGGTTTGAGGGGAGCAAGCCGGACTTGTCTGACTCTCATAGTGCCTTGAACGGGAGTAGTGCTGGGTGCCATTGGGCTATCCCCGACATGTTGTTACACGGGTGCACGCAACATTCCGCGAGCAGCAAGGTCGTCGGATGGACTTTCTCTGGCGCACTTGACATTCGCGGGAGGCCTCGGGGAGTGAAAGTGGCAACGGATGCCGGCCCACTCCGAATCGGCGTTATCTGGCGCATTGCCGGGAACACAGACGGGCCAGAACGACGACCGTCGTACTCCTGGCCGCAGCGCCGAACGGCACCCTGGGGGCACCCTCGAGGTGCCGGATCGTCGGGATATTGGGGCAGTGTTGCCCGAGGCGACGAGTAGGCGTATGATCAGGCGTATGCCACGGCTGCAGGTCTATCTTCCCGACGAGCTGTACCGCGCCGTAAAAGAGCGGCAGCTCCCCGCCTCAGAGCTCCTGCAAGGCGCGGTTCGCGCCGAGTTGCGACGTCAGGAGCTCCTCGAGGAGACGGACCGGTATCTCGCCGAGCTCGTTGGCGAGGTGGGAGAACCTTCCCCGGCGTCGGTGGCCCGAGCCGAACGGCTTTCCCAGCGCGTGCGGGGGGCGAAAGCCGGGGCGTCCAAGGCGAGCTGAAGATGCTCATCTTGGACTCCGGGGGAGTGAGCTTCCTCGCCAAACGGAACCACGATGCAGTCGCCGCCATCCGTGTGCTCGTCCGCGACGGAGAGTGGCCACCGTTGGTTCCTTCCGTCGTTCTCGCCGAGTCGATTACGGGACGTCAGCGCGATGACGCGGCCGTGAACCGGCTGCTCAAGACCTGCGATGTCAGTGAGGAACTACCAGCGTCTCTCGCCCGTCGCGCAGGTGAGCTCCGCCACCTGGCCCGGCGCGGCTCCGCCGTGGACGCCATCGTCGTGGCCACTGCCGAACCGGGCGGCGTCGTGCTCAGCGGAGACATCGAGGACCTCGGGGCACTTGCGTCCCACGCGATTGCCGTCCGCATCGAGCGGATCTGAAATCGCCCACACCTCTCCCATCTCCTGTGCCGAGTCCGGACCAATGCCAGCCCCGTCGGGGTGTGGAGGGCTGGTAACGCCGTAGGTCCGAAGTGCCGTCACAACCTCCCTGGTCTCGTTCGCCACAGGCCGAGGGTTACGCGCACTCTTGTTCCAGAAGCAGCGTCTGGACGAAGTCCAGGAGGCTGCTTTGAACCACAAGGCGACGTCGTCCGACTTTGACGCTCTGAATCTTCTTGGCCATCACCAGCTCGTAGGTCCTCGTCCGGCCCAAACCGATCACGTCGGCTGCCTCTTCTACCGAGAGCAACAATTGGGTGTCCATCTGCATCGTGTCTCCTTCATCGGGCAGGGTGGTTCTTCCACCCTCTTTTTGGGATTGGGACTCGGGTGGGTCAGTTCGGGACCAGGGTCCGCTCAGTTGGGCTGTCCGGGCGCCGGCGGGCGAGCCTGACGGGTCGGCTCCGCTCGTACCCGGCCGGATCGGTTCAAGTGCGTTCGGGTGCACGTCAGGCCACCAGCCGGTCGATGGCGACCCGGTGCCGGTAGCGGAGATGGCCAGCAGGCACTCCGGCAATGTCGGCGACCTCGGCCAGGGACATGCCGAGCACTCTCGTCGCGTAGAGGACGGCGGCGTCGGCGATTGTCAGGCCGTGCCCGGTCGCATCGACGATGGCAGCGGCCAATAGTTCCTCGCCGGTGCGACCGATAGATGCCGGGAGGGTATCCAACTCACCGGGGGTGTCGCTCTGGCGTGAGCGGTGCCGACGTTCACTGCTTTGGAGTGTGCGCAACCGGGTGCGGACCCCTGACAAGAGGTCACCGGCGGCGTAGGGGCNNAGGGGCGGTGGGTGCCTGACCACCTGGTCGTGAGCTCCCAGAGCGCGGAGATGGCGTCGCCATAGAAGGCGTCGAAGTCACACCACGGCCCGTCGGCCAGGTCGAGGATCCGGGGGAGGGCGAGGATTCCGGGGATGAGGGCCTCGATGATGGCCCGGGGGATGAGCACGTCTGCGTCTGCACTTCTCAGCATGGCCGTGATCACCTCTGCCGCCTCGTTGCGAGACAGTCCGCCCGAGGAGAGCGACAGGGCGGCGACCAGCTCGGCCAGGTTGCCCACCTTGAGGCGGGCGACCACCGACTCGCATTCGGCCAGGCGATGACAGGCGGCAATCGATTGGGGAGTGGTCCCGATGGCTTGCCATTCGCTTCGGAGACGTCTGATCGTGGGGGAGTCCATGACCGTCATGATGAAGGTCGGGGTTCATCAAAACCCTCATCAAAACCATCATCACTTGAGAAAATCCGAGATTTCTTTCCTGAACCGCGAAAGGCCAGGTCAGAGAGCTGACGACGAGAACGGCGGGAATAACCCCTGGTGAGAGGGTTCATCACTTCGGTGATGAAGGGGTTCATCACTTTGGAACGGACGCGCCCCTCCGCCGCCGCACAGCAGCGCCGGAAAGGTGACTGGATCGGTATTGCCCCAGGTCATTGCCTTCATCACTTCGGTGATGAAGGGGTTCATCACTTCGTCTCAGCTCGTTGACAGCGGGGCCGTGATGGTGAAGTCGGCTTTCTTGGGTGAGCGGCGACACCGACGCCGTTCGGCGCTCGGTGTGATGGGGACCAGCGCGGCAACACGGTTTTTGGACCCCTCTTGACTCCTTCATAGGTGGGTGTCACACCGTCCCCAGCCCTCAAAGGGTCATTCC
>PKXA01000068.1:17001-29440 GCA_003133325.1 Acidimicrobiaceae bacterium | reverse complement strand
CCAGTGCACCCGCTGCCGCTGCGCCTGCTCCCGCCGCAGCCGAAGCTCCAGCCGGCGATGAGACACCCACACCCACACCAGCCACGGGCGCAGCCGAAGCTCCAGCCGGCGATGAGACACCTGCACCCCCACCAGCCACGGGCGCAGCCGAAGCTCCAGCCGGCGATGAGACACCCGCACCTGCACCCGCACCAGCCACGGGCGCAGCCGAAGCTCCAGCCGGCGATGAGACACCCGCACCTGCACCCGCACCCGCACCCGCACCCGCACCCGCCGTTTCCGAGGAGGCCTGATCGTGCCCGCCTTCACCGCTAAGGACGTCCAGGCATTGCGCCAGTCCACTGGCGTCGGAATGCTCGATGCCAAGAAGGCCCTCGAGGAGACCCAGGGCGACTACGATAAGTCGGTGGTGTGGCTCCGCGAACAGGGCCTGGCCGGTCAGGCCAAACGGTCCGATCGCGAGGCGACCGAAGGCGCAGTGGCCATCGGTCGCTCCGGCAACGTCGCTTCGATCGTGCAGTTGCGGTCCGAAACCGACTTCGTGGCCAAGTCGGACGAGTTCAAGAACGTGGTGTCGGAATTGGCCGATCTGGTTGCGGCCAAGGGCGAGTCGGCTCTGGAAGAACGCGCCTCCGACCTCGAGGACATGAAGACCCGACTGAAAGAGAACATCTCGATCGGAAAGGTCGTTCGCATCGAGGCTCCGGCCGATGGTGCAGTGGACAGCTACCTCCACCTGCAGGCAGGCCGTGGTGTCAACGCAGTTGTGGTGGCGGTATCGGGCGGATCCGAAGAACTCGCCCACGACGTTGCCGCTCACATCGCCTTCGCCCGACCGGTGTACGTGCGCCGTGAGGAAGTTCCGGAGTCGGCTGTGGCTGCTGAGCGCGAGACGGTGGAAAAGATTGCCCGCAAAGAGGGAAAGCCCGATGCGGCGCTTCCCAAGATCATTGAAGGCCGGCTCAACGGTTGGTACAAGGAACGGGTCCTACTCGACCAGGCCTACATCAAAGATGAGAAGCAGACAGTCGCAAAATTCCTCGGAACGGCATCAGTGACACAGTTCGCCCAGGTTGTCATCGGCGACTGAGGCCACCGTGGGAGAACGACGTCGGATCGTGCTGAAGATGTCGGGGGAGGCGTTGGCCTCCTCTGCATCCGACGAGACCATCGACGCGTCCATGGTCGAACGCATCGCTGTCGAAATCGCCAGGGCCCGGGACGAGCTCGATCTCGAGCTGGCGGTGATGGTCGGTGGGGGAAACATCTGGCGCGGGACGACCGGTGCCGGCGCCGGCATGGATCGGGCCACCTCGGACACCATGGGCATGTTGGGGACGGTCATCAATGCCTTGGCTCTCCAGGATGCACTCGAGCACCAAGGACAGGTGACCCGGGTCCTCTCGGCGGTCCAGATGGCTGAAGTGGCTGAACCGTATATTCGCCGTAGAGCCATCCGCCACCTCGAAAAGGGTCGCGTAGTGGTCTTTGCTGCCGGGATGGGGAATCCCTACTTCACCACCGATACGTCGGCGGCGTTGCGGGCGGCGGAGATCGAAGCGGAGATGCTCTGCAAAGGGACCCACGGGGGCGTGGACGGTGTGTACACCGCCGATCCGCGACTCGATTCCTCGGCGACCAAGTATGACGAGGTGTCGTTCATGGAGGTGGTGTCCAAGGATCTTCGGGTCATGGACCTCACCGCCATCACCTTCTGCAAAGACAACGGGCTTCCGATTCGGGTATTCGACCTGATGGGCGCGGGCAACATCATGAAAGCACTGGGTGGCGAACCCATCGGGACGTTGGTCCGATGAACAGGGAGAACTTCCTGGTCACGGCGTTCACCCGGTGCAGGGTGGCAGCGATCGCTACGCTGGTCAGCTAATGGACGACGATCTGACCGCTTTAGTTGTCGTAGATGCACGGGAACGTATGGAAAAGGCCGTTGAGCACGCTCAGGCCGAATTCAGTGCCATCCGCACCGGGAGAGCCACCCCGGCCCTGGTCGAGCATCTGAAGGTCGATTATTACGGTACAGAAACCGAGTTGAGAGCAATGGCCGGCTTCAGTGTTCCCGAGGCACGGCTATTGGTCATCTCCCCCTACGACAAAAGCTCGTTGGGTGCGATCGAGAAGGCGATTCAGAACTCCGACCTTGGGATCAACCCCTCGAACGATGGAAGCGTCATTCGTCTTTCATTCCCGGTACCCACCGAGGAACGACGTAAAGAGCTGGTGAAAGTGGTGAAACAGAAGTCGGAGGACGGCAGGGTCACTGTCCGCAACCTGCGTCGGGCCGCCCGACACGAACTGGACGCGCTGCAAAAGGACGGCGATCTGTCGAGCGACGAAATCGAGCGGGTAGAAGAAGATCTCGACAAGATCACCCAGGCCCAAGTGGCGGCTATCGACCGATTGCTGGCCCACAAAGAGCAAGAGCTCCTCGAAATCTGAGACATGGTCGGGCCTCTGATCGGCCTGCCCCATGGGAGGGAATATCGACGTGCACGACGGTGATGACCGGCGAGAAGGCGAAGATGAGGACGAGGTCCCGCAGGGCTTCGTCGCGGAGCGGGCCGGTCCGTCGACCGACCAGGTGACGATCGTGGGGGCGGAGGTGGCCGGTGAGGCCACCGCTCTCGTACCGATCGTGTCTCAGGCCGACGCTCCCCCCGAGCCCGCGGGTGACGACTCGACAGAGGTGGCGGTCCGTCTGACCAATGAGCCGAGCGACCCCGGGACAATCGGTCATACGGTGCAACCACTCCTTCCCGGGGAGACCGCGGTGCCCGCAGGCACACCTTCGCCGCCCAAGCTTCCGCACTGGACCGAAGCTCCGACCGGGCAGGTACCCGCCGTGCTGTCCCGCGAAACCGGCGAGGGCGGGGGAGGATCACATGGAGGGATCGCCGCCCCGACCTGGCGGGAGGGTCACAGCGATTGGGTCGCTCACGAGGAAGAATTCGAGCCGGCCATGTTCGGCGACGACGAAGCTGCACTCGGATCGCTCGATGAAACTGACCGGACCGATGTGGATCGACGCCCGTGGGAGTTCGATCTTCCCTCCTCGGGGGCGCCCGTGGTGGGCGGTTCCCGAGGAGCCGGCACTCCCAAGCGCGGCCCGTCCCGAGGGGCCGATGCCGATCACGCCGCGGGCGCCCACGATCTCACCACCCAGATTCCTGTGGTGCCACCGCGTTCGTCCTGGTCCGATGAGCCGGTATCGTCCGAGGGCGCCGGTGGCTCTGGCAGCGGCGCCGGGTCACGTGATGAGGGGCATGACAGGGCGTTGCCCTCGAGCCGTACGACCGAAGGGTTGGACGGGCCCGACTACGGAGACGAACTCGATGAGCCCGATGAGCCCGTCGATGACCTCCCTGGTCTTCAGAGGACCCGCCCGACCGGGACCGCCAGGATCGGTCGCGTCCGCAAGGGCGGTATGCGGTCCAGCCGAATCAGGGCAAAACGACCCGAGGACATTGACGCGCTGACCGATACCCCGTTGGCGGCGGAGCCTCCCGGTGCGAGCGTGACTGCCGTACCGGGCGCTGGGCGCCGCCGGGGTGGCATGGCGGGGTTGGCCGCTGCCGACAGCGCCTCGGATCGCTCTGCCGGCCGCGCTGACAAACGGCAGAGGGGCGAATCCGAGGCCGCCAGTGCCACTGAGGCCGCCGCTGCCACTGCCGCTGCCACTGCCACTGAGGCCGCCACTGACGTCGCCACCCGGCACACCGACGCCTCCGACCGACACACCGACGCCGACGCCGACACCGAAGCCGGCGGCATCCACGACGATGCCGGTGCCGACATCGACGCCGACCAGAACCAGACCGACGGGCCCTTGGGTGGCGGGCCCCCGCCTCCCAGGCGTCTCCGGCTGCGTCCCGAAGCCGGTGAGAACGGGGACACCCAAGTCGAAAGGCGCGGGGGTGAGAGCAGCATCAGGGTCAGAGTCGCCACCGGCGTCGTCGCCGCTGCGGTCGGCCTGATCGTCTTCAAATTGGGGACGGCACCGGCGTTGGCGTTGAGCACCGTGGTGGTCACGTTTGCCGCCGGTGAGTGTTTCGGGGTTCTGCGCCGAGCCGGCTACCACCCGGCCACCCTGCTTGGCCTGGTCGGCACCGTCTCCTTGATGGTGGCGGCCTATATCAAGGGCCCGTCGGCGATTCCGCTGGTGTTGGTGCTCATCGCCATCTTCACTCTGCTGTGGTACCTGTTCGGCATCGAGCGGGGCTCACCGATTGCCGGGAGCGCGGCCACCCTGTTCACCATCGGGTGGATCTCCCTGCTCGGCTCCTACGCGGGGTTGTTGCTTTCTCCGTCGGAATTCCCGCACCGCGAGGGCATCGCCTTCTTGCTGGGAGCGGTCATCGCCACGGTGGCCAATGACGTCGGTGCTCTGGTCATCGGCCGATGGATCGGGCGCCATGCCCTGGCCCCCAACGTCAGCCCCCATAAGACGTGGGAGGGCTGGCTCGGAGGAGCAGTCTTCTCCGTCGCCATCTCGGCTGCCGGGGTCGGAGCCATTCATCCATGGACACCCGCCCATGCCGCCCTCCTCGGGTTGGTGGTGGCGGTGGTCGCCCCCATCGGGGATCTGTGCGAATCCCTCCTCAAGCGGGACTTCAGGATAAAGGACATGGGCTCCCTTCTGCCTGGCCATGGCGGGGTCCTCGATCGGGTCGACGCCCTCTTGTTCGTGCTTCCGGCCACCTATTATCTGGTGCGCGCCCTCAATATCGCGTGAAGTTCGGGCAGGCTTAGAGGGTGACCCCCACCACTGTCAGCCTCATCGGGTCGACCGGATCCATTGGGACCCAGGCCATCGAGGTCATCGAGTCGTGCCCTGGGCGGTTCACCGTGGCCGCGCTCGGAGCTCAACGGTCCATCGAGGCTCTGGCCGATCAGGCCCGGCGGTTCCACCCCCAGGTCGTGGCCATCGGGGACGAAACACTGGCATCGGAACTGGCCCGGCTGTTGCCCTCCGGCGTCGAGGTGGTGACAGGCAGCGACGGGCTCGCCCACCTCGCCACCCTGGCCGACGTGGCCGTCAACGGCGTGGTGGGTTTTGCCGGGTTGACCGTGACCTTGGCGGCGCTCGAGGCAGGCCGGCGCCTGTGTCTGGCCAACAAGGAGTCGATCATTGCCGGTGCGCCGGTGGTGCAGCGTGCCCGGAGTACGCCCGGTGCGGAGATCATCCCGGTGGATTCGGAGCACTGCGCCATTCACCAGTGCCTGCGGGCCGGTAGCGCCCCCGAGGTGGCTCGCCTGTTGCTCACCGCTTCGGGGGGTCCCTTCAGAGGCCGGACCCACGAGGAGTTGGCATCGGTGGAGGTTGCCGAGGCGCTCAGCCATCCGACCTGGTCGATGGGGCCGAAGATCACGGTGGACTCTTCCACCTTGATGAACAAGGGCCTCGAGGTGATCGAGGCCCACGAGCTGTTCGGCATCCCTTTCGACGCCATCGACGTAGTGGTCCATCCCCAGTCGATCATCCACTCGATGGTGGAGTTCATCGACGGCGCGGTAGTGGCCCAGTTGTCGATGCCGGACATGCGCCTTCCCATTGGGTACGCGCTGATGTACCCGGATCGCCTGCCGGTGCCGTTCGGCGCCATCGACTGGAAGGAGTTGGCCAGACTCGATTTTGAGGAGCCGGATCGATCGGTGTTCCCCTGTCTCGACCTGGCCTACCGAGCCGGGAGAGAGGGCGACCTGGCACCTGCCTGGTTGAATGCGGCCAATGAGGTGGCGGTGGCCGCATTTCTGGATGGTCGGATCGGGTGGTGCGCCATCGGCGACGTGGTGACCGGGACCCTCGATAGCTATGAGGTGTCCGCCGGCTCACGGGTGGACGCAGACGGGATGTCGAATCGCTCGGTCGAGGATGTCCTCGAGGCAGACGCATCCGCCCGACGGGCGGCCGAACGGGTGGTCGCCAATCGGGAGCTGGCGGCATGAGGACCTCCGAGATGGCCAACGGGAGGCTCGCGGCACCGGTTCCCCCGTCTCCGGCCGACCCGCCGCTATTCCCCGACCAGGTGAAGTCCCCGCGACGGGCGGCGCTGGAACTGGTACTGGTCGTCGCCACCATTGTGGCGCTGACGATGCTTACCGGGACGACGGACGTGGCCATCATCGTGGCCTGCATCATCGTCATGGTGATGGTCCACGAACTCGGGCATCTGTTGGCGGCCAAGCGGGGTGGCATGAAGGTGACCGAGTACTTTCTCGGCTTCGGTCCCCGCCTCTGGTCCTTCCGGCGGGGGGAGACCGAGTACGGGATCAAGGCGATCCCCTTAGGGGGATACGTGAAGATCCCGGGGATGACCAACCTCGAGGAGGTCGATCCCGCCGACGAGTCCCGCACCTACCGCCAGCAGCCGTTCCATGCCCGTCTGCTGGTAGCGGTGGCCGGATCGGCCATGCATTTTCTCATGGCGTTCGCGCTGCTCTGGGCACTCCTCACCCTGGTGGGGGTGGCCAGTGCCAACCAGATACAGATTCAAGGGGTGTCCACCATTGCCGGGAAGACCGGCCCGGCCGCAGCCGCCGGTTTGAAGGCCGGGGACGTCGTGGTGTCGATCAACGGTAAGCCGGTCAACGGCGACGTCAACGCCCTCACCGCAACCATCCAGAAGCATGCCGGCCGAACGGTGACCGTGGTGGTGAATCGGGATGGCCGCAAACTGAGTGTGCCGGTGACCCCGGCCAACGGTCGCACTGCGCACGAACCGGGCGCGGTCGGACCGGCCGGGACCGCGCCCTACGGGGTGATCGGTGTCCAACTCGGTTCGCCCATCGTACGAGCCAACCCGTTCCATGCATTGGGTTCTACGGTGGTCGATCTGGGCCACTTCACCTGGGCGACGGTGGTCGGCGTTGCCGGCCTCTTCTCCCCGTCAGGGATCTCCGCCCGGTTCCACCAGGTGGCCAACGCCAAAGCGGCAGGCCAGGCATCGGCCAACGGCACCCGGGTCGAATCGATCATCGGCGCGGTGGGCACCGGCGGGCAGGCCGTGAAGGCGGGCATCGGGGACACGTTGATCTTCCTCGTCTCGATCAACCTGTTCCTCGGGGTCTTCAACCTCTTCCCCATGCTGCCGCTCGATGGTGGCCACGTCGTCATTGCCGTCTACGAGAAGGTCCGGACCCGCAGCCGAAAGGTGCTCTACCACGCCGACGTGACCAAGCTGATGCCGTTCACCTGGTTGATGCTGGCATTTCTGGGCGTACTCTTCGCCACCACCCTCTTGAACGACCTGCTGCATCCGCTGGCCAACCCCTTCAATTGACGGCCCGGATCACCACGGCCGCAGCGTCGTTCCCATCGGCGACCACCTGATGCCCGGGCGGCACCCCTAGCATGGGGGCATGGGACAAACGGCTTGGACCACCACCGAACGGCGCCCGACCAACCAGATTCACGTAGGGGGAGTGGCGGTCGGCGGCGGTGCCCCGGTCACCGTGCAGTCGATGACCACCACCAAGACGGCCGATGTCGAAGGCACGTTGTCCCAGATCTACGCCCTGGCCGCCTCCGGTGCTGATCTGGTGCGATGTACCTGCAACGAGGAGGCGGCGGCCGAGGGCCTGGCCCGGATCGTCCCGCGCTCACCGGTGCCGATCATCGCCGATATTCATTTCCATCACGAGATGGCGCTGGCCGCGTTGGAGGCCGGCGTCCAGGGGTTGCGACTCAACCCGGGCAACCTGCGCAAGGGAGCCGAGATCAAACAGGTGGCGGCCGAGGCCAAGGACCGTGGGGTTCCCATCCGGATAGGGGTGAATGCCGGTTCGCTCCACCCGGACCTCTACAAGCGGTTCGGCGGCGCCACCCCCGAGGCGCTGGTGGAGTCGGCCCGGATGGAACTGGCGTACTTCGCCGAGGTGGGCTTCGACGACGTGAAGATCTCGGTCAAGGCCTCGTCGGTCCCCCTCATGATCGAGGCGTACCGCCTGGCGTCGGAGACCTTCGACCACCCGCTCCACCTCGGGGTGACCGAGGCGGGCCCGCCCCCGGCCGGACTGTTGAAGGGCACCGCCGGTATCGCCACCCTCTTGGCCGAGGGGATCGGTGACACCATCCGCTACTCGCTGACCGCTGACCCGGTGGAAGAGGCCCGGGCCGGTCGTCAGCTGTTGGAAGTGCTCGGGCTGCGGGAGCGAAAGGGCCTGGACCTCATCGCCTGCCCGAGTTGTGGTCGGGCGGAGATCGACGTCATCGCGGTGGCCACCGCCGCCCAGGCGGCGCTCGAGAATCGGAACCTGCCCATCCAGGTGGCGGTGATGGGCTGCGTGGTCAACGGACCGGGCGAGGCCCGGGAGGCCGACCTGGGCATCGCCGCCGGCCGCAAGCGGGGCCACCTGTTCATCAAGGGAAAGATCGTCCGGGTGGTACCCGAAGACGAGATGGTCGAGGCACTGGTGGCCGAGGCCGAGAAGCTGGTCGCCGAAGGCGTGGAGGCTCGACTGGCGGCGGCGGACGCCGGGGCCGAAGCGGAAGCCGAAGCCGACCGCCGGGAACTGCTCGATGCCAAAGGGCCCGACGCCAACGCCTCGGAGACCAAGGTGGATTTGATCCGCAAAAAATTCGGGGACGGCCACCAACCTTCATGAGGCCGTAGTTCGCCGGAGGGTATCGGCATGGCCCGGTAGGATCGCCGACCATGCGCATGTCCCGGCTTCTTGTCCGCACCCTTCGAGAAGCGCCGGCCGATGCCGAGGTGGCCAGCCACCAGCTGCTGGTCCGAGCCGGGTACATACGCCGCCTGGCATCCGGGGTGTACACGTATCTACCCCTGGGCGTGCGGGTGTTGCACAACATCGAGCGGGTCATACGTGAGGAATTGGATGCGGCAGGATGCCAGGAGTTGCTGCTTCCTGCCCTCCACCCCATCGAATTGTGGGAACAGAGTGGTCGTGCCGACCTGTTCGGGACCGAGGCAATGCCGGCGATGGTGGTCCACGGTCGGGGAGGAGACTTTGTCCTCGGCCCCACCCACGAGGAGGTCGTCACCGTGACGGTCGGCGCCGAGATCGAATCGTACCGACAGCTTCCGGTCACCGTGTACCAGGTTCAAGTGAAGTTCCGCGACGAGGCCCGCCCGCGATTCGGCCTCCTGCGCACCCGGGAGTTGGTGATGGCCGACGCCTACTCCTTCGACGTCGACAAAGAGGCGATGCAGCAGTCGTACGGCTCGGTCTTCGATGCCTACGTCCGGATCTTCGGACGTCTCGGTCTCGAGGTCTTTCCGGTCGAGGCCCACTCCGGAGCCATTGGTGGCGATGTGAACCACGAGTTCATGGTCCCCTCGGTGGTGGGTGAAGACCACTTCGTGCAGTGTGCCTCGTGTGGGTACGCGGCCAACGTCGAAGCGGCTGAGAGGCGGATGGAGCCGGACCTGCCTTCCGGTGGGGGTGCCGCCGCCACCGACCCACCACCGGCGTTGGTCGACCACCACACTCCCGACCGTCCCGGCATCGCCCAGGTGGTCGCCTACTTCGCCGATCAGGGCGACCAGGAGGTTACGCCGGCCGATCTGATGAAGAGCCTGGCCATCATGGACAACGATGGCCGGGCCACCCTCCTGCTGGTGCCGGGCGACCGTGAAGCCCGGCTGCCCAACGGGTGGCGGCTCTTTGAGGACGAGGACTTCGCCAGTCATCCGTCCCTGGTCAAGGGGTACATCGGACCGGTGGGTCAACAGCAACACGGGATCCGGGTGGTGGCCGACCTCGGCATTCGCCGTGCGGGCATGTGGATGACCGGGGCAAACCAGAAGGATCACCACGTGAGCGGGGTCACCCTGGACCGCGACTTCACTGTCGACGAGTGGGGCTCCTTCGTCGAGGTGGAAACCGGCGACCTGTGCCCGAGGTGCGGGCAGACCGTGGGCCTGGTGCGATCGGTGGAGGCCGCGCACACGTTTCAGCTCGGGTACCGGTACAGCGAAGTGATGCCCGGCTCGACCTTTGTGGCCGAGGACGGGAGCGAGGGCCGGTTCTCCATGGGCTGCTACGGCATGGGTGTCAGTCGGCTCCTGGCGGTAGTGGCCGAGGAACATCACGACGACCGGGGATTGGTCTGGCCCGAGGAGGTGGCTCCCTACCAGGTGCACCTGCTCTCACTGGGAGCCGGGCGGTCTCCGGAAGTGGCCACGGCTGCCGATGAGCTCTACGCGGGCCTGTTGGCCGGTGGAGTAGCCGTCCTCTACGACGACCGGGATGCCTCTCCCGGGGTCAAGTTCAAGGACGCCGACCTGCTGGGCCTCCCTACCCGGGTTGTGGTCGGGCAAAAAGGTCTGGACCGGCAGTTGGTGGAATGGAGGTCCCGAGCCACGGGCGAGGAGCGGGAACTGGCAATGGCCGATGCGGTGGCGGAGCTCTCTGCCGATTGATATCGGGGTCACCCGCCGGGTGTCGTGCCTCGGTCCGGATCCGGACGGCATGGCTGGTGCTCGGATCCCTGTCCACAGGGCCAGACGGGCCGAATTGGAGGGTCGGGGCAGCCTCCAATTGAGGCTGGCGCTGCTATACTTCAATTTCTGCCGTTTGATTGGGGTGTAGTGACGCTGGTAAGGCGTGGGCGGACAGCCCACGCTTTTGTTTTGGTCAGGGACACTTCGACCCGGACAGCAGATGATGGGTGACAGATGCATGACGGGCACACGGATTAACGATACGGCACCGAGCGAGAGAGGAGACAGCGAGTATGACCGAAGACCTGTTTCCCATCCTCGAACCCGCGGTGGTCGGAGCCGGGCTGGAGCTGGTCGACGTTGAGCTGAAGTCGGGCGTCGTGGTGGTCACCGTGGACCGAGTCGGAGGCGTGGACCTCGAGGCACTCACCGATGCCAATCGAGTGGTGTCGGAGGTGCTCGATGAGCGTGATCCTATTTCTGGTCCCTACACGCTCGAGGTATCGAGCCCGGGAGTCGAGCGGACCCTGAGGATACCGGCCCACTTCGCCAAAGCGGTGGGCGAGACGGTGACCGTCAAGACACGCCCGCAGGTAGCCGGCCCTCGCCGGTTGAAAGGCACGCTGTCTGCCGCTGACGCCGACGGTATCGAGTTGACCACCGAAGACGTACCCGAGGGTCGAATCCGATTGTCCTATTCGGACATGGATCGAGCTCGAACGGTCTTCTCGTGGGGGCCGACACCTCCCTCTGGCGGAGGCAAGTCCGGTGCGGCCAGGACAACTACAAAGACGACCGAGAAGAGGAAGCAGGTCACCACGCCATGAGCAAGCCGAACTTCGAGTTCCTCGATGCGCTCGGTCAGATCGCCCGCGACAAGGGGATTGCGGTCGAGACGCTTCTCGACGCCCTGGCGAATGCACTGGTGGCAGCGTACAAGCGCCGACCTGACGCCGCCGAGGAAGCGGTGGTCACCATCGATCCGCAGTCGGGAGAAATCCACGTCTACGGTCAAGAGCTGGACGAGGACAGCAACGTCATCCGCGAGTGGGACGACACTCCCAAAGACTTTGGGCGGATCGCGGCCCAAACTGCCAAGCAGGTCATTCTGCAGCGCATCCGGGAAGTGGAGCGCGACCTCAAATATGTGGAGTACGCAGGTCGCGAAGGCGACATCGTCACCGGAATTGTGCAGCAGACCGACAACCGGTACACGCTCCTCGACCTGGGCAAGGTGGAGGCGTTGTTGCCCCAGGCCGAGCAGGTCTCCTATGAGCGCTATGAGCACGGTGCCCGGCTGAAGGCGTACATCGTCGAGGTCCGCAAGACCACCAAGGGACCTCAGATCGTGGTGAGCCGCAGCCATCCCGGTCTCATCAAGCGCCTGTTCGAGCTCGAAGTACCGGAGATCTCCTCGGGTGCGGTCGAAATCAAAGCCGCAGCTCGTGAGCCGGGGCACCGGACGAAGATCGCGGTGTGGTCCAACGACCCGAACATCGACCCGGTCGGCGCTTGCGTCGGCGCCAGAGGTTCGCGGGTCCGGATGGTCACCAACGAACTACGAGGTGAACGGGTCGATGTGGTGCCGTTTTCCAACGATCCGGTGGAGCTCATCCAATCGGCACTGGCTCCGGCCCGGGTACGCGAAGTACGACTCAATGACGACACGGGCACGGCCACGGTCATTGTGAGTGATTACCAGTTGTCCTTGGCCATCGGCAAGGAAGGTCAGAACGCTCGTCTGGCAGCGCGCCTGACCGGCTGGCGTATCGACATCAAGAGCGAGACCCAACTGGCCGAAGAGGAAGCGGGATACGGCGGCGAAGAGTGGGCCGAGGGCGAATGGGTGCAGAACGAGGCGGGGGAGATGACCTGGCAGCCGGCCGAGGGCGGAGATGCAGTTTCGGCTTCCCAATGGTCACAGGGCGCAGGCGCCACCGCCGGTGCCGATGAGGCCCCAGCCACGGCCACCGCTGACGAAGCCCCATCCCCAGCCGATGAGGCCCCAGTCACGG
>PKXA01000068.1:0-16912 GCA_003133325.1 Acidimicrobiaceae bacterium | reverse complement strand
CACAGCCGACGAGGCCCCAGTCGGCGAGGGTGTGGCATAGCCCCGATTCGCACCTGCATCGGTTGCCGGCGGACAGGTGTTGTGGACGAGATGGTGCGGGTTGTGCGACTTTCAGATGGATCCTTAGAGGTAGGCCGGTCAGTCCCGGGACGAGGGGCGTGGTTGTGCCGGACTTCCTCCGACTGTGTTGAACTGGCGGTAAGCCGTAAATCGTTCGAACGGGCCCTTCGTGGCCCGGTGAGTACGGAGCAGATGGAAAAGGTTCGAACGGCCCTGAAGCTGGGGTCCGGACCGGCGCCTGGGTAGGGCTCGGAGGCCCTGGCGCTGCGATGTGGGAGGATAGGGGTCGTATGTGCGTATCGGCGCATACGACGTGAATGAAGGGCAGTAACAGAGGTTGTCGAAGAAGATCCGCGTCTACGAGCTCGCTCATGAGCTCGGGCTGACCAACAAAGAGGCGCTTGACCTGTGCTTATCCCTTGGGATGGGCGTGAAGAGCCACTCATCGTCCATCGAGGACGCTCAGGCGGACCGCGCCCGTCGTAAGGCTGATCGTGAAGGGCTTCGTCGAGAGGTACAGCCCGAAGAGCCGGCAGCCCCGGCGAAGAAGGCCGCGGCCAAAAAAGCGGCGGCAACCACTCGGCTGACCGGCACGAATGAGGCCGATGACGCTGACGGCAAAGGTACTCCGTCGGGGTCGACTGCCACCGATGACGTGGGTGGTCCGGCCCCGGCTCCTTCCACTCCGATCAAGAGGACCGGAGCAAGGCTCGTCACCAGTCGTCCAGCCGCCGAAAGACCGGCAGCTACCCCCCCGAGCCGGCCGGTTGTCGCACCGGCCGCTTCCGTATCGCCCATCACCCCGGTTGTTCCTGCTGCCCCCGCGCCTGCCGCAGCCCCCGCCGCCGCGCCTGCGGCAGCCCCCGCGCCTGCGGCAGCCCCTGCCGCCGCGGTAGCCGCCCCTGCACCTGCCGCCGCAGTGCCTCCCGCTCGTACCCCCGATGAATCAGTGGTGGCACCGGCTGCCGCTGCGCCAGCCGCTTCCGTATCGCCCATCACCCCGGTTGTTCCTGCTGCCCCCGCGCCTGCGGCAGCCCCCGTCGCCGCACCTGCCGCACCTGCTGCCCCCGCGCCTGCCGCCGCCGCACCTGCCGCGCCCACTACAACCACTCCGGTCACTTCGACCACTCCGATGGCACCAGCGGCTTCGGTCGCACCAGCGGCACCTCCGTCTGCACCTTCTCATCCCCCCACCAGCTCGTCCGGGAAGGCCACTCCTCCTCCCCCTGGTGGTCCGCCTCGCTCAGGTACCGGCAAGCCCATTCCGCCGCCCCCTGGTTCGGGAGGCCGTCGGCCTCCTGCGGGAAGTCCGCGACCCGGGGCCGGAGGATTCCAAGGTCGACCAGGTCCAGGTGGGGCCGGTCGGCCTAGCGGAGGACCGGGAGGTGCGCGTCCGGGCGGTGCACCCGGAGCCGGTGGGGGCTTCGGCGCGCGTCCGGGCGGTGGCCCAGGTGGAGGCCCCGGAGGTTTCAGTGGACGACCAGGTGGTGGTCCAGGTGGAGGCCCCGGTGGTCCAGGTGGAGGCCCCGGTGGGCGAGGTGGACCCGGCATGGGCCGTGGCCGTCCCAACCAGCGCCGCCCACGCCGTCGTCGCCGCAATCTCGAAGAGCTCGAGCCGACCCAACTCACTGCCTATATGCCGTCAACCGCGCCGGTGCCCGACTCTGAGGTCATCATTGAGCGTGGATCCACGGCACGTGATCTCGGCCCCAAACTGAATCGTTCCGCCGGAGATGTGATCCGCTTCCTCCTGTTGCAGGGGGAGATGGTGACGGCAACCCAGTCTCTGACGGACGACATGATCGATCTGTTCGCTGCCGAGCTCGGAGCCGAGGTTCGACTGGTCGACCCCGGAGAGGAACGAGAGGCCGAGCTGTTGGCCAAGTTCTTCGACGACGAAGACGAAGACGTGGACGAGGCCGATCTGCGCCCGCGCCCACCGGTCGTGACCGTGATGGGCCACGTCGACCATGGCAAGACACTGCTCCTCGACCGCATCCGGTCGGCCAACGTCGTGTCCGGCGAAGCCGGAGGCATCACCCAGCACATCGGTGCGTATCAGGTGGTCTGGAACGATCATCCGATCACCTTCATCGACACCCCGGGTCACGAGGCGTTCACCGCCATGCGTGCCCGAGGAGCCGAGCTGACTGACATCGTGGTGTTGGTAGTGGCGGCCGATGATGGAGTCATGCCCCAGACGATCGAGGCCATCGACCACGCCAAGGCGGCCGACGTGCCGATCATCGTGGCCGTCAACAAAATTGATCGGGAAGAAGCTGATCCGACCCGGGTACTACAACAGCTTTCCGAGCACGGCTTGGTTCCTGAGGCCTGGGGCGGCGACACCATCGCCGTGGAGATCTCGGCTCTCCAAAACCTCGGCATCGAAGACCTCCTCGAACAGATCGTGCTGGTGGCCGAGGTCGAAGAGTTGGTTGCCAGTCCCGAGGGACGGGCACGGGGTGTGGTCATCGAGGCCGAACTCGAGGTGGGACGGGGCCCGGTGGCCTCGGTCATTGTCGAGCAGGGCACCCTTCGGGTCGGCGATCCGATCGTGGCCGGAGCGGCGTGGGGCAAGGTGAAGGCCTTGGTCGACGAGCACGGCGACCAGATCAAAGAAGCTCCCCCCTCCACTCCGGTGCAGGTCCTGGGTTTCTCTGAACCACCGGAACCGGGTGATGACTTCCGGGTCGCTCCCGAGCAGGCCCAGGCTCGTACCATCGGCGAGGCACGCGCCCACCGTTACCGGGTGGCGGGCCATGTCCCAGCCGCTGGTTCGGCATTGGGCGGCGCCAAGCTCGAGGACCTCTTCGAACAGATTCAGCGCGGAGAGACAGCCACGCTCAATCTGATCCTCAAGACCGACGTGCGCGGGTCATTGGAGGCTGTGACCGAAAGCCTTCGCAAGCTTGAGCGCGACGACGTCAAGCTCAGTTTTGTGCACAGGGGAGTGGGCGGCATCTCTGAGTACGACGTGCAGTTGGCGCAGGCTTCGAGTGCCACCATCATCGGCTTCAATGTGCGTCCTGACCGCCGGGCACGCGAATTGGCGATGAAGTCCCGTGTCGAGATCCGCACCTACGAGATCATCTACAAGCTGCTGGAAGATATCGAGGCAGCCATGCTCGGCATGCTGGCTCCGGTCTACGAAGAAGTGATCACCGGCGAGGCCGAAGTGCGGCAGATCTTCCGGGTTCCGAAGCTCGGGGCCATTGCCGGGTGTCAAGTCCGTGATGGTGTCATCACCCGTGGCTCCAAGGTCCGATTCCTCCGCGAGGGCGTCGTCATCTGGAAGGGGAGCATCACCTCCCTCCGGCGCTTCAAGGACGACGCCAAGGAAGTACAGGCCGGATTCGAGTGCGGAATCGGACTGTCCGACTACCAGGATCTCAAGGATGGCGACATCATCGAGACCTACGACGAGCGGGAGATCCCTCGCACCTGAGAGGTAGTTCAGCCGCCTCTTCACGCAGCAGGACCAAAGGTTCGAACGGAGCGGAAGCTATGTCAGGTCGCCGTCATGACAACCGGGGTGCGTCACCCTATCCGCGGTCGCTGCGCGTCAATCAGGTCCTGCGTGAGGTGTTGGCCGAAGAGCTCGAGCGTCTGGCCGATGCCGACGAACGACTCCGGTTGGTCACCGTCACTTCGGTGGACACCGCTTCTGATCTCCGTCATGCCACAGTGTTTCTGAGCTCACTCTCCGACGATGGCGCTGATGCCCTGGCTGAGCGGCGACCCCAACTCCAGCACTCACTGAGCCGACAGCTCCGGATGAAACGCACCCCACTGCTCGCCTTCGAGGTCGATCCGGCGGTGATCTCCGGAAGTCGGGTCGAAGACGTTCTACGCCGCATCCACGCCGCCTCCGCAGAGGCAGTCGGAGACGTCGACTCGGCCAAGGATCCGACCACTCCGACCACTCCGACCACTCCGACCAACTCGGCCACATCCGCCGAATCCAGCGGAATCCGGCAGGACGACCAATGAGCCTCCCAGCCAACGAGGCCATCACCGGCTTGGTGGTGGTGGACAAGGAGGCCGAGTGGACCTCCCACGACGTGGTGGCTCGCTGTCGTCGCATCTTTGGTCAACGCCGGGTCGGCCACGCCGGCACCCTCGACCCCGATGCCACCGGCGTACTCCTGGTGGGGCTGGGTCGCGCCACTCGGCTGATGCGATTTCTCACCGCCCTTCCGAAGACCTATGAAGGTGAAGTGGTATTGGGGACGGCCACCACCACCCTCGATGCCAGTGGCGAGGTGATCGGCACCTGGGACATGAGTGGGGTAACCCTGGCCGAGGTGCGGGTGGCGGCAGCGGCGTTGACCGGTGCCATCGAACAGATCCCGCCGATGGTCTCGGCCGTCAAGGTGGGTGGGCGTCGGCTGCACGCGTTGGCCCGCGAGGGTATCGAGGTGGAACGGGCACCCCGTCCGGTCACCGTGTATCGGTACGAAGTCTCCCCTTCGACCACCCCCGGTGTGTTCCGGATCGAGGTCGAGTGCTCTTCGGGGACCTACGTCCGGGTACTGGCAGCCGACCTCGGAGCCGCCCTGGGTGGGGGAGCCCATCTCCGGAACCTGCGCCGGACCCGCATCGGATCGTTCACCGCCGAAGATGCCCGACTGGTCGATGAGCTGACCCCTGCGGTCGTCCTCACCCCGGCCCAGGGCATGCGTGATCTCGAACAGGTGGTGGTGCCTGTCGACGTCGAGAAGTTGGTGAGCCGGGGACTGGCCCTCGATCGGGTGTCCTTGGGTGTTTCCGGAGATGGACCCTGGGGGCTTGTCGACAGCGGTCACAATCTGCTGGCTGTGTACGAGGCCACCGAGACCGACCGGATACGTCCGGCCGTGGTCCTGACCGGCGGAAGTTAACCTCCCTCGCTCATGGAGATCATCACCGATCCAGCGAGATGTGAGCCCCCACCGGGGGGCTCAGCGGTGACCATCGGTGCGTATGACGGAGTGCATCTTGGTCATCAGGCATTGCTCGGACAGTTGCACACGCGGGCGAAGGCAAACGGTTTGACCACCGTGGTGGTGACGTTCGACCGACATCCTGCCGCGGTGGTGCGGCCGGAATCCGCACCGCTGCTGCTGTGTGACCTCGACCAAAAACTCGAACTGCTGGCCGCGACCGGCGTTGACCGTACGGTGGTGATTCCCTTCGACACGGAGCGGGCCAACGAAACGGCCGAGGAGTTCGTCGACGAGATCCTTGTGCGTGGGCTCGACGCCCGGGTGGTGGTGGTGGGCGAGGACTTCCACTTCGGCCACGACCGAAAGGGCAACGTTGCCCTGTTGCGGGAGATGGGAGCGGAGACCGGGTTCACCGTCGAGGGAGTGTCGCTCGAGTCGGCTGCCAGCGGATCTCTCGAAACCGGCCGGCCTATCTCGTCAACCCGGATCCGGGGTCTGCTCGCCGACGGGCGGGTGGAGGATGCTGGCGAACTACTGGGACGGCCGCATCAGCTGCGGGGCCCGGTGGTCCACGGTGACAACCGGGGTGGCACCGAACTGGGGTTCCCGACGGCGAACCTCGAGATTCCTACGACCACTGCCATTCCGGCTCTCGGCATTTACGCCGGGTGGTATGAGCGGCCCGACGGCACCAGTTGGGCCGCGGCGATTTCGGTGGGGAAGCGCCCCACCTTCTACGCCGAGGACGGGGACCAACTGGTCGAGGCCTACCTCCTCGACTTTTCGGGAGACCTCTACGGGGAAGAGGGTCGTTTGTCCTTTGTCGGCCGACTCCGAGACGAGCTGGCCTTCGACTCGGTGGCGGAGCTGGTGAAGCAGATTGGCAGAGATGCCGACGCCACCCGCACGTTGCTGGCTCAGTGCGAATAGCCGAAACCGAACCGGACCGACCCCGATCCCCGGGTTGACATCAGCCCCGTAGCCATGGCCCGAACTCGCTCGACCCACGGGCTGAAACCCGGGGCTTGCGCTCGCGATTTGGTCAGTCAGATGGGCGGTGTAGTGCCGATCAGCTCGGTCCGGAGCTCCCGCTTGAGGGCTTTCCCTGCTGCATTTCGGGGGAGCGACGTAGCCCTGAACCAGAACCGCGTCGGCACGCTGAAACCGGCCAATCGCTCTCTCACGAACCGGCCCAGCTCTTCGGCCCCGATCTCCTGGCCGGGCCGCAAGACGACGACCGCTCCGACCTCTTCGCCCAGAATCGGGTGTGGGACGCCGATGACCGCACAGTCGGCCACCGCCGGGTGCTCGAACAGTGCGGCCTCCACCTCCACGCAGTAGACGTTCTCGCCGCCACGGATGATCATGTCCTTGGCGCGGTCGACGATGTGGACGAATCCCTCCTCGTCGATGCGGGCCACGTCGCCGGTGTGGAGCCATCCACGGCTGAAGGTCCTGGCTGAGTCCTCGGGTCGGTTCCAATAGCCGCGGACCACGTTGGGCCCTTTGATCCACAGCTCGCCGGTACGCTCGGGGTCGGTGGGCTGATCGGCCGGCGGTTCCTCGCCGTCGTAGCCCTCCGGGACCACGGCCACGTCGCAGACAGGAGCCGGCGGTCCCACGCTGGTGGGCTTGCGGATGTAGTCGTCGCCGGAATTCATGGTGGTCATGGCCGAGGTTTCGGTGAGGCCGTAACCGTTGCCCGGGGATCCGGCCGGGAAGTGCTCGGTGATCCGGCGGACCAGATCGGGCGGACAGGGTGCGCCACCATAGGAGATCGACCGTACCGATGAGGTATCCCGCTTGGCGAAGTCCGGTGAGTCGATCACCTGGATCACCATGGTGGGGACCCCGCCGAAGATGGTGACCTGCTCCCGTTCGATGAGCTCGAGCGCCCGCTCCGGATCGAAATGGTGCATCATCACCAACTTGCCGCCGGCGGCGGTATTGGACACCAGAATGGCGTGGCACCCGGTGGCATGGAAGAGGGGCACCGATAACAGGTTGGCGTTCTGGCTTCCGCTGCTGATGTCTCCGATCCCACCGCTGCGGCGGAGGGAGCCCACGGTGGCGACGAAGAACAGGTTCATCAGGTTGGAGGCACTGTTGCGGTGGGTCCCCACTGCACCTTTGGGGTGCCCGGTGGTGCCGGAGGTGTNNCCGTGCCGCTCCACCACCGAGCCGGTGGGTGCTCGCCGTCCGCCCGTCTCGAGGTGCTCCTCACTGGTGAGGACGATGGCCCGGAGGTCGGGGAGCTCATCGAGGTGGGGGCGCAGGCGGGCTTCGCGTTCCTCATCCACGAAGACCAGCGAGCTGCCCGAATCGAGGAGCCCGTAGGACAGCTCCGGTCCTGTCCACCAGGCATTGAGGGGTACGACCACGGCGCCGACGGCAATGGATGCCCAGAATGCCATGACCCACTCGGGAAGATTCCGCATGGCGATGGCCACCCGGTCCCCTTTGGTGATGCCGAATCGGTCTGCCAGCGCATTTCCCAGGGAGGCGGCGATGCGGAAGTGCTCGGCGAAGGTGACCCGCTCGTCTTCGTAGACCAGGAAGTCCTTGTCGCCGTGCAGGGCCGAGAGCTCCAGCACGGTCCGGAGGGTGGGAGGTGCGCCCTTCCATGTGCGGGTGGGAATCCCGGTGATGGTCATCTCTTCGATTTCGAACATCTGACCCGGAGCGGTGAGGGTGGCGGTGGCCTCGGCCAGGGAAGGAACGGCGACCTCGGCTCCCTCGGCGACCTCGGCTCCGTCGGCGACTTCGGCTCCCTCGGCGACTTCGGTCATGGTTGGTCCTCTCTCGGTTGCCCGGCGGTTCCATCGTGCCCGTCGGTCCCCGGAACCGCGGGAACTATGACCGGGCGACCCTCCCGAAAGACGGCTGTGCGGTAATAGGCCAACTCCGCCACACTTTCACGGATGTCGTTCATGGCCCGATGGCCTCCGGTTTTGGTGGGCACGGCGGACAGGTACTCGGGAAACCATCGGATGGCCAGTTCCTTGATGGTGGAAACATCGACCGAACGGTAGTGAAGGTAGTTCTCGATCTCGGGCAGGTGGGCAGCCAGAAAGCGGCGGTCGGTCCCGATCGAGTTGCCGGCCAGGGGAACCGTCCGGGGCTTGGGGACGTGGGTGCGGATGAAGTCGAGGGTGGCGCTTCCCGCCTCTTCGAGGGTGATGGTCGAAGCAGCCATCTCGGCGAGCAGACCGCTCTTGGTATGCATGTCCCGCACGAAGTCGTCCATCTGGTCGAGTGCATCTGTGGCGGTGGCGATCACCAGGTCGGGACCCTCGGCCACAATGTGCAGGTCGTCGTCGGTGACCAGGGTGGCCACCTCCACGATCACGTTCCGACCGACATCGAGTCCGGTCATTTCGAGGTCCATCCAGACGAGCACGCCCGGTGACGCTACCGGGTAGACGGCGTTCGACCAATCTGACGGTCCGTCAGATATAGATGGGCCTGCCGGGGACTGTAATGTCGGGGGTGCGGAGGCAGGGAAATCCCGGGCATACCCATATCGAGGGAAGTGGTGGAACTGACGTTGACCGAGGCAGGCAAAGAGGGCGGCGAGGCGGGCGGGACAGCCGTTCGAGCGCTTCGGGTGCCCGTTCTCCGCCTGGATGCCGAGTTGCCCCTGGTGACCTATGCCCGGGACGGGGACGCTGGTGCCGACCTGGTGGCCCGGTCAGCGGTGACCCTGGCCGCGGGTGGGGGACGAGCGGCGGTCCCGACCGGGATCGCCTTGGCACTCCCGCCCGGATATGCCGGTTTTGTGCAACCCCGGAGCGGGTTGGCCCTGCGCCACGGGGTGACATGTCTCAACACCCCCGGGCTCATCGATTCCGGCTATCGCGACGAAGTGGCGGTGTTGTTGATCAATACGGATCCCGAGGCGGACTATGAGGTCCGGCGCGGGGACCGGATCGCCCAACTGGTGATCCAGCAGGTGGAGCAGGCGGACTTCACCGAAGTCGACGAGTTGCCATCGAGCCGGCGCGGCCTGGGTGGCTTCGGATCGACCGGGCGGTAGGGCCGGCGTGCAACGGCTCAATGGGCTCGACGGGGCGTTCCTGGCCTTCGAATCACCGACCACCCACCTCCATATCGCCGGGGTGCTGGTGTTCGACCCGACGGGGGTACCCGGCGGCGTCGGTTTCCACCAGATCCGCGACCTGGTGGCCGCCCGGTTGTCGCGGGTGCCACCGTTCCGGGCCCGGATAGTCGAAGTGCCGTTCGGTCTCCAGCACCCGACAATGGTGGACGACCCCGAGTTCGACGTCGACTTCCACGTGCGCAGAGCCAGCATCCCTCGACCCGGCGGGCCTGACGAGCTGGCCGCCCTGGTGGGGGACATTGTGGGCCGGCCCTTGGATCGCCGCCGGCCCCTGTGGGAATTCCATGTCGTCGAAGGTCTCGAGCATGGCCACGTGGCCCTGGTGTCGAAGGTTCACCACTCGATCATCGACGGGGTGTCGGGTGCCGAGGTGATGGCGGCATTCTTCGACCTCGAGGCCGATCCAGCCGGGTCGACGCCTGGGTCAGGGCCGTACTCGGCCACGGGCTACCGGGCGACCGAAGACGCCGGGTCGGAAGTGTGGGCGCCGGATCCGGTCCCCGGCGACGTCGACCGATTGCGAGATGCACTCGGATCACTTCCTCGCCAGACCGACAGGGTGGCCCGCACCCTCGGTACGACGGTCCGGACGGTTCGGAACCTCAGCGGGCGCAATCGCCAAATACCGGGCTCGTTGCCCCCGTCGCTGTTCGAAGCGCCGCGCACCTCGATCAACCGGGCCATCTCATCGCACCGGCGGGTGGCCTTGGCGGAGATGCCTCTCGACGACATCCGGCGGGTTCGAGAGGTGCTCGGTGGCACCGTGAACGACGTGGTCCTGGCCACCGTGTCCGGCGCCTTGCGCACGTTCTTCTCCGAACGGGGCGAGGTGCTCGAGAGCTCATTGGTGGCCATGGTCCCCATCTCGGTGCGGAGCGAGAAGGATCGTGATGCCTTGGGCAACCGGGTGTCGGCGCTGTTGGTGTCGCTGGCTACCGGCGTGGAGGACCCGGCGACGCGACTGCGGGTCATCAGCAGCGGGATGCGGGTGGCCAAGGAACAACAGCAGACCGTCGGTTCGGACGTGTTCTCCTCGTGGGCACAGGCGCTCTTCCCCATGGTGGCCACCCGGGTGTCGCGGCTGATCACCAACCTGCGGGTGTTCGACCACATCCCGCCCCTGTTCAACGTGATCGCCTCCAACATTCCTGGCCCCGACGTACCTCTGTTCATGGCCGGGGCGCGGATGGTGGCGATGTACCCCTTCGGGCCGGTGACCGAGGGGGTCGGGGTCAACGTGACGGTGTTCTCCTATGTCGACACCATGTATGTCGGCGTGCAGGGGTGTTGGGACCTGGTGCCCGACGTGGATGTCATTGCGAACGGCATGGTCGACTCGTTGAGTGACCTGGTCAAAGAGGCCAACCGTCGGGACCGGCCGATCCCGTGGTGGCACACCGACCCCCACGTGTAGAGGGTTTCCGGTGGAGATTCGGTTCGGCGGTGGGATCCGGCCCAGGTGAGGTTGGATGATGAGGTCCGGCCCGGGTCGGCCTGGGGCGACTGCTAGAGTGAGTGCCTTACGCGGACGTGGCTCAGTTGGTAGAGCACAACCTTGCCAAGGTTGGGGTCGCGGGTTCGAATCCCGTCGTCCGCTCCAAAAAAGCACGGTCATGGGTAGTTTGAGATGGCGCCGAGTGGAGGTATCCGCTCGGCGCTCTCCTATCGGATCATGTCGGGTGCCCGGAAGTCTTCAGAATCCGGTGCGATGAGGATCGTGGGACGACGTCGCCCGCGGCCTGGCCCGGGACGCCGCCCGGATGAATGAACAGTTGTTGTGCCGCCAACCGCGTTTTGTCGTCCCGAACGTCCATGCCGGTCGCCTACGGCACGATCAGGGTTAGCATCAGCGCCAGCGAAGCAGGGAGGTCATGCGAGTGAAAAGCCAGTGGCGTGCGCTCACCCTCGACTACCGTGATCCGGCCATCCCGTTCGAGGAGATCGTCCGTCTCATCGACATATCCGGTTCGGCGACGGGAGCGGCCTACAGTCGAAGCGACGTGGTGGAAGCCCTCCACGAGCATCAACCTGCCGTTGTCGCCGTCTCGTCAGGCGCGCTGGTCGGTGCCATCGTGGCCCGCGTGTGCGGCTCTGACGCACATCTGATGACGTTGGCTCTTCATCCGGACTGGCGCCAGAAGGGAATCGGCTCCGCGCTGCTCCGCGAATTGGACCAGGAGATCATCCATCGCGGGGCCCGGCGTCTCCTGGCCCTGATCCACCCCGGTCAGGTCGGGGAGCTTGCCTTTTCCAACCAAGGATTCACTCATCTGGACGGGTTGCACCTCTACTTTCGAGATGCGTCGATGGTTCCCGAGGAACTCGCCACCGTCGAGCGGTTCGGTGGCCAAGTCCCCGAGACGGGCCTGTGGGACTCGATGAAGGGATTCTCATCGGCCAAGCGCATTTTGGACCGGCGGGTGGTCGCCCCCCTCGCCCATACCGAACTCGCCGATCAACTCGGACTCGTCCCGCCCGCAGCAGTGCTGCTGTTCGGCCCGCCGGGAACCGGCAAGACCTCCTTCGCCCGGGCCATCGCTTCGAGGCTCTCCTGGGCATTCGTCGAGCTCCACCCGTCACTCCTCGGCCAGGGGGCGGAGGGGGCCCGCGCCCTTCGGGACGGATTGGCAGAGCTCGGCCGCGTCGACCGGCTGGTGTGCTTCATCGACGAAGCCGATGAGATCGCCTCGGATCGTTCCGAACGACCCGAGGGCCAACCTCTCGTCAATGAACTTCTGAAGGCTATTCCGGTGTTCAAGTCCCGACCGGACCGGCTGATGGTCATGGCCACCAATTCGATAGCCGCCATCGATCAAGCGCTCCTCCGTCCGGGCCGGTTCGATCTCATCATTCCGGTCGGTGCGCCCGATGAGGGAGAGCGGGCCGAACTGGCCGCGGAGTTCCTCCCCGCCGAGGACCCTGCAGAAGTAGCCAAGCGAACCGCGGGATTCACTCCGGCCGACTTCGCGCTGGTGGCCCAACGCAGTGCCCAGCTGGCCTTCGACCGTGCGCTCTCGGGGGAATTGCCACAGATCGGCGCCGACGATGTGCTGGCCGCCATCAGTCTCACCCGACCTTCGGTCAGCCCCGATGCGGCTCGACGATTCGAATTGGAAGCGGGCGTCTACTCACGGCTCTAGATGACAATGCGACGGCCGGTTCAATCCACCGTTGACGTGGGTTGCCCCAATGATGTGGATCGGGCCGACATGCGGAAGGAGCCGACCATGCCCATCCGCAATTCTGCCTTCCCGAGAGCCGCCCGGGTAGGCCTCGATGTCCAACGGGATGCGCACTGCGGTGCCGTCGGACCGAGCTCAAGGATCGACATAGCCATAGATGGGATCGCCGTTGTACTCCACCGAGTCGGCCGGCAGGTACGGACCGTTCATGATGACGGCGAACTGGCCGTTGGGCTCGGGCCCAGCGTCGCCCTCGACCGAGACAATCGCTCCGTCGGGCCAGACCTGGGCCACGATGCCCACATGAGTCGAGGTGGCGGTGGAACTCGGTCCGGTCCCGAACAGGACGGCGTCGCCGGCCGCCGGCACTGAGTCCGGACCGAGGTCCAGACCGCGTGCTGCACCCCACCCGTAGATATCGCCGGTGAACGCGTATCCGGGTATATCGATGCCCCGCTGATTCCATACCCAGGTGGCGAACAGAGCGCACCACTCCTCGCACGGTCCGTACGGGTTGCAGAAGGCGCCTCTGCTGGTGTCAGGGTCCGGCCCTACCTGCGACGCGGCGGTCTGGACGATGGCGGCACCGGCTCCCGGCGGGGGATTGGTGAAGCCGGTGGCGATGTCGTCGGGTTGGAGAAGCCAATACCCGCTTCCTTGAGGTGAAGCGACGATCGCGGCGGTCGGTGAGAACGGCGGGTCGTTGGGGGATGGACCGAGGAATTGGGCATCCCCGTACGGCAACACCGCTGCGGTTGCCGCCACCATCCAGTAGCCGTGGCCGTCGTGGGTCGGGGCGATGCCGGTGACCGAGGTGCCGATATTCAGATTGGCGGCCGACCCGTAGAACTGCGCGTCGCCGAACGCGAAGATCCCGCCGTCGGAGGCCACCAACCAGTAGCCACCACCGTCAGGGGTGGCAGCCATACCGACGATCGGCTGGTTCAGCCTCATGGCTCCGGTCGAACCATGGAAGCCGGCATCGCCGAACGCAAAGACCCCACCGTCGAGTGCAGTCAGCCAGTACCCCTGGCCGTCGGGAGTCGCGGCCATGGCGACTACCGGTGCATAGATGTTGATTCCACCGGTCGAACCATGGAAGCCGGCATTGCCGAATGCAAAGACCCCACCGTCGGCGGCGGTGACCCAGTAGCCGTTGCCGCTCGGTGTCGGCGCCATCGCCACCGCAGGTGACGCCAGGGTGATACCACTGAAGCTTCCGAAGGTCGCGGCATGGCCGTAGCCGCTGACGCCCCCGCCGCCGAAGAGGCCCCCCGAAGGCGGGGATGCAACTGCCGAGGAGGCCCCGAGAAACGAGAGCGGAAGAACCGACAACGCGAGGATCGACAAGACGGCGGTGGTGAGCGCGACGGCATGTGTGAGGACTCGATGAGGCCGACGGTTCCGCACACGATCAGTCTAATGGGTGGGATGCGCTCGGATAGGGGCATTGTCGCTCTCAGCCCGGAAGCACCCACCGCCACATGAGGACGTGCGGACCGAGGAGAGGATCGACCCACTCTTCGCCAGACGTGATGAAATCGGCGCGGCGATAGAGACCGATCGCCGGGGTGCGGGCGTTGCACCAGAGCAGGCCACCCCCGAGCGAGATGACATGGTCGATGCCCGCATGGAGCACGGCAGATCCGATGCCCAGGTTGCGAACATCCGGTCGGGTCGCCATTCCCCGTAGCCGCCAGGCCGGCGTGCCGGGCGGGATGGAAGCGTCAAGGGAGGACGGCGGTGCTTCTGGGCCGATGCGGGCGACCGCCAGGACGGCGTCCCCGGTGTCGAGGGCGGCAAAAGCGACGGTGGCCGGCTCGTCGTCTCCGGGGAGAGCGAGGTGCTCGACCTTTACGTGCTGCGGCCGGAGCACGGCCTGACGCAGGCCGATGGTCCGGCTGACAGGGACCCGTCTCACGGTGAATGCCACCGCCGGGGTCCTCGATGGCGGCTCGGAGGCCGCCACACCTGGATCTTTCGTCGGGCTCACTGACACCCGTTGTAGCACCCGCCCACCAGCCTGGCCGAGAGTCGCCGATGTAGTGGGATGTACGTGGGTCCATGAACCCGTTGGTCCGACCGCCCCCATCCGGTGAGCAAAGGTCGGCCCGCCTCGTCTGGCCGGCCACGGTATGCAAGCGCCGGATACGGCAGACTGCAGAGCGATGGAAACGCCCGGAACCCACTATGCACGCAGAGCAGGGCTCCACATCGGATACCAGGTGTGGGGCGACGGCGAGGTGGACATTCTGGATGTCGGATGCGGCACGTTCATCTCCATTGACGAAGCCGGCGAGCAGCCCCGGTGGCGCCGCTACACCGAGCGCCTCGCCGCATGCGGCCGGGTCATCCGGTTCGACCCCAGCGGGATCGGGTTGTCGGACACCCCGACCGACCTCGACGAACTGACCTTCGATGCGTGGGTCGACGACGCCCTGGCCGTGATGGAGGCGGTGGGCTCGACCCGGGCCGTAGTGCTGGCGGCCTCGGGCTCATCCCTCCCGGCCTTCATATTCGCCGCGGCGCGGGTGGCCGCCGCCGCGGCGACCGGTGAGGTGCTGGTGTCCAACACCGTCGTCGACGTGGTCGAGGGAGCGGGGATCGCCTTCGTCGATCGTGGCACCCACACCCTCAAAGGAGTGCCCGATCCCCGTCGGCTCTGGGCGGTCGCCGGAGCGTAGGCGACGATCGCCGGGTGTTGTTGGCACCCACCGCCCCCTCGCGGGTGAATCGGATGAGCGGCCGCTGCCGCGCACGTAAGAGCGCTGGAGGCTCCGTCGGACACAGTGGTTCAGACCAGGATTCACTGACCGGGAGCTTCGCCCACGACGGAGCGATCCGACCCCCTACGCCTTCGCAGACAGGCCCCCAATTCGGTCCGAAGGAGTGCACGTCGACAACCGAAGTTGCGGTACGTTGCTGTCGTGTCCGACTACGTCATCCCAGATCCCGAACCCAAGCCGATCGACGAGAAGTTGTCGATGGAATTGCGCCATCTCGCCGACAATGCCGTGTTGAAGGGCAAGCCGTCAGGTGATGAGAAGTGTGAGAACTGCCGCTTCTACCTCGAACCGTATAAGGAGATCTCGTACTGCTGGCACCAGAAGTTGCGCATCCTGGTCGGTGCCGAGTGGTGGTGTCAGTGGTGGGACCCGATCCCCGAGGACCAACCGTAGGGCGCTCGGCGGGAATCCGGGCGCCCCGGCACTCGGAACCAGTCTCACAGCGAAGGCGGGCCCGGCAGTCCCTCGCTGCCTGCGGCGGAGACGGCAGGCGCCACTGTCGCGTAACCCGGTCTCGATCAGGACCTGTGGGGCGCAGATCCTCGGGTCACCGATTGAACCGGGACAGGGGACCGGAGCTGACCTGACCGGGTCGTACCGGAGTGGGGACAGCACACAGGTCGACCGAGAGTCTTCCTGCCGTGGTGGGGTACGGCGCCACCCCGTCGGGTGCTCGACCTGTTCCAGAGCACGACCCGACCACCGGTGCCCTACAACTACGCTCATTCGAGCCTTGGTGTTCCATGGTTCGGTGGTACTTTGAGAGCCGGATGAGCGCATTCGGGGCGTCGTTGAGGGGAGTCGTGAAGTCGTTGTCTACGCTGGCCGTGACCGTTGAGCGACTTGCACGGGCGCCATTCGTCCCGGACGTTCCACGCTGGTCGCGGGCGAGCGGTAGGGCGTCGTAGTGGCCACCAGGCGTCTGCGACCCTCGTTGCTCTCTGTATCGGTTGCCCTCATTCTGGCGGTCGTGTCCGTCGTCGGGTTTGGACTGTCCAAGAGCAACACCGATAAACAGGAGCAGGCCCTGCTCCAGGGCAATACCACCCAGGCGGCCGCCTACGCATCCGAGATCTTCTCGGGCCTTGCCACTTCGCTCAGTTCGGCCGCCGCATCGGTGACGTCGACGAACGGATCCCCGACCGCCTTTGAACACGCAGAGGCGGTCACGTCACCTCTGGTAATGCTCCTTGTGAGAAAGACCGGAGCGACGTATGTCGTGACTGCGGTTGCAGGCGGGGGGTTCCAACACGGCCAGGTCCTCGAGGGAGACGCTTTGTCCACGGTTGAACATGCCGGGGCCAAGCTCATCGCTGGGCCGGTGGACTTCAACGGCAAGCTGAGTACGGCACGTTTCGCCATCGGCGCCCCGACCGTGCCCGCGGGCCTGGTCATCTACGAACAGTTCTCTCTCGACCCCTACACGGCGACTCCGGTGACGACGGGGAAGCCATTCGAACAGCTCAAGGTTGCGCTGTACGGCGCGGGACCCATCAGTATGCACAACCTCCTGGTCAGCACCAGCAGCTCGCTTCCTCTCACCGGCCCGGTGGCTCGAGCCACGGTCACGGTGGGGTCCTCTGACTGGACGCTCGTGGCGGTGGCCCGTCGCCCCTTGATCGGAGGGTTTGCCAAGTCGTCCTCGATCGTGCTCCTCGTCCTAGGCCTCCTGATGGCCCTCATCGTCGGGGTTGGCATTGACTTTCTCGCCCGGCGACGGCGCTATGCCGAAGGGGTTGCCACAGAACGCACTGAGGAACTGATTGCAGCCCAGGCGTCTCTGGTGCGCCGGGAGCGGCTCTCTGCTGTCGGGGAGATGGCGACGGTGATCGGCCA
>PKXA01000051.1 GCA_003133325.1 Acidimicrobiaceae bacterium | reverse complement strand
TCCAGAAGTGGCGCTTGAAGGTGTCAGAGGGCCGCTCCTCGTAGGCCTGGGGCATGGTCTTCCAGGTGTGGTCCAGGTTCTCCAAGAGGGAGGGGACCCAGCCCGCCCCGTTCTCGATCAGGGCGATGCGGAGCTTCGGATGGCGCCACAGGGCCCCGTGGCAGATCATCGAGGTGACGGCGTCTTGGATGTCTCGGTGGGTGTTGCGGACCGTGGCCGAGAAGCGCTGGGGCTCGGCGAAGGCCTGGGTCTCGGTCTGGGACCCCTCCCACTCGTTGGTGTAGCGGGAGTACCCGCTATCCGACGCGTGCAGGACGACGAGGACTCCGGACTCCTCCACCTTCTTCCAGAACGGGTCGAACTCGNNGACGCCTCTTCCACCTTGGTCCAGTAGGGGTCGAACTCCTTCAAGGCGAACGAGCGGGGGCCCTGGTAGCCCCAGGCCGGAGCGGGGCGCATGAGGATGACCTTGGCCCCGTGGTCGATGAGGAAGTCCAGCTCGTCCATGGCCTTGTCCAGCACCCCGGGGGTGACGATGGGGGTGGAGAAGACCCGGTCCTGATAGGCGTAGGGCCAGGCCTCGAGCATCCAGGTGTTCAGGGCGTGGATGGCCGCGGCACACAGGTCGGGATCGTCGCGCATGCGCTCTTCGACCAGGCTGGCGAGGGTGGGCAACATGATGGCGAAGTCCAGTCCCTGCTCGTCGAGCAGTGTCAGCCGGGCGCTCGCCTCCCGGAAGGCCGGCGGGCAGTCGATGCCCCGGCCGATGATCTCCCGGTAGGTCTTGCCCTCGGGGTTGCCCACCTTGAAGTACTCCTCTTGGGCCCCGGGCCGTCCCACCCGGTCGAAGGTGGGGTTGGGGATGTAGTCGCTGACCTGGCCCCGCACCATGATCTTGGTCCGGCCGTGGAGGTCGACGTAGTCGATGGCCCCTTTGTACTCGGGGGGTAGGTACTTGGTCAGGGCATCGGTCGTCTCATAGAGATGGTTGTCGGCGTCAAAGACGGGAAAGTCGAAGGGTGAAACGGAAGACATTGGGGACCCCCTAGCAGGCACGGATTGCAGTTCTACCAATCGTTTGGTATAAGGCTAACACGGTGAACAGCCCACCGCAGTCCGTGGTGGGCGCACATCCGGTACCGCTACGCCCAGACCGCCGGGGTCGATCTCCCCGGCACCTCAAGTCGTACCCAGATCTGCGAGGACCAAATCCCATGCATTCCACCACCGCCTTCGGGCACCGCTCATGACTGCATCCGTTTGGGCTGAGCCCACCTTCCCCGACTACCCGCCCACGGTGGGGAACGCTGTAGGCGACGCCGCCGGCACCTGGGGGGACCACCAGTTCGTGGTCACACCGGACGACTCGGTCACCTATGCCCAACTCGATCGGCGCTCCCGGTATCTGGCCGCCCGGCTGGTCGAGGCCGGGGTGACCAAGGGCGACAAGGTGGCGGTGCTGTTCCCGAACAGCCCGGCCTGGGTGATCTCGTGGGTGGCGGTGACCCGTATCGGTGCGGTCATCGTGCCGGTGAGCACGTTCTACAAGGAGTTCGAGCTGGGCCGGTTCCTCCGCCACTCCGACGTCGGCTATCTGCTGGGCGTCCCCTCGTTCCTGACCCATGACTACGTTGGGCGACTCGCCGCCGTTGCCCCCGAGCTCGATGACCAGACCGGTCCGCAGCTGCTGCTGCCCAGCCTGCCCCAGTTGCGCGGGGTGTTCTTCTGGGGAGACTCCCCCGTCCCCTGGGCCACGGGCGGATGGGGCGACGGCCTGGACGACGAGCCACCGGCGCGGCCGGCCCAGGTGGCCGCGGCCATGGAGGCGGACGTGTCTCCGGCCGATCCCATGATGCTGATGTACACCTCGGGGTCCACCGCCGATCCCAAGGGTGCGCTGCACAGCCACGGGGGCATGACCCGTCACGCCACCAACATGGCGGCCTTGTCGCAATGGGAGAGCTCCGTCCGGCTGTGGTCGCCCATGCCCTTCTTCTGGGTCGGTGGGTTTCACACCATCATGTTCCGCGCCCTCATCTCCGGAGCCACGCTGGTCACCCAGGGCGCGGTCGACGCCGGCAAGGTGCTCGAGACCATCGAACGCGAGAAGATCACCCACATCCTGGCCTGGCCCGGGACCACCCAGGCGCTCATGGATCATCCCCGGTACGCCTCGACCGACTTCAGCTCGGTACTGGGCGGGTCCCTCTACGAGCAGGTGCCCGCCGATCGCCGCCCGTCCGACCTGACCCTGAGCTGCAACTCACTGGGCATGACCGAGACGTGTGNNCTACACCGTGCACGAGGAACATCACGGCGTGCCCCCCGAGTACCGGGGCACGTTCGGCCGCATGGTCCCCGGTGTCGAGGTCCGGATCGTCGACTTCGACACGGGCGAGCCCCTACCCGACGGGGTGGAGGGCGAGGTGGTGGTCCGGGGCTACTCGGTCATGCTCGGCATCTACAAGCAGGAGCGCGCCGACACCTTCGACGCCGACGGGTGGTACCACACCTCNNGGCCGCCAGTCCGACATGATCAAGACCAGCGGCTCCAACGTCGCTCCGGCCGAAGTCGAGATCTGCCTGACCACCTTTCCCGAGGTCATGCAGGCCTTCGTGCTCGGTGTGCCCCACCCCACCCATGAACAGGACGTGGTGGCGCTGGTCGTGCCCTGGTCGAGCGAGACCGGCGAACCGGGGACGCTCGACACCGACGACGTCACGGCCCGGCTCAGACAGCAGCTCTCGTCGTTCAAGGTGCCCACGCAGATGTTCGTGCTGTCCGAGGACCAGGTTCCCTGGCTGCCCAGCCAGAAGGCCGACCGCCGAGCCCTGGCCCGGCTGGCCGAGGAGCTGGTGAAGGCGACCGCGTAGGGCACAGGTTCCATCGGGGCCGGGCGGGCGGGTACATGGGACAATCAGTGCATGAGACGGGGGCTGCCCTTTGCGCTGGTGGGACTGGTCGCCGTCGCCACCGGGATCGGGGCCTGGCTGNNGGCGCAAGCCTGGGTTGCGCAGGTCTTGGCCACCACGCAGGCAGCGGGCACGGTCCGGTTCACCTATACCTCGGTGACGACCAGCTCCAATCCCCACCTCCAGTCCTCCGCCTCGGGATCAGGTGCCGTTGACTTCGCCGACAATTCCGCCCGGGC
>PKXA01000112.1 GCA_003133325.1 Acidimicrobiaceae bacterium | reverse complement strand
GGACGGCGAAACCGACGAGGCCAGCCAGGAGGGCGACCGAAAGGATTGCCACCATCACGACATCCGACACCCTGCGCTGACCGAGCAACGAGCGAATGCGTCAAGTCTCCGATGATCGAACTGGCATCAGGAAAGTACCTCCATTAATTGACTCGTTTGCCCTCCGGGTGACTGGGCATCAGCCGACATCTCCTAGGCACGACGCACGAAGTAGATGATGGCCACGACCACCAGGACGACAACAAGTGTTCCAAGACCGATGTACATAGGAATCTTCTCTCTTTGGTGGCAACAGTTCGCGACCACCCTGCAGTGGACTACTTCGGGTGAAGCACGCCCTTGGCCTTGTCGACCACCTCTTCGACCTTCTCCTCAACCTTGCCGACCTTCTCCTTGGCCTCGCCGGCATGACGGTCAGCCTTGCCCTCTGACTTGAGATCCTTGTTTCCGGTCAGGTCTCCGACGGCCTCTTTGGCCTTACCCTTCATCTGATCAGACTTTCCAGCCATAACCTTCCTCCTTCTTCGTCGAACTCCGTCCCGGACCTGTACTGGCCGGGGCCACACTCTCCAGCGTGACCCCGGCGGTTAGGGCCAGCTAGAGGCAAAGGTCCTCACTCACGGGAGTCCTGCGCCTGAACAAACCCGAGAGGACAGTGGATCTGCCCGAAACAGCGCCGGAGGGCGGCCACAAAGCGCCGGTCAGGCCCAGTCGAAAACCGCCGCTGATCCGGCATGTGACAGGGCCTACGAGCCGAAGTCCGCCCGACGTACGCGCCTATTCTCGATCTCTAGGTTCAGGTGGTTGGGGCGGAGAGACATGTCCATTGCCCCGATCAGTTCATCATCCACGAACTCCAACACCCGAACATCTTGAAACCCGGCATCCGTAGCGACGGCAACAGCATCATCGGGTGACAGCCCGATCAGCGTTGAGAGGTCGAGCAAGGGGCGATCGCCTGGCCCGTCGTGCGAATCCCCAGTGAGAGTCTGCCAGTGCGATCGGCAGACCCCGAGTCAGGCGTTCAGGAGCATCTTGCCCCGCCTACCCATGAGGTGCAGATACCTCGGGAAGCGGAGTCCCAGCGAGCGTCTCCTGCACCCATCGCTCCCAGTCGGACCATGCCGCAGGATCATTGGTTCGATACTCATCCGGCGTGGGCCGCATCGATGTGAGCATCAGCATCAGCGGCACGATCCGCTCTCGTTCGAAGTACTGCGCAACGAAACGGTAGGTGGCCTCGTAACCCTGTTCAGGGGTGAGCACATTGGGCACATCTGCGGCCGGGGGCATCTAGTAATGCTTCCAGACCAGGAGGAGCAAGCGCCTGCATCCGGCGTTCGGAAACTACCCTCGTGGCGGCGGTCCGCTTGCAACACCGGTAGGACGGTACCCTCCCCAGGATGCAGCCGGTCGTCACTGCGGGGGCGGCCCTTCCCCCCCACGCTCGCGATCCGCTCGAGCGGCTTCGCGTTGGTCGATCAGGTCATCGCGTTCCTTGCTGACAGCGGCCGTCTCGCTGCGGGATCGCTTGAGTCCGCGCCGCGCCGCGTCTCCGCGTCGGGAAGTGCGGCGCGCACCGGCTAAGAGCAGGCTGAACCCAAGGATGGCCACCGCCCCCACCACGATGCCGTAGAGGAAAAGCGCACCGGTGGAGCCGGTCACGTGGTAGCCGAAGACCGCGAACCCGTGAGTGAGCGGGTGCCCGCTGCCACCGTTGCTCAGAACACCGGCCACACCGACGACTACCGCCGCGACCAGGATGATGAGCCCGATGATGACGATCATGACGCGCTCCTGAGGATCACGGGTTGTACGTCCCACACAAAACGCCGTAGACGGCTGGTCGTCGCACGATACCTAGACGATACACCGCACGGTGTCGTGCGCAGCTCGCGACGGTATGTAGGCATAGGCCATTCGCGGCCGATGGTGCTCGGCGCGGCGGGGGTGTCTCAATAAGACGCCTGGCGGGGCGGAAGGCTGTCCTCCAAGTGCCGGTAGGGGACGCTTTCACCCGTGTCATCGCGATATGGGGACGAGCTGGGAAGAGTCGTCGACCGGGAATCCGGCAATGAGCTGGTTCGTCGCTCGTCTCAACGTCACCCTCCCTGTTCAGGCCGCCAATTGCCGGTCCGGTGATTTAAGACTGGGTGGGGATGATGGAAGGGGCCACAGCCTCGATTACTCATCATTTCGAGAGGCGACTGGGGCGCCGAGTTCGCGCACGTTCGGACCTTCCCCACTGAGCGATCGAGCCCTCCTGGATCAGCACCTACGTGCACTTCCCTGAACGACGACCGCCCGGACCCTGTTCGCCTCCCTGACTCCACGCTGGCGTCTACCCCTGGCTCTGTCCGAGTCCGATCCGTAGTCCGCGCCGACGACCCCGTCACACCCTCTGAATACCTTGAACACGATTGCAAGGGGTGTCCCTTGCCGGTGAGAGGGAGTCGGCGTGGCCTGGATGCGGATGATGGGAGCAGACTCTGTCGCCTACCACCGCGAGACCATCATCGACCGCGGCGACGACTTCCCCGGTGCTGCCCTCGAGTACTACGCCTCGAGAGGTGAGACCCCGCTGCTCTGGGGAGGATCAGGAGCTGCGTCCCTCGGTCTGGTCGGTCCGGTCGACAACCCCTCCTACGACGCCCTCTACGGACCGGGCGGAGCGTGTCACCCAAAGACCGCGAACGGCTGGTCAACGCCAGGCGCCCGGGCATGGAGTTGGTCATCGCCGCCCACAAGTCGGTGGCCGAGCTGGGCGTGCTCGGTCGGGCCGAGGACATGCACGCCATCATGGACGCCGAACGGGACGCCACGCTGAGCTATTTGGACGACCTGACCAAGGAACGCGGCGGGAGGCGTGGCGTGGCCGCGGTGCCCACCGCCACCACCGGGCTCGTCTACGCCCATGCCCGCCACGCCACCACCAGGGCCGCGGATCCCGGCCCCCACGACCACGTGCTCATCGCCAACGTCATCGAGATGCTGGATACGAAGAGAGGCACCAAAGCGCCTGACACCACCCCCTGGAGGGAGCACCTCCACGCCGCCACCATGGTCGGCCGGGTGGTCTCTGCTTCCAAAGCAGTGGAACTCGGTTACGGATTCGAGGCCGATCCCGGACCGTCGGGCAAGCTCGGGCACTGGAAGATCGCCGGCATCCCCGACGCCGCACTCGCAGTCCACTCCAAGCGCTCCGCCGAGATCGGCGAGGCCGTGGCCGAGAAGGGCTTCTCCACCTACCAGGCCCGCCAGGTCGCCGCCCGCGAAACTCGGAAGACCAAGCACCACACTCCGGTCGAGGAGCTGCTGCCCAAGTGGCGGGCTGAGCTGACCAAGGCCGGCTTCCCGCCCGAGCAGTTGGTCGCTGATGTCGAGCGCGCCGGCCTCGCCTACCAGCGTCTGCACTCTCGGTCAGAGATCCTCGGGAATCGAGCGCTAGCTGCGTTGGCCAAGGACGTGCTGGGACCGAGAGGGACCCTTTCGGACCGCAAGGTGTTCTCCAAGCGGGACGCCATCGTGGCCGTGGCACCATCAGTCTTCGGCCTCCCGGCCATCGAGCTGGACAAGGCGTGTACTCGTATCCTCTGTGATCCCGATGCCATTCCTCTGGTCGGCGTGCCGAGAGCTTCCGAACAGCCCTTCTCGACGGCGCATGTCATCGCCACTGAACTGGCCATCGAGCAGGCGGTGGAACGAGGTGTGGAGAACCGGGAAGCCGCCAGGGTGTCCCCCGAGGTGGCCGCTGGTGCGGTGAGCCGCCAAAGCGCTGTCCTGGGGTCTCCATTGACCCCCGGCCAGCAGGCGGCGGTGCTGGGGATCGCTACCTCGGGCCCGGGGGTGGAACTGGTCGAAGGTGTGGCCGGATCGGGCAAGACGACGGTCATGGCCGCCGTCCGGGACGCCTTCGAATCTGGTGGCTTCACCGTGGTGGGTACCTCGACCTCCGGCCAGGCGGCACGGACACTCGGTCGGGAGGCCGGACTTTCCGATTCCCGGACCCTGGCCTCCCTGCGGTGGAGGCTCGAACACGACAGGATGCGGCTGACTGACGGCCATGTCCTGGTCCTCGACGAGGCAGGGATGGCCTCCGACCGAGACATCGCCTTCCTGCTCGACCAGGCCCGCCTGGCCGGATCGAAGGTGGTGATGGTGGGCGACGATCGCCAACTCGGTGCTGTGTCAGTCGGTGGGGCCATGGGAGCCCTGGTCGAACGCCACGGTGGGATTGTCCACACCCTTGACCAGAACGTCCGCCAGCGCAACGAGGCAGAACGGGTGGCGCTGGCCGAACTCCGCTCCGGCAACGTCAATCGGGCTTTGGAGTTCTACCTGACCAACGACCGCGTGATAACCGAGCGGACCCGGAACGAGGCACTCAACACGCTGGTCAACCAGTGGGCCAGAGACACCCTGGCCGGCAAGGACGCCGCCATGTTCGCCTGGAGGCGAGCCAACGTGGCTGAGCTCAACCGCCTGGCCAGGGAGAGAATGGCAGCCGTTGGGCGATTGTCCGGTCCCGAGCTGGCGGCCCCGGGGGGAGCCACGTATGCCGCAGGTGACCGAATCGTCACCCTGGCACCAGCAGCGGAGGGCCAGGTGGTCACCTCTGAACGAGGGGTCGTCACTGCTGTCGACCTGGACGCACAGCGTCTCGCCATCGAGATGGAGGACGGCAGGAGACACTGGTTCGAGCAGGAGGCCATCGGGCAAGCCAAGCTGGCCCACGGCTACGCCACCACCGTCCACCGGAGCCAGGGGGCCACCCACGACATCGCCCACGTCTACGAAGACGGGGGAGGGAGGGAGCTGGCCTACGTGGCCATGAGCAGAGCCAGAGAGCAGACCCACGTCTACCTGGCTGCTGACGATCTCGACCAGGCCCGGGAGGACCTGCAGCGGAGCTGGGAGACCGAACGACGCTGGAAGTGGGCCATCGATACCGGTTCGGTCCACTCCGACGCTCCTGTGGTGCCATCGGCAGAGATCGCATCACTGAGGCAGCAGGCCCTGAAGGCGGAACGAGACGCCCTGGCTGCCGCCATCCCCAAGGACATCAGCAACTTGGCCCACCAGGCCGGGTACGAGCTGAAGAGCGCCGAACGGGAACTGGCCTCGCTGAAGAAGGAACGCGGCTGGCGGTCAGGCGGAGAGCTGAGCCGAGCCGCCGGCGAACTGGCCTTTGCCAGGCATCACGCCTTCCAGAACAAACTGGCAGCGAAGAACAAGGACCGGCCAAGGAGCATCCACCGTGACGCCCGCCGCCACGCCCAGGCCGACATCGAACGGGTGCAGGCCGCAGAAGACAGGTTGGAGAAGCTGCTCCGCGCCGAAGAGCGGAAGCTGACCGGGGCCCTCGAGCGAGCCACCCAGCAGGTTGGGGGCATCACCCATGAGGTATCCGAGCGGGAGCGGTGGATGGACGAGCACCCCAAGGCGCCTGCCCAGCTGAACGGGTTGGAGACGAAGCTCAGGGAGGTCGAGCGCGAGAACGACCATGAACGCTGGACCGTCGGAGGGGAGCTGAACCCCCGTCCGGCGCCGGCTCCCGCCATTGAACACGCCCGGTCCCGCGATGATAGCCATGGCATCGATCATGACCGTGACTATGGATTCGGCATGTGAGTCGTCTTCGGCAGCGAAAAGCCGTGACGTGGTGAGCGGAGGGTTCTTGCTCTGAGCCACGTTCGATTGGGAATGTACCGATGTTCAGAATTATCGAACGTCAGTACACTTGAAGTATGCTAGCTGTATGTCTCAGATCACCTATAGCGAGGGTGCAGACGATCTCCTGGATGTCCTGGCTCACCTCGAACTCCCCGTGATCTCTTCGCGGCAAGACCCCGCCGGCATGGCCGACCTGGTCATTCAGCTCGACGGCGAGGAACGACCGCTAGTCATCGAGGTGAAGAGGTCTCCCTCTCCGGCCGGGATCCGCCAGCTCGTCACGCGCCATTGCGACGAACCGGCGCACCATGTTCTGGTGGCCGACCGGCTCTCGTCCATGGACAAGGAGATCCTCGAACAGTCAGGCTGGGGCTACTTGGACCGGCGCGGCCACATCCGACTGTGGCTCGACCGGGTGCGCGTCGACACCCGCATCGATCCTTTGGTCGAGGTGCCGCGGCGCAGCCCACTGGACACGGGGACCGGACAATCGGTCGCCGTGTGCCTCCTCGCGGCAACGGGGCCGATGACCGTGCGGGGCATTGCGAAGGAGACAGGAGTGGCGGTGAGCTCGGCCTCGACTGCGCTCGCCGAGCTCCGGGCCGAAGCCCTTGTTAAGGAATCGTCGACGGAGCCGGCAGGGACTGAATTGTTCTGGGCTCTTGCAGGCCGATGGAGCGTCAGGGAACGCACCGTTGCTCTAATTGAAGCACCGCATCCTGGAGACGCAAGTCGCACATCGCAGCTCGGTCTCGGATTCGACGATGTCGAGGTCACGCCGGGTTGGGCGCTACGAGGAGACCTGGCGGCCGCGGTCTGGGGTGCCCCGCTCCCGCTGCAGGGCAACGCGCCTCCAGACTTCTACGTGTCCGACGACCGAACCCTGCGGATCGCGAAGCAGCTCTACGGCGAGGCGCAGGCCAATGCCAGCCGTGGTGCCACCATCACCGTCGCTTCGGTGCGGTACGCAGTGACACATCGCTACGACGCGGCTGGGCGTGGACTGTCCAACGATGAGTGGCCAGTGGTCCATCCCGTGATTGCAGCGCTTGATCTGACGCGCAGCGGTGCGCGCGGCCAAGAGATCCTTGAGGATTTCCATCCACCCGAAGGGTTCCGCCGTGTCTGGTGAACCTATCGAGATCACCTTGGCGGCCGACGCCAGTGGAGCGATGGCCAATCTCCTTGGCCATCTGGGCCCAGATGGCAAGTATGGAGCCCGCTGCCGCAATGGCGGCAAGAACGAGTAGCGCAATATCCCAGAAACCGTGTCCACCACCGACGATCCTTACTGGGACGGTATGCCCAGATGTGAGTATCTCGACCACGCGCTTACCGCCACTCAGCTCACAGGGCAAGGAAGTGGACGGGGCGAAGGGGCAAGAGTTGCCGACCTTCCACGGTGAGTTTCTCGTAGTGCTCGACCCAGAGATCGAAGAACTTCTCCGGCCCCATCAACGAGATCCGGCGATTTTCCTGGCCACGAATCTCATGTTCGGCGTCGGAGGTAAACCCACCAGATGACACGCATATGCCCACATCCTGAGCGTCGAGGATGGCCATAAAGGATCGGACACCGTCCACACTTATCTTGTCGGCCCGCCGCTTCACCTGCATCTTGATCCTCGGCCCAGTGGCACCGACGGGATCCGTGTAGGCGAGGATGTCCAGTCCTCGGTCGGGCCCGGGGGGCGACACCCAGTCCACGTGATAGCCCACCGCCCGTAGAAGATGGGCAATGAGATCCTGGAAGTCATATGGATTCATTTCCTGGAGGTAGCGGAACACTTCGCTCCAAGCAGCTGCCGGAAACTCCAGATATCGGTTACCAACATCTTCATTGCCAGATAGATGTGCATCAACCCTTCGTTCTCTACGCCACCTCGACGTTATTGATGGCAACCGCAAGATCGCCACGGCGAAGGAGTTCTCCATCTGGGATGGTCGGCAACCCGAGGTTGTTCCATTTCGTCGATTAGGGCGCATGGGACCCGCCCTCTGACGCTGGGAGTAAAGATGAAGAAGGGTCTGATGCGGAACCGTTTCGTCACAATAACCGTGGCCGCCGCCATGCTTGCCGGTGCCGCCGTGTGCCTGTCTCCTGTGGTTGCCTCTGCGGCGACACCCCCTGAGGTCGCACCCATGACAAATTGCGCGCTGCCTGCTTCGGGTCTCATGTTTGGCCAAGCCACCCCGGCCCAAGAGGATCTCAACCCAATCCCGGTCCAAGAGGCGATCGCCTACGCCGAAACCCACCTGCGTGCATCAGTCCAGATCTTCCGCAACAACTGCAAGATCGCCCAGGGGCTATTGGATCCGGTGACCAACGACGTCCCCTACGAGATCTTCAGCGCGACCAAGAGCGTGATCTCCATCCTTACCGGCATTGCCTACGACCAACACAAGCTGGCCTTGAGCGACCCCATCGGCAAATATCTTCCAACCGGTCCCGGCTGGGGTGACGCAGCGCATCGGGCCATCACCATCCGTGACTTGCTCACCGAGACTGCGGGACTCCGAGAATCCATCCTCACCGAGTTTGCCTCGGTCGGGACAGATCCCAACATTGCCCAAGAGGCTCTGGCTCAGCCCCTCGTCCATAGACCGGGCACCACATTCGACTACACCCAACGCGTCCCTGACCTTTTGGCCTACGTGATCCAGCGCGCCGTGGGCCAAGACCTCCAGGCGTTCGCCCAGACGTACCTATTCGGACCGATTGGCATACCTGTCAACAGCTACATCTGGCTCCGAGACCGCTCCGGAAACACGTACGGCTACGCCAACCTCTTCATCCCTCCCACCCAGTTCGCCAAGCTCGGCCTGCTCATGCAAAACGACGGGAATTGGAACGGCCGCCAGATTCTCTCGCCCAACTACATCGAACAGCTCCGCCAACCAACCGCCACCAACGGTTGCTATGGGTTCTTGTTCTGGGTAAACGGCGGCACCTCGTGCGAAAGCGCGAACATCCCGGCCGCCCAAATCGTGGACCACGAGTTGATTCCGAGCGCTCCCTCGGACCTCTTCGCCATGGTCGGTGCACTGCAACAGAACAACTTCATGATTCCCAGCCTCCACATGACCGTCACCTGGACCGGTGTGCTCGGCGACACCACACCCAACCTGGCCGGACTTCTCAGCGCGTCAGGCGCAGGATCCGACCTCTACTACAACTTCTTCCGCATTCTTATGAGCGGCGTGGAGGACCAACACATCCCCGACCCCGGACCTTACGTGTCGCCGCCCGAGGACTTCGACCTCAATCCCAACAACTACATCAACCCCAACATCTTGCTCACCGACCTCGTGACCAACCCAACCTGCAACGTCCTCTTTTGCGATGGGGTGGTAGCCACCCAGGGCGTGGCGGAAAACGGCCAAGCAGTGACCAGGTACGTTCAGGGACTTCTCCGGCAGCCGTAGTCGGTGCAGCAGCATCGGTGGAGGCGCGTCCGTGTTGCGCTGCAAGCACTTGAATGGACTCCGGAGCGACTAGCCGATGAGTGCGGTGATGCATCCGATGTACATCAGGGATGCTGAACGCGGAGAGCGCAATGTCTCCTTAGATAATATTCTGAAACTGACGGTCGAGGTCGCGGCCCCACAATGCCAGGAGCGCTCGCGGCCCGGTGTCGGGTTCCCCTTCTGAGCAGGCCGGCGCATCGATGATACCCATATGGTCGATCACCTTGCGGCCATGTTCAAGGAGATCCGGGCTGTTCAATAGGGCCAGCGATGTCGGGTCTGAGCCAACCAGGTCCCATCGGTGCAGGATCAGCTCACTCTCGCCGTGGCGAATGAGCTCGGCGGCGGTCATGTCCCAACCGGTGAAGGTCACTGTGGCTGCGGGCCCCACGGCCTGCAATTTGAGAATGGCATCGGTAAGCGCGAGACCGTTCACCACGAAACGGCGGCGTAAGGCCCGGTCCGCCATGGCCCGAAATGGACCTTCGCGATCTTCGAACACTCGAGTCGGGCCGATTTCGGCGCAGGGACCTACAGCCAGGCGGGCATTGACGAGCCGTGCCATTTCTTCGCCCCCCACCGCCATGTGTGCCACCAGGTCGTGGGCGGTCCACTCGGAGCAAGCGGTGCGGGGATGGAAGGGGGCATGGCCACACTCTGCCGGGCCGCGCCGATGTTGTCTGGCGGTAATCGGACGAGGCAGTCAGTGCCAACGCTAAGGCCAATGCTGTCTCAGTCTGACGGTGCCAAAGACGGGGCGCCCACACCGCTGGGTCAGCGACGGTTATCAACTGCCCCGTACCGGCCCTTCTGCCGCACGTCCAAATCGGTTCGGCAATGCCTCTGCCAAAGTTCGGCGCGTCGTCCCACGTGGGTTACGCGAGGCTGGCCGGGTGTCGGACGCGCCCAAGGACCCGCCCCCTCCTGTTGTCACACCGGGCCCGCTCGTCGGGGTGGACGACCCAGACGACCCGCGACTCGACCTCTACCGGGACCTCAACGACCCGGCTGGCCGGATCCGGCTGGACGCCGACCGGTCGGTCTTCGTGGTCGAGGGGAGGCTCGCCGTCGACCGGCTCCTCACGTCCCAGTACACGGTGCGTTCGCTGCTCGTCGATGATCATCAGATGGTGGCGGCCAGTGACCTGGTAGCGGCCGCACGGGCCCGGGGCGCGCCGGTGTTCGTAGGTTCTCGTGCCGTGGTGGCCGGCACGGTCGGCTTCGCCCTGCACCGGGGGGTGGTAGCAGTAGCGAACCGCCCGTCGCCCGCCGGCACAGGACGGCTACTGGCCGACGCCGCGGCAACGTCCGCTCCGGAAGGAACCTTTCCTCTCGTGGCCGTCCTCGAAGGCCTCAACGACCATGAGAACATCGGGGCTCTGTTCCGCAATGCCGCCGCCTTCGGGGTGGCAGGCGTCCTCCTCGACCCGACGTGCGCCGACCCGCTCTACCGCCGGTCGATCCGGGTATCCGTCGGGCATGTCCTCCACATGCCGTTCGCCCGACTGGTGCCGTGGCCGACCGGGCTCCACCAGGTGCGGGCCGCCGGCTTCGTTGTCGCCGCGTTGGCACCGCGTCCGGCTGCCGACAGCGGGATCCCTGCCGTCAGTCTCGCCGAGCTGAAGGCCCGGATGTCCGGCTCAGGTCACCCCGTCGGTGTGGCCCTGCTCCTCGGTGCAGAGGGGCCGGGCCTGACGGATACGGCCCTGGCAGCATCCGACGTGATGGTCCCCATCCCGATGGCGGACGGGGTCGACTCGCTGAACGTAGCAACAGCCGCCGCTGTAGCCTTCCACGCGCTCGCCGGCCTCTGACGTCGGAGTCCCGGGCGTCGGGACAGTGGGCTTTGGAGTCACCTAACGCTGCCGGATACGTCATGCCTACGAGATTCGCTGTGCTGAACGAGTTTCGTTGTTAATTCGTAACTGTTCACCCCTCGTTGCGGCACCGTCCACCACCTGCGATAACGGCGCGCGTACCGTAGGGAATTCCGACTGACGCCCCATCCTCCGAGCCCGTTGGGCAACCGCCCAACGTCGACCTGGCAGCTGAGAATGAGCGTCTCCGATCCCAACTCGTCGAGTTCGGAACCAGGTTTTCCGCTGGCTCGAGAGAGATCGCCGCCGAGATCCAAGGGGGAGTCCTTGTAGGTGATGTGTTCATCAGTGCCGCTCCGGCGGTGAACCAGAGCCTTCAGGGAAGCGCATCAGGAAACCGGTGTCGTGGTATGCGACGTTTGCCACGTCGACGGTGGTGCTCGGCTACAACCCGAAGAGTCGCCTCGCTCAGGAGCTCAGGACGAAGCCGTGGTACCAAGTAGTCGGCCGGCCGGGCTTCTTCCGTAGGACGCCTTGCGTGCAGTCCCGGTACCTGCTTGACACCGTTGCCCCGCCCGTACGAGGTCGTCCCGGGGTCTGGTGATTGCGGGAATACTCTTGTGCATGACGGAATCTGTCACCACATCGCCGACTCGGGTGTCTTCGCAAGTGTCGCCGGACCGAGAACGTCGGCACGCTCTGATCGCCGCGGCCATGGCGGCCGTGATGTCGATGGGCATGCTGGCATCTTGTTCGTCATCGCCGAGTTCGTCACCATCATCGACCACGGCGGGTCACTCCACGGGTGCTGGCTCGAGCTCCACGGCCGTGAACGGCTCCGGGCCCACCTCGCCGGTGTGGCTGTGTCGACCCGGACAGGCCAACGACCCCTGCACGGCCAACCTCGACGCCACCGTGTTCCATGCCAACGGCACGACGACCACCCAGTCGGAGTCGCCGGCCAAGGACCCGCCGATCGACTGCTTCTACGTGTATCCGACCGTCAGTGCTCAAACGACGGTGAACGCAAATCTCACCGTCGACCCGGAGGAGACGGCGGTCGCCGTCGCCCAGGCGTCTCGGTTCTCGACCGCGTGTCGGATCTATGCGCCGATGTACCCGCAGCTCACTCTGTCCTCGATTACCGGGGGAGCCACGGGGTCGGTCACTGTCTCGGCGGTCACGACTGCCTACGACGGGGTGCTCTCGGCCTGGCGGTACTACCTGGGCCACTACAACCGCGGGAGGGGAGTGGTCTTCATCGGGCACTCTCAGGGATCGGGCATGCTCATCGAGCTGTTGCGGTCGCAGGTGGACCCCAGCCCCGCAGTACGCAAGCATCTGGTTTCGGCGTTGCTGCTCGGTGGCAATGTCACCGTCCCGGTCGGGAAGACCGTGGGAGGTGACTTCCAGCACATCCCGGCCTGCGTCTCGAACAGTCAGACCGGTTGCGTCGTGGCGTACTCGATGTTCCTCGACCCTCCGCCGGCCGACAGCGGGTTCGGACGGGTTGGCCAGGGGGTGAGCAGCATGTCGGGAGTTGCACCGAAGAAAGGGCTGCAGGTTCTGTGCACCAACCCTGCATCGCTGGCCCGGCCCTCCGTCGCAGGGGTACTCGAGCCGTACGCACCGACCAGCCGGTTCCCCGGTCCACTCGGGGCCTTCTACGAGCCCGTACCGAGCGCATCTACCCCGTGGGCCACCTACCCCGACCTGTACACGGGGCGATGTGTGAGTAGCGGTGGAGCGACGTGGTTGCAGATCGACCGGACCGACATACCGGGGGATACCCGCCCGTCGGTAAGCCAGACCCTCGGTCCGACGTGGGGCCTGCACCTCGACGACATCAACCTTGCCGTCGGCAACCTGGTGTCGCTGGTCCGGGATCAGGCTGCTGCGTACACCGGCTGACTGGTTCCAACTGCCGGCCATCTGGCCCCGCCGGGCGGAGGCTACGACTCGACGTCACAACAGAGACGGGATAACTGCCTCTACGACGCTCGGCCCCGGGGTGGCCAGTGCCCTGGCCAACTCGTCGGTGAACTCCTCGGCGGTCTCGGCGCGCGCCGCGTGGAGGCCCATGCCGGCGGCCAGGTGCACGAAGTCGATGTCCGGGCGCCTGAGGTCGAGCATGTCCCGTGCTCGCGGCCCGGGGGATTCGGCCCCGACTCGGTCCAGCTCCATGTTGAGCACAGCATAGGAGTGGTTGTTCAGGATCACGGTGGTGACGTCGAGGCTCTCACGGGCCATTGTCCACCACGCCTGCAGGGTGTACATGGCACTTCCGTCGGCCTCCAAGGCCACCACGCGCCGACCTGGTGAGGCGACCGCGGCCCCGACCGCAACCGGGAGGCCCTGGCCGATGGCACCACCCGTCAAGCAGAGCCAGTCGTGGGGCGGAGCCCCGGCGGTGGAACCGGCGGCAAACAGACCCGAGGTGTTTCCCTCGTCGGACACGATTGCTCCTTCGGGAAGCAGGATACCGAGCGCTTCGCACACCGCGGTGGCAGTGAGAGGACCGATGGGACGAGCGGGTGTGTGGGCTTCCTGACGCGGGGCCGTCCCGCTGGCGACGTCGAGCAGTGCAGCCAGTGCAGCCACTGCGGCACCGACATCGTCCGCCGGTCCGGCGACGGCGTGTACCGTGCAGCCCTCTGGGACCAGGTCACTCGGTTTGCCGGGGTAGGCGAAGAACGAGACGGGCGACTTGGCGTCCACCAGTACCAGGTGCCGGATACCCTCGAGCTGCATGGCGGTGAACTCGGCCAGGTATGCCAATCGCTCCACCGGTGGTCGGCCCGCTCCCCGTTCGAGTCGCGCCGGGAATGTCTCGGCCAGCAATTTGGCGCCGGTGGAGGTGGCGATGTCCGCCACGGTGTCCAACGTCTTCCCCGAGCATGCCCGCCCACCGATCAGGATGGCCGCCGGCTCGCCCGACCGCAACGCAGCCGCAATGGCGTTGAGGACGTCCTCGACCGGCGCGGCGCCCCGGGCACCGACCAGTTGATCCGTCGGGGTTGGGCGCCGCCCAGCCACCATGCCGCCGTCGGACCAGGACACGTCCGCTGGCAGGATGAGGGTGGCCACCGAACCGGGGGGACCGGTGGCCGCAGCCAGTGCGTCCAGGGCATCTTCGCTCAGCCTGGCGGTGGACTCCGAGGTCCTCACGAATAACGACACGTTGCGGGCCACTGTTTCGATGTCCGATTGAAGCGGGGCGTCATACTGGCGATGGGTGGTGGCATGGTCGCCCACGATGTTGACCACCGGGCTGTTGGCGCGGCGGGCGTTGTGCAGGTTGGCCAAACCGTTGCCGAGCCCTGGGCCGAGGTGGAGCAGGGTGGCTGCCGGCCGTCCGGCCATTCGTGCGTACCCGTCGGCCGCACCGGTGGCCACCCCTTCGAACAGGGCCAGCACGCTGTGCATGGCGGTGACGTCGTCGAGGGCGGCGACGAAGTGCATCTCGGAGGTGCCCGGATTCATAAAGCAGGTGTCGACACCGTGGTCCACGAGGGTGTGGATCAGCGCCTGTGCTCCGTTCACTGTTGTTCTCCTGTCGCAGGTACCGGGTCGAAGATGGTGCCCGGATTGAGGATGCCGTGTGGGTCGAACGCCGCTTTGATCCGGCGCATGAGGGCGAGTTTGGCAGGGTCCTCGAGTTCAGCCAGGTAGGCGCGTTTCTCGGTACCGATCCCGTGCTCGCCGGACACGGCACCGCCCAACGACACACCGGCGGCGACAATGGCGTGCAAGAGCTGGCGGCGCACGTCCGGGTCGGACTGCCATACCGACAGATGGACATTGCCGTCGCCGGCATGGCCGCAGCCCACCACCAGCGACGAAGTTCGCGACGACAGCTCGCCGACGGTGTCCAGGTAGTCGGGGATCGATGCCCGGGGCACGACCACGTCCACGATGTCGTCGGCACCGGCCGCCTTGGCTGCCCAGAAGGCCCGTTCACGAGCCTCGATCATCTGGGTGCCCGCCTGGGGCGGGAGCACGTACACATCGAGCGCGCCAAGCTCGGCGAGCTGCTCGGCCAGTGCCTGGGTGTCCTCGTCGAGGCGGTCGGGATGGTGGTCTTCGAGGACGACCACCAGATAGGCCAGGGCGCGCTCCCGGATATTGGCGGGGATCCNNGGGGATCCCCAGGTCGATGCCGGCGGTGGCGGTGATCCCCGCCATCGACACCTTGTCGATGTACTCCACAACCAACGGGCCGACGCCACTGGCCACGATGGGCGGCACCGACGCGGCGATCTCATGGAGTGTGGCGAAGGGAGCGAGGAGCGTGGCCTGGTGGCCAGGCCGGGGGTGCAGTCGGAGCGTGGCCTGGGTGACCAGCGCCAGGGTGCCCTCCGACCCGATCACCAGCTGGGTCAGGTCGTAGCCGCTGGTCGATTTCACGAACTTGCCGCCGGCACGGATGACCTCACCCGTGCCCAGCACCGCTTCGATGCCGAGGATGTGGTGTCGGGTCACCCCATACTTCACCGCCCGCATTCCACCGGCGTTGGTCGCTACGTTGCCGCCCAGGCTGGCCGACAGTTCACCAGGGAACACCGGATAGACCAATCGATGGGGGAGGAGTGCCGCATCGAGGTCGGCCAGTGTCACCCCCGGCTCGACGACGGCCACGTGGTTGTCGGTGTCGATCTCGAGGATGCGGTTCATCCGCTCGAAGGACACGACCAGGCCACCATCGACCGGAGTGCATCCTCCCGAAAGCCCGGTCCCCGACCCCCGGGGAGTGAGCGGCATTCGCAGGGACGCCGCCGCCTTCACGATGGACGCCACGTCGGCGGTCGACCCGGGGCGGACGACAGCGAGGGGCCGGACGGAGGTACCGGTCAACGCCTCGTCGTGGGTGTCGTCCTCGCCGATGTCCGTCCCGGTGTCGACATTGGTGGCACCGACGATGTCGATGAGGAGGCGCTCGATGACCGACACCGACCCGCCGCCAGGGGTGTCCGTGCCCATGCGTGCCGATGAGGCTTGCGCCATCACTCACCCTCCCTTTCGACGTAACGACGACACGCTATCGCCTGATGCCAGGTAGCTCAGGATCCGGAGATCGCCCACAGGCGTTGAGTCTCGCGAGGGAGGAAACCGCCGAGCGCCCGGGCTGCGGCCTTGGCATCCAGATCGCCGACCTTCGGCGCGTTGGGAAGGCGCCTGCCTGACCCACTGGATCGTTCTCACTCTGAGATCCAACCGGAGATCTCAGACCTTCGACCGACTGGCCGTCGGACCACGAGTCTGTCCCAACGATTATTGGGACAGATGAACAGCGCCGTCCTTCCTCTTCGTTTGATTTCGCGAGCAACGGCCCGTGGCGGGACTCTTGGCAACGTGGTGGCAGTTGTGACGTCATTACGTCACTCTGCTGCTCGACACGCTGCACACCCCGGGGCAAGCTCGTTGCCGATCCAGGCTCCCACCCGGACGGAACTCGAGCATCGTTGGCATCCGTCACGTATCGATCTGAGGCGAAGGTGCCGCCGGGTTCAGCCGCCGCCGTGGGTCGGCAGCAGTGCGTCGCTCGAAATGATCCGGTGGACCGCACCCGTGTCGACGTCGTATCGCCAACCTTCGACGGCGACGCCCGGTGGGAAGACGGCGCATGTTCGCAGGGCAAGGATATCGGCGGCCAGCGCTGCCTCGGGGTCGGGCATGGTGAGGAAATCCCAACCTTGCGAATTCTCTGCCTGCTCGGGGCTCAGGTCCGACCTGACCTCCGCCTCCCCCCGACCGGCCAGGGCGCAATCGGTGTGGTGCATGACCGCGATGTAGCTGACGCCGAGGAAGGTGGTGGCCAATACCAGCGAGCGCAAGACGTCGGACGAGACCCGCCCACCGGCGTTACGGAGGATCTTGGCGTCGCCGGGCTGCAAGCCGAGCATCGTGAGGGGTTCGATCCGGCTGTCGATGCAGGTCACCAACCCGAAACCTCTGGCCGCGATACCCCGGATGTCACGCAGCGCGAATGTTGACGAGTAGCGGCGGTTGGCGGCGAGGAGATCGTCGAACATGGAGATAGTTTTGCAGACGAGCAGGTGCGGACTCATCTGACCGCACTTGGCGGAACGAGTTCAGTCGGATAGCGGAACCAAAACGGCATGGAGGAGATCCTGGGATTCGGCCAACGCCTGTCCGACTCGAACCTGGGCCGGGCTGATCCCCCCTGGTTGCCAGGGTCAGACCGAACTGATGGGACCCGGCGTGCCAGCCCTGGTCCCCCACGAACGCGAAGAGATTCGCGCCATTCTCGTCGATGACCCGAACACGAGGTTTGCGTTGATCGCCAGTTCCGTCGGTCGTGATCCGTCGAACGTCAGCCGAGAGGTTGCCCGCAACGGTGGCCGTCATCGGTATCGCGCGGTCTGTGCACAGCGGCGCGGCTGTCGGAACTGTTCGACATGGTGAGACATGGTGCCGGCATCCCTTCGCTGAGGAACTCGCCACCATCGCCACCATCGCCAACGTCCCCGATCACCACCATCCCTACCGCATGTTCAGGTGCGAGACACCAGCAGAGCGTGACGTAGCCGCCGCGCCCAGTGACCGGTAGGTTTCGCCGCCCCTGGTAAGGGGTGATTGCTTTTTCGGACACTACGGGCCATTCGGCCCTACTGGGAAGCCGGTGACACCGGCAAAATAAGAGATGCAAGTGGCCGGAGCGAGAGCGTCTGAGCCTTCAAACGAAAGGAATCAACCATGGACCGAAAGGTCATCGACCGACTCATCAGCGGCACTGGCGCAATTCTGGTGGTTGCACTACTGGCAGCGGGCGGTTTGGGTTTGTGGGCGGCATCGTTCACCAATAGCAATGTCCACAGCCAGCTGGCGAAGCAGGACATCACATTCCCGAGCAAGGCGGCGTTCGCGCATCCAGTGGCCGGCAGCGAGATCACCCCCAGCATGATTCCATCTGTGTCGATGTACGCCGGCCAACAGCTGTTGACCGGACCCCAAGCCAAGGCCTACGCCGACAACTTCATTGCCGTCCACCTGAGCGAAATGCCCTACGGTGGCGTGTATAACGCTGTATCAGCAGCGTCGCGAGCCGCTCCGACCAATGCCACGCTCAAGGCTGAGGTGACTACCACGTTTCAGGGAACGACACTTCGTGGCCTGCTGTTGGAAGCCTACGCGTTCAGCGTCTTTGGTGAGGTCGCCACATGGGCCGCAATCGGGGCGTTCGTCCTTGCCGGATTGATGGCGATACTCGTCATACTCGGCTTTGTGCATGCGCGTAAGGAAGAGCCAAGCACGCCTACGCGTTCTGGCACGACGGCGACTGCATAGAGGAAAGAACGACGTCACGAGCACGGCACCACCGGACAGCAACGGTGATGCCGTGCTCGACTGGCGGGCTGACTCTGTAGGCGAGTGGCGTGCTCGAGGCGAACGTATTTGTTCTGGTTCCTTGACCACCTGACCTACCACCAGGGCGAGCGTCGCGCTGACCGTGGAGAATTCCGGCGTGCGAACCCTCTCCCGACGCCTCCCCCGAGACCTGGTGCGGGAGACTCCCGATCTGCGTGCTGCATTGGGGATGTTGCGACGCTTCAACGGTGAGTTGGCGCCGGGCATCAACGGTGAGTTGGCGCCGAGCATTACCGATCAGTAAAGAACCCGTGGCCGATCTTGAAGAGCATCTCGGACGCAATCCGGGCATCTCGTCGCCGCCGATGTCCGGGTCCTCTCACTGCGCCGGGAAAGCCGTGCCCGCCTGGATCGGTATCGGGCAAGTCTGACGGACGATGCCCCCGACCAGTGAGACGGTGACCGCGAACCCGGCGTCCGGTAGCAAGCGCAGCATGGGAAGGTTGTCCGGAAGTATGTCCGCCACCAACTCGGTGATCCCGCGCTCACTGGCCGCGGCGGCCAAGCGTAGGGCCAATACCCGACCCAGGCCGCGGTGTTGGAACCGGTCCGCCAGCACGAACGCCACCTCGGCAGTGGTGGCTGGTTCGACCCGTTCCATGCGAGCGATACCTACCAGCGAATCATCGGCCATCGCCACCAGAGCAAGACGGTTGACATTGTCCACCTCGCAAAAATGCTCAGCCTCATGAATGCCGAGGTGCGGGTGGATCCCGAAGAACCGCCGGTACACAGTCCCGAAGCTCAGTCCCTCATGGAACTCCATCAAAGCCGCCACGTCGCCGGGTTCGATCGGCCGTATCCTGATTTCGGTGCCGTCGGCCAGGGCTATGTTCTCCATTTCCATCACTTTCAGCATGACTGGTCGTGGGGGTTGACGACCAGAGGACAAAGGTCCCTTCCGCCGGTCGCAGTACCATGCGGCACCTGTCCCGACGGCTGAAGTAGGTGACCACCTTGGAGGATTGCGCCGCGCCACAGCCGGCGGATGCCCCCTTCGAAGTGTTCACGCGGGCGGAGTGGACGGCCTTGGGGGTGCCGGTCGAGACGGGCCTGTCATTCATCGATGTCGCCAACCTGGCCGCCACCGGGGACCCGGTGTCGCTCGACGAGGTGACCGACATCTACGTTCCGCTCGCCCAATTGCTGGCGGTCCATGCATCGGCAGGACGCCAGGCGCGCGGAGCGGTCGGCAAGTTCTTGGGCAGGGCCGAGCCGGCGTCGCCTTTTGTGATCGGGGTGGCCGGCAGTGTGGCCGTGGGTAAGAGCACCACCGCCCGAATCCTCCAGGCGCTCCTTGGCCGGGGCACGGATCACCTATCTGTCGAGTTGATCACGACCGACGGGTTCCTCCATCCCAATGCCATCCTCGAAGAACGCCGGCTCATGGATCGAAAGGGCTTTCCCGAGAGTTACGACCGACGTCGAATGGTCGAAGCCCTGGCCGCCATCAGGGCGGGCGACCCCGAGGTGAGCATCCCGGTGTACTCGCACCTCACATACGACATCGTGCCCGGCAAGTTCCAAGTCGTGGCCCGTCCGGACATGGTCATCGTGGAAGGTCTGAACGTTCTCGAGGTCAACACCCGGGACGTCTGCCAGCATGTCGTCGCGTCGGACTTCTTCGACTTCTCCATTTACGTGGACGCGGCCGAAGAGGACATCGCCCGGTGGTTCCGCGACCGGCTCCTCCAATTGCGACAAAGCGTCCTCACCGACCCGGCCTCGTTCTTCCACACTCTTGTCGACATGTCCACCGAAGAGGTGTCGACCATCGCCGGGCAGATATGGTCGGACATCAACCTTGTCAACCTGCGCGAGAACATCGCCCCGACAGCCGGTCGCGCCCATCTGGTGTTCGTAAAGGACGGCGAACATCGGGTCCGCATGGCCAGGCTGCGGAAGACCTGAGCGGGGTAGGCCGCCCCGTGTGCCTGTTGATCGCCATCTCCGGGGTCGTCGCTGACGCTCCGCTGCTGATTGCCGCCAATCGCGACGAGTTCTACGACCGCGACGCCGTGTGCCTGACGGTTCTGCAGGACACTGAACCGAGAATGCTCGGCGGCCGCGACCTGGTGGCCGGTGGTACCTGGTTGGCGGTGAACGAGCATGGCGTGGTGGCCGCCCTGACCAACATGCCAACGGGTGGGCAGCGTGACCCGGCCAAGCGCTCCCGGGGGGAGATCCCCCTGCTTCTGGCAGCGCAGGCTTCTGCCTCGGCCGCAGTCGACGCTCTCGAATCGACATTTGCGCCTGACAGCTTCAATCCGTGCTGGGTCCTGGTGGGCGATCGCCGAGCCCTCTACTACCTCGACATGACAGGGCCGGAGGGAGTGAAAATCGAGCTACTCCCACCCGGCGTGCACATTCTCGAGAACAAGCCGCTCGGGAGTCCGAGCAAAAAGGTGGATCACGTGAGAGAACTGTTGGGCGATTGTGAAAAGTGCTCCGCTGACGAAGTGATTGCCGGCTTCGGTGGCCTTCTGGGCGATCATCTGATGCCGTTGCTGCCGATCGACGGGAGCGAAGCGGCCGAGCGTCAGTCGCGGATCTCGGCGTGTTGCGTGCATACCGAGTTGTACGGCACCCGCTCCGCCATGGTGGTGTGTGATCCACCTTCCGCATCGGACGAACCACGGGTGTGGGTAGCTGACGGGCCACCGTGCACCCATCCCTTCTGGCCCGTCGCATTCGATCAGTTCTTCGACAGCCGGGCCGGTGGGTAACCGGCCACATTCACGTGTTCATCGGCCCCATGGGACGAGGTGATCAGCGCCGCACGTGCGATTCGACTGCTCCGTGCGGGACCTGGCCCGCTACCCGATGTCGGCCGGCGAATGGCTTGACGCCAGGGGCCGACTCCGGGCCCGGTTGATGGCGACCTGAACGGGACCATGATCCGGTCCCAGGTGAATAGATGGGCTGGCCCTATCCCCCGGCGTTGGTGGGAACGTCCCGGAAGGGCAGTTGATGGGAGGCATCAGGCTCCCTCGGTAGGCCGAGGACCCGTTCACCCAGGATGTTCCGCTGAATCTCGTCGGTTCCTCCCGCGATGGACACCGCCGGCACCGACACGAAGATCTCGGCGATGGTCCCGCCCAGCGGGCTGTCCGCTCCGGTGAGCATGCCCGATGCGCCGGCGATGAGGGAGTGGACCCGCGAGGCGGCCCGGGCCACGTTGCTGGCGGCCAACTTGCCGAGTGAGCCTTCTGGACCGGGAGGCCGGCCGAGGGCGCGGGCCACCCGGTCGCGCTGGGCCGTCCAGGTGGCTGTCCGCGCCATGCCTATCAGGCCGGCGATCTCTTGGCGGATGAGTGGATCGGTGTTGGTCCCGGTGGCAATGGCCCGATCAACCACCAGGTCGACTCTTCCCGCCCGCTGTGGGTACCACTTGTAGGGCTCGTAGAGGACGGCTCGTTCAGCCGCGGCTTCGCGCCAGGCCCGGCCATCGGCGCGAGATCGCGCCGACGGCGGTCCCATGATGGCGTAGCGGCGTTCGTGGGCCAGCGTGGTGAGGGCCACCGCCCAACCGTGGTCGACCTCGCCGACCAGGTTGGCGGCCGGGATCCGCGCATCGTCGAAGTACACCTCATTGAACGAGGCATGGCTGTTCATCTGGCGCAGTGGCCTCACCTCGATGCCGGGTTGGTGCATGGGGATCACGAAGCACGTGATGCCCTGATGCTTGGGGACGTCCCAGTCGGTCCGGGCCGCCAGGAGCCCGTAGTCGGCATGGGTGGCCGAGGTGGTCCACACCTTCTGTCCGTTGACGACCCACTCGTCGCCATCGGGCTCGGCCCGGGTGGTGAGACCGGCTAGGTCGGACCCGGACCCGGGCTCGCTGAAGAGTTGGCACCAGGTGATCTCACCGGTCACCGTCGATCGGATGAGGCGGCGCTTGAGATCGTCGGAGCCGTGTTCGAGGAGGGTCGGGGCCGCCAGGCGCATCCCGACCCCGTCGGGAACACCGACGGCGCCGGCGCGGGCTATCTCGTCGGACACCATGTCGGCGAATGCCGCCGGTAGCGCACGGCCACACCACGCCAGGGGCCAAGTGGGACATGCCCATCCCGAGTCGGCCAGCCGGGTCCTCCATTCGACCAGGCTGAGCTCGGGGTTCCAGTTGGCCTCGATCCAGCCCTTCAGCTCCTGGCCGGCTCGGGTCGCGGCGAGCGGCTCGACCGCGTCGGTCAACTACCGTCGAAGCGGGGTGGGCGGCGTTCGGCCGTGGCCCGGACGCCCTCGGAGAAATCCGCGGTAAGCAACAGCTTGCGCTGCTCACTTGCTTCCCGGGCCAGGGCGGCCCGCACCCGCCCGGCGAGATCACCTCGCATGGTCTCCCTGATCGACCTCACCGCCAGCGGGGCGGACCTGGCAATTTCGGCGGCGAAGGCATGGGCTCGGGGCATCAGTTGGTCGATGTCGACCAACTCGTCGCACAGGCCGATGCGGACAGCTTCCTCTCCGGACAACCGGCGTCCGGTGTACAGCATCTCAAGGCTGTGTTGCTGGCCGACGATGGGAGGCAGGGTGGTCGACAAGGCGAAGCCCTGGTGAAATCCGAGCTGGGCGAAGTTGGCCGAGAAGCGCGCCTCCGGGCAGGTGATCCGGAAATCAGCCGAGCAGGCCAGACCCAGGCCTCCCCCGATGGCCGCGCCCTGGACGGCGGCCACGACCGGCGTCGACGTGTCGAACAGACGGGCGGCCTCTTGGTAGAGGTGTTCGATACCTCCGGCACCGAGACCCGGTTCGGGGCCGGTGGGATGTTGGTTGAAATTGGCTCCGGCGCAGAAGTGCTTTCCTTCCGAGCACAACACGATGGCCCGGCAGGCATCCTCGGCGTCGAGAGCCTCATAGGCGTCGGCCAGGGATCGCATGAGGGCAATGTCGAAGAAGTTGTTGGGAGGCCGGTGAATCTGCACGGTGGCCACGAAGTTGTCGTCGACGATCACCGTCACGTCCCCGAACCGGGTGGGAGCTGTCGAACCGGTCACCCGGGTCCCGTCGGTCACGAGATCGGTTGCTTCACCTGCCATGGCCGTCATGTTATCGGCCGGCCTTCGGGCCGTCGGCGGGCCGCCCGCCCGCCGGGATCGGCAAGTCCCGCCTCTCGGTTCCCTACCGCCCGGGCGTTCCCATACAGTGACGGCCATGGGAATCCGACCATGAGCCATGCCGGGGTGGACACCATCAAGGCGCTTCTGGCCGACGCCGGTCTGCTCACCGGCCCTATCGACGATCAGCGCGCCGCCATGGACGCGGTCTCGGCCGTGACACCACCGCCGGAGGGGGTCACCCTCGAGGCCGTCACCCTGGGCGGGCGGGGGGCCGAATGGCTGATCCCCGATGGGATCGGCCGGGATGCCGCGGTGCTCTACCTGCACGGGGGAGGGTACTGCTCGGGATCGCTCGCCAGCCACCGCGATCTGGCCGCCCGTATCGGGATTGCCTCTCGGTGTGCGGTGGTCACCCTCGACTACCGCCTCGGACCTGAAGATCCGTTTCCGGCCGCGGTCACCGATGCCGTCGCCGCCTACCGGCAGCTGGTGGCCGAGGGGATCCCGGCCGACCGGATCGCCATCGCCGGAGACTCCGCCGGGGGAGGCCTCACCGTGGCAACGCTTCTCGCCCTGCGCGCCGAGGGCACGCCTCTTCCGGCCGCGGCGGTGTGCCTGTCCCCCTGGGTGGACCTCACCCAGTCGGCCGCCTCCTACCAGCGGCTGGCCGACCTCGACGCCATGCTCAGCAAGGAGAACCTCGACTTTCTGGCCGACGCCTACCTGGCCGGGGCCGACCCTCGCTCCGAGCTGGCCTCACCCCTTTTCGCCGAGGACCTGTCGGGTTTGCCACCTCTACGCATCGAGGTGGGAGCCCACGAGGTACTGATCGACGACGCCACCGGATTGGCCGAACGGGCCAGGGCGGCCGGCAATGATGTCACCCTCACCGTGTGGCCCGAGATGATCCATGTGTTTCAGGCGTTCCCCGGAGCGATCCTCCCCGAGACCGACGAAAGTGTGGCGGGAATAGGGGACTTTCTGGCCGGTCGACTGTCCCGGTAGCCGGCTACGAGGGCCAACGGGCCAACCAACGACACGGGCTATGGGCCGCCGGACTTCAGGGGTTCGAAGTGAAGGTGTAGGTGAACGGGGTGGCCTTGGGGGCGGTGAAGAACACGTTCTTTCCGTTGATGAAGATGGCGACCACCACCGCGGCGCTGCCCACCTGCACGGTGATCGACTTGTCGGCGTCGAACGACTTCACATCGCCCGCCTGCAGAACCCCCGCCAACACCGGCACAATCGAAGCCGGGCTGGTGACTTGTACCCAGCACGGGGCTGATGCCGCGAGCCGCAGGGTGAAGTGTTGGTTGGACACGGTGTAGACGGCTTGGGTGGAGCCGTCAGTGGGGCCCGGGGTCACCGCCTGAGCGGCGGTGCGCGCAGGGGCGGCCCGTTTGGGCGATACCGGGAGCGGTGCTCCGCCGGGTGCGGTGATGCGCAGAATGTGGGACTCGACCATCCACTGGGGCCGCTGGTTCTGAATCACCGCTCCCGCCACCACGGCGGCCACCAGCAGTGCCACCACCCAAGTGGCCGCCTTCAACGCGGTGGGAGCCCGCCGCCGCCGGCGGGCCCGTCGGATGGCCCGCTTGGCATCCTTGAGCTCTGATATCGGGATGGCCGGGATCATGCCGGTGGGGGGACCCACACCCACCCCGTATCCATAGGCACCGGAACCGCCGACGGCCGAGGTGGCCAGCCCGGCAACCCGGGGTACCTGGCCGGTCTGGGTGAAGGCGCGCAGGTGATCGGGACCGCTGGTCACCGCGGCCACCACGCCGGGAAACGCTCCGGCGTCACGCAACCGTCGGCGACTGGTGGCTACCGGTGACGTTGACCAGGCCTCCATCAACTGGAGGGCCAGAGCATCGCCGTCCAGGGTCAGAAAGGCAGCGTAGCGACGCAAGGTGGACAGCGCCATGGCCTGGTCGGGCATCGAACTCAGGTCTCCCGACTCGAGCCCCTCGAGCTGGGTGATGGGTCGGGCCAGGCGGTCGTGCACGGTGACCAGATCGAGGCCGCGCTGCTCCCTCGTCTCTCGGAGCATCCTCCCGATCTCCACCGGGGAGGTTGGGCTGTGTCGCTGTTGCTGTTCGCCGCGTCGGCCTGTGGTTCCCCCACGTTGCCGGGTCACTGATGTCTCCTGACTCTTCCCTCGCCATAAGAGTACCTGGCCGGAACCCTCGTTTGTCCTCGGACCGTCCCGTTTACACCCGAAGCGGGTGGGGGCCGCCTGTGATCGATCCGGACCGATGGCCGAGGTTCATTCGATGGATGCGTGGACGGCGTCGATCAGGGAGTCGGTCCGACGATCACCGGCGAGGCCGAGACGCATCTGATTCATCACGTAGGCGAAGGCAATGCCTGATTCGGGATGGGCGAAACCAACCGAGCCGCCGGCTCCGTAGTGGCCGAAGCTTCCTGGGCCGAACAACGGGGTGAAGGGGGAGGCACACATCATGCCCAGACCGAATTTCGACTCGGCCCCGAGGATGAGGTCTTCTCCGGAGGTCCGGGGAGTGCTCATCTGGGTGATGGTCCCGGGGGCGAGGATCCGTACCCCGTCGACCTCGCCGACCAACCCGGCATAGAAGCGGGCCAGGGAGCGGGCGGTGGTGATGCCGTTGGCCGCGGGGACTTCGGCGGCATGGAGTTCGGGGCTGTTGAACGGCCCACCGCCCTCGGTGAAACCGCCGAAAGTGCCGCCCAAGAAGAGGGCGCGGGTCCCCAGGCCATCGGGCCCGAAGTTGGCGGCCATCCTGTCGAGTTCCCCCGGGTCCATGTCGGCGAGGTGGTCGAACGACATGGTGAGAGGGGCCACCCGGCCCTCTTCCGATTCGGGCAGGCCTATCCAGAATTCCAAGCCCAGAGGGGACGCCACCTCTTCGGCGAAGAAAGTTCCCAGGCTCTTGCCGGAGATGCGCCGCACGACTTCTCCCACCAGCCACCCGTAGGTGAGGGCGTGATATCCGTGGGTAGTCCCCGGCTCCCAGAAGGGCTTCTGCGCCGCCAGTGCCGACACGATCGGCTCCCATGCCAGCACCTCGTCCAGGGTGAGAGTGGCGTCGATGGCCGGCAATCCGGACTGATGGGTCAACAGCCACTCGACCGGCATGGCGCCCTTGCCCTCGGCCCCGAACTCGGGCCAGTACTCGGTCACCGGGGCCGACGTGTCGAGGAGCCCTCGCTCGATCAGCAGGTTGGCGCAGGCGGCAGTGGCCCCTTTGGTGGTCGAGAACACCAGCTGGAGGGTGTCCTTTCCGTAGGCGAGCCCGGTGTGCTCGTTTGCCGTTCCTCCCCACAGGTCGACCACCGGGACGCCATCCTTGTAGAGACAGAACGCCGCACCCAGGTCCCCGCGTTCGGTGAAGTTGGCCACGAAGGCGTCCCGCACAGCCTCGTACCCCGGCTCCACCCGTCCGTCGATCGCTGCGCGGTTGGCGTCGGTCATCGTTCCCCCTCGTCGTTTGTCCCCGGCCGCCACCCTGTGTGGCCGGGGAATGTTGCGGACGCAAATAATGTTGAACCCGGGTAACAGCCTCGGTATCCCGGTCAGGTTACCGGAGGATCAAAGCCATAAGGAGGTCGGCGATGCCGGCGGTAACCGTAGAAGACACCCTCACCCTGCCCACGATCGCCGAGCCCGATCCGGCTTCGACAGCTACCCGGCCCGTGCTGTCGGTGACATCTGCCCCCTCCGGATTCGAGGGGGAGGGATTTCCGGTTCGCCGGGCGTTCGCCGGAGTCGATCGAAACCTCCTCGACCCTTTCGTCCATATGGATCAAATGGGGGAGGTGGAGTACGCCCCGGGTGAGGCCAAGGGGACAGGGTGGCATCCACACAGGGGTTTCGAGACGGTGACCTACATGATCGACGGTACCTTCCGACACCGGGACTCCATCGGCGGAGGTGGGTTGATCACCAACGGGGACACCCAGTGGATGACCGCCGGATCGGGGATCCTCCACATCGAACGCCCCCCCGAGGAACTGGTGGCCAGCGGTGGCCTGTTCCATGGCATCCAGTTGTGGGTGAACCTTCCGAAAGCGGAGAAGATGACGGCTCCGCGCTACCAGGACATCGGAGCTGGGAAGGTCGCTCTCTTGTCCACTACCGACGGCGGAGCCCTGGTTCGGCTCATTGCCGGAGATCTGGCCGGCGTTGCCGGGCCCGGAGCCACCCACTCGCCCATGACGATGGTGCACGCCACGGTGAGCCGCGGGGCGAAGCTGGTGCTTCCGTGGCGCCAAGACTTCAATGCGCTGGTCTATGTGCTGGCCGGGAGAGGGAGCGCCGGTGGGAGTGGGCAACCCATCCACTCGGGCCAGCTGGTCGTCTTCGGTGAAGGTGACACCATCACGGTGGATGCCGACCTCACCCAGGAGTCACGCTCGCCCGATCTCGACGTGTTGGTGCTCGGCGGTCGCCCCATCCGCGAGCCCGTCTTCGCCTATGGCCCTTTCGTGATGAACACCAAGGACGAGATTGCCCAGGCCTTCGAGGATTTTCACGCCGGAAGGCTGGGAACCATTCCGACCGGGTAGCTCCGGTTCGAACCTTCAGGATGGGCGTGCGGTGGCGATGGCGCCGACATCGGGGTCAGGTGCCCTCGCCACCACTGGCCGTACAGGAGCGGGGGTCCCACGGCTGCAGCGGCGTCACCGCCGCCGAGGGCGCCTGGAACCCGGAGTTGGCGGAGGTGGTGCTGGTGGTCGTCGGTGCCGACGTGGAGGTGGTGACCCCGCCCCCGGTGGTGGCGGTGGCGCCCGAGGCAGGCGGGTTCACCGAGAACTGGGAACCGGTGACCACGGTCACCTGGGCCCCATCGGTGATTTGGGTCGGGTCGACGGCCATGATCACCGCTCCGGAAAGGGACGAAGCCACGGCTTGGGCGGCGGCTTCGTCGGCGGAGGTCATGTGGGCGTAGTAGACGACAGTTTCCGACTGGGTGCCCACCGGGGCCGAGTCGCCGACGCCGGCCATCTTGAATCCGAGGGCGGAAAGGGCGTCGGAGGTTGTGGTGGCCTGGTCGTAGGTGCCGGATCCGTTCATCACCGACACGGTGACAGTGCTCGGATCGGGGAGTTGCCCGCCGTGCATGGTGTCGGTGGTGGCGTTGACCCCGAGGAATTGCCTGATGACCTGCTGATCCTGGGCGGCAGCCGGAAACTCGACGTCACCGTAGGAACCGCCCTTGTAGAGGTAGGAGCCGTTCTGGTCGACCGCCACCGGAAGGGTGTACTGGGGGGCTGAACCGGCGTTCACGCCATGGAAATTGAGGATCAGGTTGACCATGTCACTGAACGAGAAATTGGAGTCCACCGAGAGTTGGGGCGCCACTCCGCTCACCAGCCGGGTGTCGGTTACCGGGTTGGCCAGGCCGTTCTTGGCCACCGCGGTGGCCAGCACCCGTAGGAACTCGTGGTCGCGGCGGATCCGGGCCAGGTCGCTCGAGTTCTCGAACGGCCAGTAGGCCGGATTGGAGGTGGTGACCCCGGGCCCCTGGTACTGGAGGTGCCTGGCCCGCACCACCTGAAGAGCGTGGATGCCGTCGAGGGAAATGCACCCGGTGGTGAGTTCTTTGAGGCCCGAGTACGCGTCGAACACCGGCATGGGGAAGTACATCTTGACGCCGCCCAGCGAGTTCACCACGTTGGCGAAGGTGTCGAAATTGAGCACCACGTAGTGCTGGATGGGTATCCCGAAGTCCTGGTCGATCGCTGACACCAACTGGCTGGGTCCCTGATAGAGGGCGGCGTCGATCTTGTTGGCGCCGGTAGTGCGGGCGTTGGGGACGAACAGGTCACGGGGGATGGAGAGAATCGAGACCGAGTGCTTGTGCGGGTCGAGATGGAGGATCATCACCACGTCGCTGTTGACGCCGTTCACACCCTGGGAGCAGAGGCCGTAGGAGGCGTTCTGGACAGTGAGCACGCACCGGTCGGTGGACCCGACCATCAGGATGTTCTCGGTGCCGGCGTCAGCACCGGTGGTGGGGGAGTCGATGAGGCCCTTGACATCGATCCGGTGGATCTTGTGGTTGAGGTAGAAGGCGTACCCGGCGGTGCCGGCCACCCCCACCACGAGGAGGATCGCCAGCGTCAACAGGACCCGCTTGGTTTTCCGGTAGGGACGCTTGGGTGCCCGATGTGACGGCGGCTTTCCCTTTCCGCGGATCTCGGCACCCAACTTCTGCAGGCCGGTCTCATCGAAGGTGGGTTCGCGGACGTCGTTCTTCCCGGCGCCGGGTGACGTCCCGGGTCTCGGACTTCCCTCGATCCTCGAGCCGAGCGCGTGCAGTCCGTCCTGGTTGGGAGAGGATCTACGGCGTGGCCGATGGGTGGGGTCGGTAGCGGGCCCGTCCGGACCCCTGCTGGCCATGGCCATCAACGGTAGCAAGAGAGTCACCACTTCGGGAGTCGCCGCTCACAGGTTCCCCGGTGACGCCAGTCCTGAGACGAGCAATGCAGCCATGATGGAGAGCGGAACCAGCACGATCCCTACCGCGCTGTAGGTTCGCACCGACGGGTTGGCTCCCTCCCGCTTCGCCACCTGAAGCCAGAAGATGGCCGACAGCGACCCGGTGACCACCAGGTTTGGCCCCAGGTCGAGCCCGATGAGCAGTGCTCTCGGATGCAGGGGCGAGTTCGATGACAAGAGCACCGCGGCGGGCAGGTTGTTGACCAGACAGGAGGTAGCGGTGGCGATCCAGGCCGAGGCGACCGTCCCGGCCGAACCCATCAGGCGTCCCGGCGCTCCCCACACCCGGGTCAGCACGCCCAGCGCCACCGCCACCGTGAACAGTCCGGCCAAGAGGACCGGATTGGCGGCCCGGGCGGCCTCTGGCAGGGGAAGCCTCCCGGTGGCTCGCTGCACCATCACCACGGCAACCCCCAGCCCGAACACGAAGAGAGCCGGATCGGGGAGAACCAGGACCATCACGGTGGCCCCGATGACGCCGATCATGCCTGCTCCCCACCGGGGTGGCACCGGTCCGATCTCCTCACGGGTGGTCGCCTTCAGATCGGCACGTCGCCACACCACCAGTACCGCCATGGTGACCACCACCGCGGCAGCCCAGGCGGGCACCATCCCAGCCGCGAATGAACCTCCACTCACATCGCCACCGTGGAGGACCAACAGATTGGTCAGATTCGACCCCGGGAGCAGAAGGGATGCCGAGTTGGACATGAACACCGCGCCGTAGAGAAAAGCGGTCTCTCCCAGGTGCCGGCGACGGGCCGCGTGCAACAGGATCGGGGTGAGGAAGACCACCGAGGTATCGAGGTTGAGGATCACCGTCACCACGATCACCAACGCCATCAACGAGGCGAACAGGACAAGCCCACCTCCGGGGAGCCGGGCGGCCAGGGTGCCGGCGGCTTCGAACAGACGGTCCGAGGCCGCCACCATGCCCACCAGCAGCAGGCCGGCGATGAGCACGAATGGCGGCCAGGTCTGGGCGAGGGTGTGGGAGAGCGCGGTCGGCACGACGACAAGGATTACCCCAGATCGGGAGCCCTCAACCCATTCTGCTCACCGAACGTCGACCCAGCCCGACGACTCGGCCCCCGACTCTGGTGGCGGACCGGTGATCAGGTTGCGATGGGGTGGGCCGATACCGGCCCGGCCACCGGGAGCGCTTCCGATGCGGAAGGGGATGTCTCCCCCATGTCGCATGCCGCCACCGGGGCCACCGGGAGGGTGGTCGTCACTTTCATGTCGCCGGGTCGCAATCGCAAGGTGTCGAGCCAGTAGCGCACCGTCCAGGTCGGCCAATTGTTGGTCACCCGCCCCGATGCCGTCTTGTACCAACTCCGGCAGCCGTTGACCCAGGTGGTGCCGGCCATCAGCCGCTGGATGCGGGCATCGTCGCGGTCATAGGCGTCGGCGGTCACCTCGATGGCGCTCACCCCATCGGCGGCCACCCCATCGGCACAACGCGCCTCGGTGTGGAGGGCGAGGGCCTGCAGCACCACGTTGAGCTGACGCTCCACCATGAAGAGGATCGAGTTGTGCCCGAGGTTGGTATTGGGACCGTAGAGCAGAAAACAGTTGGGAAATCCGGAAACGGTGATCCCCAGATAGGCCCGGGCACCGTCTTCCCAAGCGGACGCCAATGTGCGGCCATTCCGGCCGGTGATGGGAATACTGGACAGGAAGTCGGTGGTGTGGAATCCGGTCCCGAAGATCAGCACATCGGCCGGTCGCCTCTTCCCGTCGGCGGTCACCACCGCATCGGTCTCCACGTGATCGATGGGCTCGTTGACCACCTCCACCGTCGGACGGAGAATGGCCGGGTACCAGTCGTTGGAGATGAGGAGGCGCTTGCACCCGACCGGGTAGTCGGGGACCACCGACTCTTCGGGCATCCGTTCCGAGACCACCTCGGCACGTATGCCCTTGGTGATCATCTTCCCGAGGAACCGGCCGGCCCAGCTGTCCTTCCGGAACGCCAGCCACTTGGTCTCGAGCGACCAGTAGATCCGCCACCGGTAGGCCAACTCGTAGGCACGGACATGGGAGAGCAGCCAGCGCTCCCGCCGGCCATAGACGCGGTCAGGTTTGGGCAGTACATAGTTGGAGCTGCGTTGGAAGATGGAAAGCTGCCCGGCCTCAGCCGCCACCGGTGGGACGAACTGGATGGCGCTGGCTCCACTCCCGACCACCGCCACCCGCTTGCCCTTGAGGTCGACCCCATGATCCCACCGGGCCGAGTGCCAGGTAGGCCCGCCAAAGCTGTCGAGTCCGGGCAGGTCGGGGATGGCGGGGCGGTTGAGTTGCCCACAGGCGAAGACGACGGCGTCAGCGTCCAGTACCTCGGACCCTCCCTGGGCCGACGTAACCGACACCTTCCAGGTACCGGACGCCTCGTCGAAGCAGGCATCGTTGACGGTGGTGCCCAGACGAAGGTGGGGCGCCAGCCCGTATCGTTCCACGCACTGTTCGGCGTAGGTCAGGATTTCGGGCTGTTCGGCGAAACGCCGACTCCAGTCGGTCTTCGATGCGAAGGAGAATGAGTAGAGGTGGGAGGGGACATCGCACCCGCTCCCCGGGTAGGTGTTGTCACGCCAGGTTCCGCCCACCCCATCGGACTGTTCGACGATGGTGAAGTCGGTGACACCGGCACGCGCCAGTTGTATCCCGGTACCCAGGCCGGACATGCCTGCACCCACCACGATCACCGAGGGTGCGTGACGACCGGCTTGCCGGGCCGCCCTGACAGCACGTTGCATTCGCCTCAGGCCGATGTTCAAAGCCACGCGAACCCCCCAGATTGTCGCACGGGCCGACCGGTGATGACGGGCCCTTTCCACAGGTTATGGGGTCGATGAGCTGAGCCCAAACTTCCGGGCGGACCAAAGGCCACGCTCGGGTCAGTCGGGCTCGTGGCCCAGATGGACCTGCGCCCATGCCGGCCCCGGCTCACTCTCGCTGGTTGGGGCTCCCCGGGCGATGGGTGCACGGGGTCGGCCTCGAACCGGACCAGACACCGATCCGAGCAGAACCAGATTCGCTCGCCCCCAAGCACAGCTGTGGCCGGGGCGCGAGCGGTCTCCACCTGCATGCCGCAGACCGGATCGAGGGCATACCCCCGGACTCCTCCCAGGTGGTCGCGGTGACGATACGCCCAGTACAGAACGGAAAAAAGCACCAGAAAGATGATGTTGAGGTAGGTGGTGTAGTTCCACTCGAAGTGGGACGGACTGATCTGGGCCGGTCGGGTGGTCGGGACCAGCCCGCTGATCCCGAAGATGCCTTGGGTGACGAGCCCGGCGATGGACATCACCGTCCAGAAGGTGGCAACCATGCGGAGCGTGAGCCGGGTGCCGTAATAGCGCCGATAGATGAAGAGAAGAGGGAGAGCGATGAGGTCGGCGAAGATGAACGAGACCACGCCTCCGAACGAGATGCCTCCGTGCCAGAGGGCGGCGGCCAACGGCACGTTGCCGACCGAGCAGACGAAGCTGATCATGGCGATGAACGGTCCCACCACGACGTTTTCGAGGCTGGTCCAGAATCCACGGCCGTGGAGGAACACCGCGTTCCACATGTGGACCGGCACCAGGGTGGCGAGGAAACCCGCCACCAGATACCCGATGGCCAACTCTTTTCGGATCATCGTCAGACCGGACATCGTGTAGGCGGCGGCGTCCGACCATCCGGCTTTGGACCGGAGACGCCTCTTCCATGGTTGGTGTTGCCGCGCATCGTCCCCGGTTGAGGCGTGTCTGGGGCGGAGATCGGCATCGGTGAGTCGCTCACGGGCCTGTACCACCAACCGTCCCCGCAGGTAGAGCCCACCGAGCAGGGCCAGAAGCACGATCATGATGGCGCCCCCCACAAATTCACTGAGGGCGAACTGCCAACCCATGAGGACCGCCAGCACAATGCCCAGTTCCACCACCAGGTTGGTGGAGGCAAACATGAAGACCGAGGCCGACACGAAGTCCGCCCCCTTCACGAAGAGGGATTTGGACATGGCGGACGCGGCATACGAGCACGACGACGAGATCATTCCGTAGCCCGACGCACGGGCGATGGCGGCGGGACGGTGATTCCCGAGCTTGCGTTGCATGGAGTCGCGGCTGACAAATGCCTGCACCGCACCGGACAGTCCGAATCCGAGGATCAGGGGCCACAGGGTCTCCCAAAACATGAAGAATCCCTCCCGCAAGCTGCGCCCGCCATCGACCAGCACCGTCCCCGACAACAGGCCGGTCATGACCGCACCAGCCGGCCGATGGCGGCGGAGGCCTCGTGCAACTTGGCGGTAGCGACGTCACCCCCTTCGATCACCGCGTCGGTCACACAGTGGGCCAGGTGGTCGTCGAGAAGCTCGAGGGCGACCGACTGGAGTGCCCGGGTCGCGGCCGAGACCTGCTCCAGCACATTGATGCAGTACCGATCCTCGTCGACCATGCGTTGGATGCCGCGTACCTGGCCCTCTACCCGGCGGAGGCGCTTCTGGATAGCTTCTTTATGGTCGACGTATCCCGGTGGCATGGCCCCTCCTCGATGACAGGCTCACATGATACCCCCCGAGGGTATCGGTTGCCTCAGAGGACGGCGTCGAGAGTCGACCACCCCATACCGTGGGCCGTGGCCACCGGCTCGCACACGATCTTCCCCCCGACCACGTTTACTCCTTCCGCCAAGGCCGGATCGGCCCGCACCGCGTCCTTCCATCCGAGGTCGGCGATGGAGAGCACGTAGGGCAGGGTGGCATTGACCATCGCGTGGGTCGACGAGTGGGGCACGGCCCCGGGCATATTGGATACGCAATAGAAGAGGGACCCGTTGACTTCGAAGGTCGGATCGGAATGGGTGGTCGGTCGGGTCGATTCGAAGCACCCTCCCTGGTCCACCGAGATGTCGACCAGCACCGACCCCGGACGCATCCGTGCCACCAGATAGTCGGACACCAGCTTCGGCGTCTTGGCTCCGACTATCAGGACGGCGCCGATCACGATGTCGGCATCCACGCACGTCTCGTCGATGGCATGGGCGCTCGATGCCACTGTCTCCAGTGCGCCCCGGAAGTGGTGATCGACCTGGCGGAGACGCTCGAGGTTCCGGTCGAGGATGTAGACGTCCGAATGCATCCCGACGGCCATGGTTGCCGCCGCCATCCCGGCCACGCCGGCCCCGAGGATCACTACCTTCGCCGACCGCACGCCGGGGATGCCACAGACCAGCACCCCGCGGCCACCGGCGGGACTCATCAGATGATGGGCCCCCATCAGCGGTGCCATCCGCCCGGCCACTTCACTCATGGGGGTGAGCAGGGGAAGAGATCCGTCGGGAAGCCGCACTGTCTCGTAGGCGATGGCGGTCGTTCCTCCGGCCATCAGTGCTTCGGTGCAAGCCCGCGAGGCGGCCAGGTGGAGGTAGGTGAAGAGAACCTGATTGCGCTTCAGACCGAGAAGCGGATACTCGTCGGGGACCGGTTCCTTCACCTTCAACACCATGTCGGCGCGCGACCAGACGTCGTGGGCATCGGCCAGCACCGATGCGCCGGTGGCCACGAACTCGGCGTCCCGGATGGATGAGCCGATCCCGGCCCCGGACTGCATGAGAACGGTGTGGCCGGCGGAGGTGAGCTCCCTGACCCCGGCCGGAGTGATCGCCACCCTGGACTCACCGTTCTTCAACTCTGCGGGTACTCCGACGATCATGGCGACGCCTCCGGGTTCATTGTGGCATTCGTCGAGATGGAGCGCGGGTACGGGGAGGGTGATCACATCCTCGTGAACAGATGGCATGCCCCATCCGTATCCCTGGGTACGAACTCGGAAAGGGGCGCCATCGATGGCTTCCAACTCAACCCACCCCATCTCACCCAACCCGCGCCGAAGCATGTCGGGCACTCACAAACTCATCGCCATTGCCGCACTCGGGGCGCTGGCCGCCGCGGCCGGCTGTACCTCGGGTACCTCGACCACGCCTGCTTCGACGGCTGCCTCGGGTCGCTCGGGTGGCTCGGGTGGCACCCCGACGGTAACGGTGGCGTCGAAGGGCACGGTGGGGGCTGTGTTGTCAGACGCCCAGGGCACCACCCTGTATCGATATACCCCGGATACTCCCGGGGTCTCCGTCTGCACCGGCGGATGCGCTACCACCTGGCCACCTCTCACCCTGCCGGCAGGGGTCACCAAGCCGGTGGCCGGTCCGGGCGTGACCGATCTGGGCACCACCAAACGGGCCGATGGCTCACTTCAGGTCACTTACATGGGAATGCCGCTCTACCGGTACGTCGGTGATACCAGTCGGACGGACGCCACCGGCCAGGGTCTCGGTGGCCAGTGGTACGTGCTGAAGGCCCCGACTGCCCCGACTACGACCTCCGCGCCACAGGGATCCGGCAGTGCCTACTAGCTCGGACCCGGCGAGGAATCGGCCGCTCGATGGAGCGCCAGCAGCCGAAACGGGGGAAAATCGGTGAGCGAGAGGTGAGCGGATCGTGTGTCACCCGGGATCTCCACCATCCGATCACTGAACTGTCCACGGTGACTCGGGATACCGTCTGTGGCGAGGAGCCCCGTCGGTCGGGGCCGACAGATATGGCCACCGACGAGTTTGGACTGCGGCGTGCATTCCTCGCCCACAGTGGCGAGTTGGTGGGTTTCGCCCGCCGGGCCTTGGGTGACCCGCAGCTGGCAGAGGAGGCCGCACAAGAGACGTTCGTGCGGGCATGGCGATACCGGGAACGGTTCGATCCATCGCTTGGATCCATGCGTACCTGGCTGTTTGCCATCGAACGACGCCTGGTCATCGACCTGGCCAGGGCCAGGGCCACCAGAAGAACTGAGCCATTGCCTCCCGACAAGGCAGAGGCCGAGGACGCCATAGAGAGCACCATGCAGGCGTGGCAGGTCGAAGAGGCGATCCGCCGCCTACGTGACGAACACCGCCATGTCCTCGTGGAGATCTATTACCGGGGACGCCCCAGCCGAAGCGTGGCTGACGAGCTCGGCATCCCCGACGGTACCGTTCGCAGTCGTCTGTTCTATGCGCTCAAGGCGCTCAAGCTTGTACTCGAAGAGATGGGGTGGGAGGAATGAGCGGAGCTGAATGTGACAGCTGGCGGGGTATGCAAGCGATGCATCTCATCGGTCGCCTCGATCCGCACGAAGAGGACCAACTTGCCGCACACCTGGCCGCTTGTTCGTCGTGCCGGGCCGAGGCAGAGGATCTGGCCGGCGTGGAGTCGGCCCTGAAGCTGGCCGACATCGATCATCTGGACAGCGCCGCGGAGTTGGCGATCCCGATCGAGTCGGCCCGCTGGGAGCAGCTCCGGGTCCAGCGGCAACGACGAGTGGGCAGGGTGACCAGAACGTGGGCGGCGGCGGGCATTGCCGCTGCCGCGGTGGTGGCGGTCGCCCTGGGGGCGGTAGCGCTCCACCACCCGGCCTCACCAAACCGGACCGTGGCCCTCACCGGAACCTCCGGAGTGCATGCCTCGGTAGTGCTCACTGCCAAAGCGTGGGGCACCCAGGCCACCTTCGATGAAGCCGGTCAGCGGGCCGGGCAGGTGCTCACCGTGTCGATGGAAACGACGCCGGGCACCTGGTGGGTTGCCGGCAGCTACCGAACCTCCGGCTCCAGTGGCCGGCTCCAGGTGACCCTGTCGTGCGCGGTGCCTGCAACTCAGATCACCCACATATGGGTGAGTGATGATGCGGGCCATACGGTGCTGCGCGGCTATGCCCAGTGAGCAGGCCTCTGAGAGGAGGGAATGCCTGCGTGATGCGGTGGAAGTCGATCACGCCACCCGGACCGGGTCGCTGCCGACCGACACCACATCGCCTCGGTGCAGCTGGCACCCCCGACGGAGCTCGACCTCGCCATTGACCTGCACGCTGCCGGTGGCGATGACCCGCCTGGCGTCCGACCCGCTGTCCACCAGATTGGCCAGTTTCAGAAACTGGCCCAGCCTGATCATGTCGTCGGTGATGGCTACGTCGTGCATCTTTCCATTCTCCGTCCATCGACAGGGTGAGGCAAAGGTGAAGCCTCCACCGGAGGTCTCGCACGGTTCGAGCCGAGTTCACCAACCGATGATGTCAGCCAGTACCGCCGCCCCGCTGATCGCAGGGTCTTTGGTGGCGGTCAGGAGAGTGACGGTCTGATCTCTTGCCAGAGCTTTCAAGTGATCGAGAGCTTCGGCCCGTCCCGGTTCCCCGAGCTCGGCCCGATACCGTCGTTTGAACTCGTTGAATCGATCGGGTACGTGGCCGTACCACTTCCGCAGCTCGGTTGACGGCGCTATTTCTTTACACCATTCATCCAAACCTGCGCTCTCCTTCGACACACCTCGGGGCCAGAGGCGATCGACCAGAATGCGCGTACCATCGTGAGGTTCGGCCTCTTCGTACACCCGACGCAGGCGAACGTCGGACTTTTTGGCCACCATCACGAACCCGGGGTCACCGGGGAGATCAATTGACTGTCGGTGGCATCGGGACCCTCCCACGGGGGACGAAAGTCCTCGGCCGGGCGAGCCAATTGCTCCACGTGTTGTGCGGATAGCCGACCCAGAGCGGCGCTGTCCTTTCGGGTGAGCCCCAGGCTCATCACCCGACCGTCGTGGGGATCGTGGCGACGTTCGACGAATCCGGCAGCCTTCGGTACTCGTCGGTTCTGAGTGGTCTTGGTGTCACCATTGCAGTTCGGTACCAAGTATCTCGTAGTACGACCTGAAGTGCCCCAGGAAACACTGGTCCGAGGCATCCTGAGGATTGTCGCCTCCACGATCCCACTCACCGACCGCAGGCTTCAAGCTACTGCCGGGAATGAGCACCGGTGACCTCAACCGATGATGCCTCACGACAACGATCGGCCGAGCACCTGGGCGATTTCACCATCACCTGACAGGTGGTTCGGATCATCCCTCTGGCCCTGGTCGTCGGGGCGATGGTTGCCACCCTGGCGTTGGGGATGCTCGATCTCGTCGGGTTGATCGCCCTGGATCTGAGCCCGGACTCCCGGTCCGGATGTGGTTCAGAGATTGGGTTCGGCCTGAGCTTTGCCGGCTCGACGGTTTCCGAGGCGTTCGACGACGCGGCCCACGCGCTCAGTCGTGCCTTGCAGCGGACCGAGGGTATTGGACAGGGTGCCGATCGTGACTTCGAGACTCTTGATGCTGTCGTCGAGCGAGACCAGAGTTGGCACCAAAGTCGGCAGGTGGCTGATCGGCTCGATGACCTTGACCAGTTCGTCGAGCGTTGTGCCCAGGCCGGCCAGCCGTTCGAGGGCCGGCGCCACTGTGGCCAGGGATTCCAAGGTGACGTTCAACTTGGCCAGTGCGTCGAGGCTCGCTCCGAGATCGGCCAGCTGTTCGAGGGCGGGCACGATGGCGACGATCTGGGCCAGGGTGTGGTCGAAACCGGCGATCCGCTCGATAGCCGGTGCCGCCTCCCCGAGACGCTTGAGCGCGGGGATCACCGCGGGAAGGTCCCGTAAAGCTTGCACGTTGGCGCCAATGTCTCCGGTCAAACTTCGCACCGTATCCCCCTCGATCGTCCGTGACCAGTATGACGTTGCCGGCAGATGGATGCCCTCATCGGCGTTCAGGGCGGCCGGTGACTGCCGGCGTCGACAGCCCCCGATACCTGACCCGCCCCCGAAAGCCACCGAACGCGGAAGCCACCGAACGCGGAAGCCACCGCCAGCGACAGGTTTGACCCGGCTGTCTACGGTGTCTCGCGACATCACACGGAGGTCTTCACCCAAGGGTTTGGCTGGGGGATTCATGACTTGGTCGAAGGGGCAACCGCGCCAGCGTCGTGTATCGGGGACCCTCCGTGGAGGATTGTGAGGTCACCAGGTCGAGGCAATCGACGTCGAACGTCGCGAAGAAGGGGATCCCGGCAAGGGCGGCCCGCGCCGAACCATTGAGTCGACGCCCTTTCGAGCGTGCGATGGTCAGGTGCCCGGTGAAGGGCGTAGTGCCGTGGTTCGTGTCGGGGACAACGGGAACGGTCGCCGACCGTACGGCGTCGGCCGCTTCATCGAGACCTGCGACGGGGATCTGGAGCACCCGTTCGCCGCTGAACCATGCCGTTCTCGGGCCGACCTCGCAATGGACCGGGCCCGCCACGTTCCCGGCCGCGGCCCCGAGCGCGTCGACCAGCGCCGGCACCAGGTCGTCGTCCACGTCACCGAGGAATCGGAGGGTGATGTGGCACTGTCCGGGCCCGACCAGACTGAGGCCCTGAGCAGGCCCCAGTTTCAACGAAGAGAGACGCTTCAGCGTCGAATCATCGGGCCACGCTGCCACGAACATCCGCACATCCAAGTGTGCCCTACGGCGCGCCGGGATGGGGACGGGCGCCGTCACTGGGCAGGGGTGTCCCCAATCAGCCAAGCAGCCACGAAGGTTTTCCCTCCGGACTGACGCTCTCGTCGGGTCCTTCGAGCCGAGCCGCTGTTTCGGCCACCTTCCGGCGCAGCACGGCAGCACTCCCCACCACAGGGGCGCGGTTCACTTCCTATACGGGTTGATCCATCCCGAACCTCTGGTTTGCCACTGACAGGCGACGCCTCACTTCAGCGTCTGCATTCTCGATTTCCTCCACGGGAACGAACCACCTGACGACCGAATCCATCACATCAGGGCCGCCACCCAATATCCAATCGACGGGACCCTCGCGGTCCGATAATTCAGCCATTTGGAAGATCTCAGCCCATTCAAGTTCGGGTTTGGCGCTCAACTTCCATTCAACCTCGACCCTGTCGCCAATCTCCTTGACAGCGGTCCTGTCGACAATGGTGATCTCTGACATGTTCCGAATCCCTCCTTCGCCGGCCCTGGACAGGTGGTCGCTGTCCACGGATTGAACCTACGACGACGGTTATTCGGCCAACAGGGCCAAATGACACAAGTCACCAAGCCGCGGACGGACACAGCACCCACCTTGGCCATTTCCATGGCACGGTGCGATCCCCTGCGGAGAGGAAGTGGGCCCGGCCGGCGTCCCGAGGCGAATCTCTCGAGCACAACCGCACCTCACTTGCGCTGCCCACCGTGGGGATCCAACACGGGGGAGGTTTGGGTCGAGGACGTGGACGACATGGGCGGGGGCGCTCGACGTCGGTTCGTGACACATGCTCCGGCTGGGGTGCGAGAAGACCAGCAGGTGATCGAGGCACTCGGCTCGGGCTGCCTTCAGAACGACAGGATCCGGTCACTCCTCTACGCCGGCAAGCCCAACTGAGACCTACTCGCCACCATCACACCTCCGGCTTGGAACTCGGAGAGCCGGTCAATGGAGGCCCAGCGACAACACAATCCCGGCTTGCAGTGTGCCGATGGCGGCGCCCAAGACACCCCCCACGCCGACGAGAGTCCTTTCGTCTTCCTCGAAGATCCCGCGGACGATCTTCTCGAACTCCACCTTGCTCATCTCACTCAGCTTGGTCTCGATCGTTTCGGCGATGGCCAGTCTCCGGTCGAGGTAGGCCTCGACCGCCGGGTAGTCCCCCAGAGCCGGCAACAGCCGATCACCTCCTGCCCCCAAGGTGTCCAGAGCCACATCAAGGGCATGGGCGCGAATCTCATCGGTCGGCTCCACTCCGAGCATCGGTCCGAACACGGCCAGCTGCGTGGCCAGGCGTCGGTCAAGGACATCCCGGACCACGTCAAAGATCGCGACTCTGGACTCGGACCGCCCGAGGTCTTCGACGAGCAGGCGCGGCGTGAGAACCTCGGCGGCGATCATGTGGCCATAGTCGTGCGCGATCTCGGCCTGGCGAGCCGGAAAGAGTCCTTGGTAGTGGAAGAGGCCGAAATACCGCTTTGGCTGGAACGGACGGAAAATCATCCGGATCCCCATCCAGTTGTTGATCAGGCCGTCGAGCGCTCCCAGTATCGGCAGCAGCCACCAGCGCCCGAAGGTCAGATAGACGACCGCCTCCACAAGGCCGACAAAGAACCCGACGACTGCCCCGTAGCGAATGACGGTACGCAATTCTTGTGCGGCAATCGTCTTGACCAAGCGGGCCAGCCGGTCGGCATTTTCGCCGGACAACATGTCCACCACCATCGGCTTGAGATCGACGGCACCGGCCAAGAGAGGCTTTGCCGTATCGAGGATCTCGACCAGTGCGCCTTCAGTTTCTTGGGCAAGGAGCTTGCGCAGCATCTCCTGGGCATCGGGAGCCGCCTCCTCCCACAGACCTTCGCGCAAGACATTCACGATCTGCGGTGTGAGTTCGGCGATGAGAGGGTTGAGTGCTTCGGCCATGACGCTGGCAAACTCTTCGGACTCGATGCGGTCTGTCACCTCCTCCACCGGCGCAATGCCTTCGAGCATCTCCGCCACGCCGACGGCAAACTTCGGGGAACGTCGCTGTACGACTCCCTGCCATCCCAATGGGCCGATACCGACAAACCGGGGAGGATTGAACATCAGCCATGACGAGGTCCATTTGGTGGAGTACCCAATGACCGCCCCGACCGTGGCCAGGATGATGAAGACGAGAGCGACGTCCACCTCTTACCTCTACAAACGCAGTCGAAGCGGATCGTGCATGCCGATATGGTACGGGTTCTCCTCACACGCACCGGACAGGTGATCGACGGCCGGTAACGGCACGGGATGCGCCTCGCGTCATGGAGCTTTCGATAGGGCAACGCCAGGCAGTGACCAACAAGAAGGTGCCGGCGTACAAACGTGCCACCAGGTCCGATGCATCGCGGATCCTCGACGAGCTGGTCGACCTCACCGGGTGGCATCTGGATCACGCACGAGCTTCCCTGCGATTCACGCCCTGATCGCCTGGGCTCCTTGGAGTCGCTCACCTCATCAATCAATGGAACCGTCTTGCCTCGTCGCGTCCTTGGGCCGGTCGAGAGCCACCCTCGGCGTCTGCGGAGCATTCCGGACATACTCCCGGCCCTGGACTGGCAAACAGTTCGCCAATTCCCGCACATTGGGGCACCGAGGCTGATTCCGAGAGGTTCGGTTGACAGATAACCGCCAGTTCTGTCGACAACCCACGGTGGGCTATCGACAGAACCCGTCCACCCAGTGGCAACGGGTGAGCCTGCGACTCGATTTCCCACATTGTTGTTGCCGCAACCACGAAGGGAGAATCCCTGTTGAGGAGGGTCGCATCAGTTTCTCGGCACCCCCGGTCCGCCGCCGGCTTCACTCCGGGCAGGCTCCCGAGGCTTGCCCCGGCAGTCCGGTCTTCCATGGGCCAGGAACCGTCTTGTTGCGGCCCATGGCCCACTGCCATCGGGTGCGCACGGGCGTCAGGAGGTCGAGGGGCCCTGCATGCCCACCGCAGCCTCCGCTGGCGCCGGGCCTGAGTACACCTCGAAGAAACGGGCCATCATGTCCTCGGGGACGGCGAGGTTCGCGTCATGGTCGGTGCGCACGCAGATGAGGCTGGGGCCGTCGTACTCCTGGGCCCGGCACAGCGCCGGCTCGAGGTCCTCGATGCGCTCCACGTACTCGCTGTGGCATCCGAGGCCCTGCGCGACCAGGTCCCAGCGAACCTCCCCCTGCGCCGTGCCGAATGTCCTGCCGTACAGCGCGAGCTCGTTGGGCTCCTCCATTGTCCACCAGCCCTCGGCGAAGACAATCGTGGTGATCGCAAGCTGCTCACGGGCCGCGGACTGCATCTCCATGATGTTGAAGCCGGCGGCCCCGTCGCCGGTGATGCACACGACCTCGCGCTCCGGTGCCCCGAGCTTGGCGCCGATCGCCGAGGGGATTCCCGTGCCGAGCATGCCGAGCTCGAGGATCGAGTGGTATGAGCGAGGGCGCGTCGGCGGCAGCACCGAATAGGCCCACAGCGAGGTGTTGCCGCCGTCAACCGTGTAGACCGCGTCCGGGTCGAAGACTGCGCCGATCACGCCGACGGCGTGTGCGGGATGGATGCCGGGGCCCGCCCACTCGAGGATCGGCGTCGCCTGGACCATCCGGACCTCTTCGTCGAGCGCCCGATAGCGCGCGAGGTCGCCTCCATCGCGGACCGGCAGATCCATGGCGCGCAGCCTCTCGGCAATCCCCTCGAGTGCACCCCGGGCGTCGCCCAGAATCCCGAGACTCAGAGGGCGAGTGACGCCGAGGTGGAGCGGGTCGACATCGATCTGGATCACGCGCTGGCCGGTGGGGTCACCCCAGTACTTGTCGTAGGGCAGATCGAGGTTCCCCACTCGCGAGCCGGCAATGAGCAGGACGTCGGCTTCGTTCCTGACTGCGTCACCGGCCGTGCTGAACCCGAAGACGTAGTTCGGATGGCTCGAGCGCACGGTCGCACGGCCCGCCATCGATGTCATGACCGGGCAACCGAGCAGGTCGACGATCTGCAGTAGAGCGTCATTCGCATCGGCGCGGTCGACCCCCGTGCCGGCGATGGCGACCGGCCGCTCCGCTCCGGCGAGCAACACCGCTGCCTCGTCGAGCTGCGCCCCGCAGGCGTGCGGACCCGTCCCGCGGTACCTGGCCGGAGGGATGACCGGCGCGGTCTCGTCGTCTCCCATGGCATAGAGGATGGGGGCGGGCAGCTCGACGTGCACCGGGCCGGGCCGCCCGTTCCACATTTCGCGAAAGGCGAGGCGCAGCACCTCGGGGATCCGCACCCATTCGAGGATGGGTCCTCCCCACTTGACCGTCGGACGAAATACATCGAGCTGATCCTGACCTTGGAACGTAGAAGGCGGCGAGGGGTAGGCGATGCCCAGCCGGTGCTGGGAGGTCAGCACGAGCACGGGCACGCCCTCGTGACGCGCCGTGATCACGCCGGGCAGCAGGTTCGCAGACCCGGGCCCGGGATTCCCCAGCACGGCTGATGCGCGGCCCGTCGTCTTGTACAGGCCTTCGGCCATGTGCACCCCTGCAGCCTCGTGACGCACCGGCACCAGGCGGATGCCGTGCTCCTCCAGCTGTGAGATCAGCGGGTCACTTTCTGGCGAGGGCAGCCCGAACAGGAACTCGATGCCCTCCGCCTCCAACGCTCTTGCCAGCAACTCACCACCACTAATCTCAGCCATCTTCAGCTCCTCACTCTTTGACGTGTCGGCCACGATTCCACGCCGGCTCGCGCCCGCGGCCCCCGGGTGAACGCCTGTGTCCAGCAGCGCCTGCCCATCGGTGTGATCGGTCGGGATCATGGGCACCGGCACACCACGCCGGCGGCTCGCCGAAGTTCTGCGGCGACACGGTCCGGCAGACACTGTTGGAGGCGTGGAGGTTCATCTCAAGCCACCATACGACTGCCGTCCACAGGTAGGACGACACCCGCCGCGAACGAGGTTTCATCCGAGGTCAGATGGACGGCGACGGCCACGTCGCTGCCCTCGGTGAGGCCACCCAATGGGATCGTCGCGCCCAGCGCCATGCTCAGGTTGCTCGCCTGTTGGACCACCCAAGATCCATTGGGTCGGCGGTGACACCGGTCACGTATGCCCGTCGGGTGTCGAGTTCGATGAAGAACAACACGTAGAGGCGCTTCAGCAGCACCGTGCTCACGCAAGATGGCCCAGACACTCGAAAGAGGCAGGACGGACCCCCAACCTCACCAGCTCACTCTGGACCCGGTCGATGGCGGACTGAGCGAGCAGCGGGTCGGCCATCTGGGCGAGCAACTCATCCGGAACCGGCACATGTTCGTTTCGACGTGATCACCGTTGCACCCTGGCGATGGCGTTCGACCGACAACTGGTAGAAGTCGTTGGTCTCGATGCGAACGATGATCGGAGCAGGTGGCCGTTGGTCCGGACAAGATACGGTGTCCACATGACCTCCGACGGGCACACACTGGAGGGGACCGACGTCTCGATCCCGCTGTTGGGAGTGGGGACCTGGTCCTGGGGTGACCGCTCGACCTGGGGTATGGGCGGCTACGACACCCACCTCACCCGAGCCTCGATACAGGAGGCGTGGAACGCCTCGATCGACGCCGGAGTCACCTTGTTCGACACGGCCGAGGTCTACGGAAGGGGCGAGAGCGAACGGATCATCGGTGAACTTCTGGCCGGCGATCCCGGCCGGGCTGCGTCCGTCGTGGTGGCCACGAAGTTCATGCCGTCGCCATGGAAGCTGCAGGTTCGCTGTGCACTCATGAAGTCGTTGCGGTTGTCGCTGGGGCGCTCGGCGTGCCGGCGGTCGATCTCTACCAGATCCACGGCCCTGTCAGCCTTCGCTCCCACGCGGCGATGGCCGATGCCCTGGCCGCCGCCCACGAAGCCGGCCTCGTAAAGGCGGTCGGTGTATCCAACTACTCGGTGAAGGAGACCCGGTCCATCGACGCGGAGCTGCGTAAACGCGGCCTGCGGTTGGCCACGAACCAGATCGAGTTCTCACTACTGCGACGCGCTCCGGAGACCAGTGGGCTGCTGGCGGCGTGTAAGGACCTAGGTGTGGTGCCGCTCGCCTATTCACCGATCGGCCAAGGCCGACTCACCGGCAAGTATTCGGTGGCCCGGCCGCCACAGGGCAAACGGAACTTCTCGAACCATCCGATGGGGGTCGTCGACGGCGTCGTAGGCGAACTGCGGCGGGTGGGCGAGAAGCACGGCGGGAAGACGCCCAGCCAAGTGGCGCTGAACTGGGTGATCGCCAAGGGAGTCGTCCCGATTCCCGGTGCCAAGGACAGGCACCAGGCCGAGGAGAACGCAGGGGCGCTCCATTGGAGTATCGACGGCGACGACATCGTCTTGCTTGACCAGGTGTCCTTGGGAGGGGTGCGCAGCTTCCAGAACCGGATCTGGCAACACGGCTGAACAGCGACCCCGGAGTGGCCGGCTCAAACAGCCGTGTGGCGCTCGGTGAACCAGACCCGGTTCTGTCGGAACCACACGGTGGGCTATCGACATAACTCGGTTGACCTGGTCGGAACGCGCCCTAGTCGGAGCTACTCCCCACGCTATTGCTCCGGATTTCCCATATCCCTGCAGGCGCAACTAGTCGTGAAGACCTCGCCGTTGACCGCTGCTTGGCCATCATGGATCGGCGGGCCAAGTTGCTTGGACTCGATGCCCCAATTCGGGTCCGCCAAGAAATCATCACGGCTGTAGGACGCCAATACCTCGATCGTGACGCACGGGCCCGACCGGGAGTCCATCTCCGCTGTCGAGACGTTACGGTCTCGCCCTGACAGCAACTCCTGAACGCGCACTCGCCGGCCACAACTCATTGTCATCGGGTGTGAGCCGTAGCGACGCCTTGAAGCGATCTCTTCCCTCGAGACCTCCAACTCCAGGCTGGCGAAGAACGTACTCCCGACGTTCCCCTGACGCCCCTGTGGCTACGCGGCCACCGGGTGGTAATCATGAATGAGGCCGCCCAGCGCGTCGTGACGAATGACGTTGACCGACCGGAGTGGAATCTTGATCGTGCTGGCGGGTGCGGGCACGCCGAGGGCGATCCCGCGGTGAGGCCGCTGTTCGTTGTAGTGGCCGGCGTGCTCACGCTGCACTCGTTCGAGGTGGCCACGGCCCAGGTTGAGGATCTTGTCGAGACACTCGGTCCGCACGGTTCTCACCCAGCGGTCCGCATAGGCATTGGCCCGAGGGGATCGGACGGGGGTCTTGATCACCCGGATGCCCTCGGAGCGGAACACCTCGTCGAAGCCGGCCGTGAACTTGGTGTCTCGGTCGCGGATCAGGAACTTGACGGACCGAGTGCGGTCAGCCAGGTCCCCTACGAAGTCACGGGCCACCTGGCTGACGAATGCACGGGTCGGAGATCGGTGACGCCGAGGATGTGCACCTGCCGTGTGGACAGTTCGATGACAAACAGCACGTAGAGCTGCTTGAGCGACACCGTGTCCACCGTGAAGAAACCCGTGGCCAGCACGCTGTGGGCCTGGTAACGGAGGAACTCGGCCCAGGTAGGTCCACCCCGTGGAGCGGGCCCCAGGCCAGATCGGCGCAGTACCCTCCGCACGGAGGTGGCCGAGAAGCGGATCCCGAGCTTTCGGAGCTCGCCCTGGATCCGGCACATCCCCAGGTTCGGTTCTCACGACCGGGGCGAACGATGAGATCGACCAACTCGTCGCTCAGCGGCGGCCGACCGGGGCCACGCTGCTTCCGCCACCTGCGCCACTTCTGTTTGGCCGCGTCCCGGTGCCACCGCAGCAGCGTGTCCGGGGTGACCAGGAAGGAGCGCCACCGCTCGCGAGGCAGCAGTCGGCTGAGTGCCGCGAGGATCGCTCGATCGGCAGGACGGTAGCGAACCCAGGCGTGGAGCTGGCGTTCGAGAGCACACACCTGGTGACGAAGCACCATGATCTCGATGCCCTTGTCCGACTCCGTGCGCCGGGCGACACGACAAGGCCGAGGATCCGACACAGTCCGATAGAGAGGAGCGAGAAGGCCACGCTCAACGATGTTCGAGTCCCAACGAGAAGTGCCAGTCCAGGGGCACAATTAGGGTTTTGGCGCCCTTCACCTTGAAGCAACGAATTCCTGCAACATTCCGCAGTCAGCTCGGAGGTGGAACATTCACCGAACTCCCCCTTCGTTACTCCATTGCCCCACGTGGCCAACTCGGAATACAGCACTGGCCCGATCAAAAGTCGCGTCGCTTTCGAAAGTCGCGGGGTCGCCCATCGGGATCGAAGACCAAGCGGTATGCAAGCTCGGCCCACCCCCTGTCCCGCGGCAACACGGGTTCAACTTCGTGGGCGCGCACTCGACTGGGCGGTTCTTCCCCTCCGCCCACTGCGACCTTCGAATGCATGAGATCCAAGGCGCTGCTCCTCCAAAGATCCGCAGCGCTCTGGATATCGAGGAGGGTGACATCACTGGGTGAGCGCTTCAGGTGCTCCGCCCACAGTTGTACACGAAGATCGCGGGCGAATCGACGGCTGCCATCACCGAGCCCTGCCGGATCGAGCGGTACTCGATCATCGAGTTGTGCGTCGAGAATCGAGCAGGACACCTCAGAGTCGTGGGTCCAGGACCGCCGATTGAGATTGTCAGATCCAACAAGCGCCCAGACGTCGTCGATCACACACACCTTGGCATGCACGTAGATGGGCGTGCCATCCTCATTCTCGAGGTCGTAGATGCCGACCCGGTGGCCGCCCGCAGCTTGTAACAGTGCAATTGCTCGGGTCTGTGCCAGTCGGGCCGGCGGCCCAGCGACTCGGCTGTCCTTGTCGGGGTAGCGAGGGACAACGGCAATCAATTGCAGTTCACGTTGCTTTCGCAGGGCGCCAGCGAGGATCCGAGCTATCTCTGTCGACCACAGGTACTGATCCTCGATATAGATCAGTGACCGCGCTCGGGCGATTGCTTTGGCGAATCCTCGAGCGATACTGCGTTCGCCCTGGGAGGCAAACGGGTAGCGAACTTCTCGCTGCGGATAGGTCCGCAATACCTGGATGGCATGGTGGCCCACGTTGGACGGACTAGGCAAAACCGGGGGCAGGGGACGAGCCACCCGGTCTCGGGATGCCGCTCGAGACCACCAAGCCCTTGGGCGAGAGGCATGGTTCAACGGCGTCGGATCCTCCCAGCGCTCTCTGAAGGTGAAGTCAAGATCGGCGACTGCGGGTCCGCGAATCTCCAATTGAATGTCGTGCCAGGGAGGACGAGGTCCGTATCGACGATCGAGTTTCACCGCCTGCGGATCTCCTCGATGCCTGCCGTTGTCACGACGCCCGTGGCTCAGGTCGATGCCTCCGACTAACGCCACATCCCTTTCGCGTGACTCTCGACTCCTGATAACGACCAACTTCTGATGGTGCGAACCGCCCCTCCGAACTCGCTCATCAAGCAGAACTTCGCCCCCGGCTCTATTCACCCGCTCTGCCAGAGTTAGATTCTCTTTCTTGGAAAACGACATTCGGTCGCTATGCGAACGCCATAAAAGCCCGCGAACATCCACTCCCCCCTTGCACACGCCTTCCAAGAGCGTTGAAAGATCTAAATGACCCCCCTCCATGCTCTCGTCTCCATCGCCTCGCCAATCGGTAAACCGCACCTCGTCGCCTGAGCCGAGTTCGGATAGGAGAGCCTTTAGGTGCGCGAAATATGTCGCACCATGGACCAAAACCTGTACGTCGTTTCCCTCCGTCCACGCAGCGTGATCGCGATGCCCAGAGTCGATCTTGGTGTCCGGATTGCCTCGCTCGCTCGGGCGCAGGAACCAGTCGTGAAGATCCATTGAGAAGAAGGTATAACAGCCAGTGATTTCCCGCGGTCCCTCCGATGAGGCGGGCGCGGGTGGACAAGAAACGCTGTGGAGTCGATCACTCGCGGACTCCGGTACTTTCTCAGAAGCGCTACCCCCATAAAGCATTCCCCAACGTCGATCGCCACTTCGGCGGACTCTGTTGCGTTAGCCGATCTTCAGTCGCGATCTTGTCGGCCCCGTGGGACTTGCAGGTCAGACGACGAGCGCGAGCTCGTCAAACGCCGCGGCGATGGTCATTCCGGGAAGTGCATCGACCCCGAGTCCATAGTGTCCTCGCCGCAGATTCTGGATGAAGGCATGGCCTTCGATGATCACGCTGGCGCTCCTGTCCCGTTTGAGGCCCCGCATCGGACGAAGCCTGGCCTTGAGGCGCCCATGGTCTGCTTAGACTCGGTTGTTGGCATATTGAGTGGTGTCGTGAAGTGCGGCCGGCAGGAGCTCCGCAATGACCCGGACCAAGGCGTGGGCCCGATCGGTGGTGATCTCAGCCGGCTCGCCGTGGGAGGTGATCACCGTGGCAAAGGACGCCGTGGCGGCCTGCAGATCTCGCTTCTTGGATAAGAGCACGTCGATGACCTGCCCGTATTGGTCGACGGCCCGGTAGACGTATCGCCAGGACCCGGAGACCTTGACGTAGGTCTCGTCAACGAACCAGTGACCACCCACGCTGTGCCGGCATGGCCGGGGCGCCTCCACCAGCAACGGCGTGAACCGCTGGACCCATCGGAACAGGGTGACGTGGTCGACCTCGATGCCGCGCTCAGCGAGGAGCTCCTCCAGATCACGGTACGACAGTCCGTAGCGCAGGTACCAGCGCACGGCGATCAAGATGACCTCTGGAGGGAACCTGAATCCGGCGAACGCCGACATGGGCGCCTTGATGGGTCGGATGAGACGGAGATGCTTCACTCCGACAGACTCGTCCATAGATGTCTTGGGCACGAGCCCCTTGGCATACAAGCGAGATCGCACCTAATGCAACAGTGCCGTCCACTATCCAACACCGCGTGGTCCTCAATAGGGACAGGGTCGGCGGTTCGACCACCCATCAGCAGTCGGTATTCCAGTCCGGTTTGATCACCGCAGATGGGCCTGACGTCGGAGGTGAAGCTGATGCTGGTAGATCATCACGACCGAGTTCTCGCCGCACGGACCCTCCATTTGGTCGCCGTCAGCCGCCACTTCTCTGCGACCGTCCGCCCCAGCGCCTGCGCGAACACACCGGCGGTGCCGGGAAGTGTGCGCAGGAAGCTCGGATCCATGAAGCCGCCGGCTCTGGAGTCGAAGATGCCGTGGGCGCCGAAATCGCGTTCGACATCGGCCGGCTCATGCAGATTTGAGGGTCGATCATTTTGCAGTGGCTGATCAGTGAGCTGGCCATCCCACGCGGCCAGGGCCGCGTACTGGTTCCCGAACCCAGGAAAGAGGGTGTCCGTGAATACGAGCATTTTGTTCCAGGATCCGAGGGTCTTCGATCGACGCCCGTCGAGAGCAGCCTGCAGGATGTACTTGGCAGGAACCTCGGGCTGGTAAATGGGGGCCACCGGTTGGGGGTGCCGGTCGAGGGTTGTCTCGCACCAGTCGAACTGAGGGGTATTGACCGCAGGCAGATGCACCATGGTCAAGTGCACGTGACTGCCTTCGTGCAGGAGTTCCGCTCGTGTGGATTCGAAGAACCCACGGCACGCAAACTTCGACGAGCAGTAGGCCCCTTGCAGAGGAATCCCGACGAAGGCCAAGGCGGAGCCGACGTTGACGATGTTGCCTCGATCCCGGGGGCGCATACGGGCGAGCGCGGCCTGTGTTCCCCAGACCTGACCGAGAAAGGTGACTTCCACCGCCCGCTGGAAATCCGTCGGCTTGGTGTCCCATGAAGGAGCGAAGACCGTGGTCATCGCATTATTGACCCAGACGTCGATCGGTCCTAGCTGCTCTTCCACCTTGGTGGCGGCGGCGTCGACCTCCACGAACTGACTCACATCGGTCGGGATAGTCAGAGCCCGGGCGCCCGCGTCGGTCACGTCCTTCGACGCTGCCTCGAGTCCGGCTTGGCCCCGAGCCAGTAGGGCAACGTTGAAGCCGTTCTCAGCAAATGCCTTTGCGGTGGCCCGTCCGACTCCTGCTGATGCGCCAGTGATCACTACGACACTACGGTCGGGCATGAGACCTCCTCTGAAAGAAGCGATTGACTTCGGTGGAGTGTCTATGGCCTGCTACCGAGCTATCCATACGGGCACTGTTGCATTGATGTTGAGGTCCTCTATCGGGCGAGATGGACCGCCACAGAGAGGGCTATGACATCTCTTCGAGCGCGTTTCATACATCCTGGCACGCCGATCTGTG